>DURQ01000053.1 GCA_012840725.1 Bacillota bacterium
GGCCGGAAGGCAAGAAGGCCCTGCAGCAGATGATCGGCATGCTGGAAGACGGCTCCGCCCTCTTGATCGACGGCTACGAAGATGCCTCCTTCGGCGACCGCATGATCGCCATGTACATCGGCTCTTCCGCCGGCATCACCTACGCGGAGAATTCGGTGGGCGGCAAGTTTGAGTTCAGCACCGCTCCCCTGCCCTCCGGCGTACGGCCTGGCGCACCGTTCATGGGCACCAACATCGCCCTGTTCGACGCCGCTACCGAAGAGGAGAAGGCAGCCGCCGCCAAGTTCGTGAAGTGGCTGACCAACGCGGATAACACGGTCTACTTCGCCACCAAGACCGGTTACCTCCCGGTCACCTACTCCGGCCTCTCCCATCCCGAGTACCAGGCCTGGCTCGCTGCCAACCCGCACAAGGCAGCCATCGCCAACCTGGAGGCCTTCGAGTACGGCTACTGGCAGCCCAAGATCGCTGCTTGGGAAGAGTGCCGCGGCCTGATCTCCGAGATGGTCACCAAGGTCTTCCTGGGTGAGGACATCGACCTGTCCCTCGCCGAAGGCCGCTACCAGATCGAAGAAGTGATCCAGGAGATGCTCAACGAGCGTTTCTAAGTCAAGGGTTGATAGAAAGATGGCACAGGAGGAAAGGCCTGTGCCATTTTTCTAACCCAAAAACAGATAGGAAAGGAAGCAGAGATGAGCAGAAGAAAGGCAGTCTTTCTCGACCGCGATGGGGTGCTGAACAAGTCCTACGGTTTCCGGCCGCCCAATAACCCCGAGGAGCTGGTGATCCTGCCCGGCGTGCCAGAGGCGATCCGGCGGCTGAATGACGCGGGCTACCTGGCCTTTGTCGTGACCAACCAGGGCGGCGTCGGCCTCGGCTACATGACCCAGGCTGAGCTCGATGCCATCCACGAAAAGCTCGCTCAAGAAGTGGCTGCCGGTGGCGGGAAGTTCACCGAGATCGCCGCCTGCACCCACAAACCGAAAGAGGGCTGCGCCTGCCGCAAACCAAAACCAGGCCTGATTCTAGGCCTGGCTGAGAAGTATAATATCGATTTGGCCGCCAGCTACATGATCGGCGACCGGGACATGGATATCCAAGCGGGCAGGGCCGCGGGAACCCGCACCATCCTTATCAAGTCCAGAGAGAAAACCACGGAACAGGCCGACTACACCTGCCGCAGCCTGCTGGCTGCGAGCAAGCTGATCATCGAGCTAGACTCCCCCAGCCTCTTCGAAGATGGTGTAGAGGGCTAAGAAATAGGAGACGGCTCCGAAACCGCTGATCTGGCCGGCACACACCGGAGCGATCACCGAGCGCGACCGGAACTCTTCCCGCGCCTGGATATTGCTCAGGTGCACCTCGATGGTGGGCACCCCGGCCGCCGCGATGGCATCCCGCAGGGCGTAGCTGTAATGGGTGAAGGCCCCCGGGTTGAACACGATCCAGCTGTACACCCCGGCGGCCTGCTGGATGCGGTCGATCAGCGCTCCTTCATGGTTGGACTGGAAGAAATCCACCTCAAGGCCAAGCTGGCTGGCGAGGGCCTCGATTTCTTCGTTAATCTGATCCAGAGTCTTGGAGCCGTAGATCTCCGGCTCCCGCCGCCCCAAGAGGTTCAGGTTGGGGCCGTGGAGCACCAGCACTTTCATTGAGCAGTCACCTCTTCCCAGTACTTCTCCACTTCTTCCACGCCGAGCAGCACCTCTTCCACCGAGCCGATCTCCCGGGGCAGCATGAAAGCGATGCACCCCTGGCGGTTCTTTTTGTCCTGGAGCATGCCCTCGATCACCCCGTCCCTATCCAGATGGGCGAAGCTGTACTCTAGTCTTACCCGCCGCAGCACCTCTTCAATCCGCATCAGTTCCTCAGCGAGCAGCATACCCAGGCGGTGGGCCAAGCGGGCTTCCAGGACCATGCCCATGAGCACCGCCTCTCCATGGTTGTACTTGTTGTATCCTGTGGCCCACTCTATGGCGTGGCCGAAGGTGTGGCCGTGGTTGAGGATGTGCCGGGGGCCCCAGTCGGTCTCGTCTGCGGCAACGATCTCCCCCTTGATCTCCACGCAGCGCCTGACTGCCGGGCCGACGAACTCCAGATCCACGTCATAGAAAGCATCGATGTGCCGCCCCAACGCCTCAAAGAGCGCCCTATCCTTGATTATCCCATACTTGAGCACCTCGCCCAGGCCGTTCGTGATCTCCCGTTCAGGCAGGGTGCGGAGCACCACCGGATCGATGAAGACTCCCCAGGGCTGGTAGAAGGTACCCACCAAGTTCTTGCCGTGAGCCGTGTTGATCCCCGTCTTGCCGCCCACCCCGCTGTCCACTTGGGCAAGGAGGGTAGTGGGTATCTGCACATAGGCAATACCCCGCCGGAAGACCGAAGCGGCCAGTCCCACCAGATCGCCGATCACTCCTCCACCCAGGGCAATGACCAAGCTGTAGCGGTTCAGGCCCCGCTCCGCCCAGTCGTCCACGAGAACCTCGATGGTTCTGAAGCTCTTGGTCTCTTCCCCCGGCTCGAGGACGCACTTGGGGAAAGGCAGGCGGTGGCCGTAAAGGGGCGCCACGTTCCCGTCGCTCACCACCAGGGCTTGATCGTAGCCCCGGGCGAACTGCTCAACCTCCGCCCAGATCCCGGGGCCGAAGTGGATGTTGTATGATCCGGAAGGAGCCTGCACGACGATCTTGTCCATCACTGTTCCCCTTCCCGGCGCTTCTGTAGAAATACCGCCAAGGCGGTGAGTTCCCCGGCCAGAGCCCGGAACCTCTCGGGCTTGAGCGATTGGGGGCCGTCAGACAGGGCTTCCTGTGGATGGTTGTGCACCTCAACCATGATCCCATCTGCGCCCACGGCCAAAGCCGCTTTGGCCAGGGGTTCCACCAGATTCCAGCGCCCCGTGCCGTGGCTTGGGTCGACGATCACGGGCAGGTGGGTCAGTTCCTTGAGGATAGGCACTGCGCTCAAATCTAGAGTGAAGCGGGTTAAAGAACCGCTGAACGTCCTTATGCCCCGCTCACACAGGACTACCTGGCTGTTCCCAGCGGCCAATATGTACTCCGCGGCAAGCAGCAGTTCCTCAATGGTAGCGGCAAAACCCCGTTTGAGGAGAACAGGCCTCCCCTGGGCCCCCACTTTTTTCAGAAGGGGATAGTTCTGCATGTTGCGGGCGCCGATCTGGAGCATATCTGCGTATGCGGCTGCCAGCTCCACCTCTGTTTCCGACAGAACCTCGGTCACCACGGGCAGCCCCACCGCGTGTCCGGCCTCAGCTAGGAGGCGCAGGCCCGCTTCGCCCAAACCCTGGAAGCTGTAGGGCGAGGTGCGCGGTTTGAAAGCGCCGCCCCGCAGGATGTGGGTGCAGTCCTTGATCTCCTCGGCGATCTCCCTGATCTGCTCTTCATCCTCCACCGAGCAGGGACCGGCGATGAACACCGGCTGTCCCCCGCCAATCCTAACCTGCCCCACTGTGACCACAGTATCTTCCGGTTTGTGTGCCCGGCTGACCAAGCGCATTGACTCCACAAAGGCTGCCCCCTTTTCCAGCTCCATTCTACCCAAGCCCCGCAGCCCCGTCAATCACGACAAAAGAGCCGCCTCTCAGGCTGCTGCCTGGAAAAACGGCTCCCCATCATCTCTCCTATGCGTCTGTGAAGCCTGCCCTATCCCGCCGCCCTAAGCTCCTCCAGGAGCGCCTGGAGGGTCACCGCGGCATCGCCCGGGACGAAGATGCAGTGGTCCATATCGTAGAGGGTGTTCTCCACCCCGGAGTAGCCCGGCGAGCGGTCCAGGTTGTAGACGATGACATGTCGGGCTTCGGAAGCTCTCAGGACCGGCATGCCGTAGATGGGCGTTCCCTCATGAGTATTGGCCGCGGGGTTGATCACATCGTTTGCCCCGACCACTATCACCACGTCGACATCTTTGAACTGGTCGTTGATCTGATCCATCTCCAAGAGCAGCTCGTAGGGGATATCCACCTCGGCCATCAAGACATTCATGTGACCGGGCATGCGGCCCGCCACTGGGTGCACCGCGATCTCCACCCGCTTACCCCAGCTCTGCAGCAGATCCACCAGGAACTTAACCTGTGCCTGAGCCTGGGCCACGGCCATCCCGTAGCCGGGCACGATCACCACCCGCTGTGCGGCCTTGATCAGGGCGGCAGGGCTCTCTTCAGGTGCTGCGTCCTGCTCTGGCCCGTCTGGGCGCTCAGCAGTGCCGCCTTTGAGCACCGCGATGAGCTCAGCCAGGCTGTCCTTGGCATCGCCCAGGAGGAGGTGTACCTTGTCCATCTTGTAGAGGGAGTTATCCACGCCGGCGTAACCGGGTTTGGTATCGTAGTTGCAGACAAGCACGTTCTTGGCCAGATCGGCCCGGATAATGGGCATACCGTAGATGGGTGTGCCCTCCGCTTCCATGGCTGCGGGGTTAACCACGTCATTGGCCCCCACGATCACAGCCAGATCGGCCTGTTCCAGAAAGGCGTTGATCTCGTCCAGTTCGCAGAGCTTGTCGTAGGGCACATCCACTTCCGCAAGGAGAACATTCATGTGGCCGGGCATGCGGCCCGCCACCGGGTGGATGCCGAAGCGCACCTCAGCCCCGCGACTTTCGAGAAGCTCGGCCAGCTGCTTGACCTGGAGCTGCGCTTGGGCCACGGCCATGCCGTAACCGGGGATGATGGCCGCCTTCTCAGCACCGCACAGCGCCTCCTGCCAGGAGGGTAAATCCGGCTGCGCAGGCTCAGGCGCCCCTTCGGGTGCGGGCTCCAGGGGCGCTTGGCTTCCAGTTTGTGCGGCGCTGCCCGGCAGCACCGTGGTGCGGCCCAGGAGGATATCCAAGAGAGTGCGGTTCATGGCCCGGCACATTATCTGAGTCAGGATCAAACCTGAGGCACCTACAATGGAACCCACGACGACCAGGAGCGCGCCGTTGGGCAGGGCAAAGCCAGCCACTGAACCCGCCACGCCTGAGAAGGAGTTCAGAAGCGAGATGGTGATGGGCATATCCGCGCCGCCCACCCGGATGGTAAAGACACAGCCAAAGAGATGGGAAAAGATGATCAGGAGCGCGGCGTGCAGCCCCGGCGTTCCGATCTGGAAGGTCATCCCGATAACTGCCAGGACCATGACAAAGCCGCTCACCCACAGGTAGGTGTTGTGGCCCTTGAGGTGTACCGGCCGCTGTTTCATCAGCCCGTGCAGCTTAGCCGCGGCCACCAGACTGCCGCTGAAGGTTACCCCTCCAACCACAATGGCCAGGCCGGAAGTGAAAAGGGCGAAGGTGTTCAGCCCGCCTTGGAGTGCGGTAAGGGTCGCGACCATGAAGGACGCGGCACCGCCAAAGCCGTTGAACAAGGCGACCATCTGGGGCATCTGGATCATCTTCACGGCTGAGGCCAGCCAGACACCAAGAGCTGAGCCTACCAAGAGCCCCGCCCAGACCGTGCCCACGGTGAGCACCTCGGCCTCGAGCATGGTCATGATGGTGGCTCCCGCCATGCCCAGGGCACCGATCAGGTTGCCCCCAACCGCGGTTTCGGGCGAGTTCATCAGGCGGATGCCGTAGATGAAAAGAGCTATACAGACGAGCTGTAGGAACAGATACGAGCTCAGCATCTAGGAGTTCCTCCCCCGCTCGCTTTTGAACATGCGGAGCATGCGGTCAGTGACGAGAAAGCCGCCCACCACGTTGATCATCGCAAGGACGATCGCCACAAAACCAACCAGCTTGCTGCCGGTGGCCAGGGCCAGCCCAGTCGCGGTGATCGCTCCCACGACGGTGATCCCGGAAAGGGCGTTCATACCCGACATGAGCGGAGTGTGCAGCAGGCTGGGCACCTCGCTGATCAGCTTATGCCCGAGAAGGGCTGCCCCCACGAAGGCGAGGACCAAGACAAACTCCCGCATCTCTAAATTACTCCCCTTGCCCGCATGGATTCCAGCGTTCCCTCGTGTACGATCTGGCCGTCTTTGGTCACCAGGGTGGCCCGGATGATCTCATCCTCCAGGTTGAGGTTGAGCTTTCCGTCTGCCACGAGGTTTTCCACGAAGTTGAACACGTTCTTCGAGAACATGGCCGTGGAGCTCGTGGGCATGGTGCCGGGGATGTTCTTGGTGCCGTCGACAATTACTCCCCTGTGCTCCTTAACCACGCCGCCTTCGGACAGGGCACAGTTGCCGCCCTGGTCGATGGAGATGTCCACGATGCAGGAACCGGGCCGCATGGATTCCACCATTTCTTTCGTGAGCAGGATGGGCGCTTCTTTGCCGGGAACCAGCGCAGAGGTGATCACGATGTCAGAACCTGCGACCACAGGACGCAGTGCTTCCCGCTCCTTCTCCAGCCACTGGGAATCGAGATGCCGGGCGTAGCCGCCGCTGCCCACTGCCAGCTCTTCCGGGATGCCCAGATCCACGAGGCGTGCTCCCAAGCTTTTGGCCTGTTCCCGGGCGTCGGGGCGGATATCTGCGGCATAGACCATTGCGCCCAGCCGCTTCGCGGTTGCGATAGCCTGGAGTCCGGCCACGCCGGTTCCGATCACCAACACCTGAGCTGGCTGGATCATCCCCACGGCTGTCCCCATCAAAGGCAGGAACTTGGGGATGCGGTTGGCAGCCATGAGCACGGCTTTGTAGCCAGCAACGGTGCTCATGGATGTGAGGGCGTCCATGGCCTGGGCTCGGGAGATCCTGGGAATGGAGTCCAGGGTGAGGGAAACAACGCCCCGCTCAGCCAAGGCCTTCACCATCTTGTGGTTCCCCGGGGAAGCGGGGTGAAGGAAGGTGATCAGGACCTGCCCCGGGCGCAGCAGCTCGGTCTCGTGCATCTGGAGCCCTTCATGGAACTGCGGTTCCTTAACTTTGAGGATCAGATCAGCCCGTGCGTAGACCTCCCGCACATCGGCCAGCACCTCTGCTCCCGCCTCGCGGTAGGCTTCATCGCCGAAAAACGAACCGAGGCCGGCGCCTGCCTCCACCAGAACCTGCGCGCCACCTTTCACAAACTGGGATACTGTCTCCGGTGTGGCCGCTACCCGCCTCTCACCGGCTAAGATCTCTTTTGGGACTCCTATTTTCAGACCTTGGTACTTCATGGCCATCCTCCGTCCTTCGTATTTCTACCACTACTATTCGCAGTGTGGTACGAAATTCCTTGTCGGTTTATCGAGAACTTAACACGGAGTCAATGTCAAAAAAATCACAAGATCCCCGGAAGGCTTTTTCGCAGAGTCCTTCCGGGGATCTTCCGTGTTTCGTTTCTGTTAAACCAGGCGCTTGATCAACTCATCAGGATCGCCGGGAAAATAGTGGATTGGCGGAATCTCCAAGAGGGTGTAGGCCCCCGGCTCCTGCCTGAGGCTCGCCCTCGCCGCGGCCGTCATCACCTGGGCGGTGAGGGCCGGGTTGTTGATGCGCATCTCCCACCTGAACTGCTGGTTTGCTGTCTCGCCGCTGGTGCCGACCCGCTCCATGAGCACGCCGTGCCCCACATCCTGCAGCTCCTTGATGGAAGGAACTTGATAAACATATGTTTCGTCTTTGTTAAAGTAGGGGTCTGCCTTGATGTTCGCCTCTACTTCCCCCAGCTCGGCCCCGGGCTCAAGCTCCACATAGACCTGGCGGCGGTGACGGCCCGCACCAGCTGGAATGGTCATTGACAGGGCATCTTTGACGCCCGGCACCGCTCTCGCCGCCACCGAATGGCCCATGGACATCCCTGGTCCGAAATTCGTGAAGGTGATCCCCCGGGGGGCCATCGTTTCCAAGAGGGCCCGTATCACAGAATCCGTCCCAGGATCCCAGCCCGCGGAAATGACGGCGGCAGCGCCCCGCGCCTTGGCCAGCTCGCCGATCTCCCGCTTGTAGTTCACCAGGCTTTCGCCGTGCAGATCATAGCTGTCCACCGTGTTGATGCCGAGCTCCACAATCTCCCGGGCCTTCTGCGGCACGCTGCGGGTCGGCACGCAGAGCAGCGCCACATCCACCCTGCCCAGTTTGGCAATATCCTCCACAACCGCAACCCCGCCCAGTTCCGGCGGCAGGTCACCAGCGGCACTGCGGCGCACCACGCCGGCCAGCTCGAAATCGGGGGCGGCTTTCACCGCCTGCACCGCATAGCGGCCGATGTTCCCATAACCAACAACAGCTGCCCTGATCATATGTCTTTCCCCTTTCACGCCTTAGGGCTTTGATCAAAAAAGGCGGCGAACAGAGCAGCACCGCCTGAACAAAGCTTTTGCTTAGTCTATGCTTGTTTTCCCTCTCTAGCCACTGCCGCCTCCAGCTGTGCGGGCTGGGCCTCAACCAGCTTGAACTCGGGCACGAAGCGCTGGATGAACTCCAGGGTAGAGGCGGAGTCTCCAGGCAGTACTGCCTGGGGATTGGTCTCGAGAGCATGGATGGTGGTCTGCAGCAGAGGCAGGTTCAACGAAGTGGGCTTGGCCACAAAGACGCGCTGGTGTTTGGTGGCGTCCACCCCTTCCTCAGAAGTGAAGAGCTCTTCATAGAGCTTCTCGCCGGGCCGCGTGCCGATCACCTTGATGTCAATATCCACATAGGGCCTGAAGCCAGAGAGGCGGATCAGGGTCTCGGCCAGGTCCATGATCCTCACCGGTTCACCCATATCCAGGACGAAGATCTCACCCTTGGCGGCAAAGGCTCCCGCCTGCAGCACAAGCTGCACCGCTTCGGGGATGGTCATGAAATAGCGGATCATCTTATCGTGGGTGACGGTAACCGGGCCGCCTGCCATGATCTGCTTGCGGAACAGAGGGATGACACTCCCCCGGCTGCCCAGCACATTGCCGAAACGGACCGCAGCGAAGCTGGTATTGCTCACGGTGTCCAGGTACTGGATGATCATCTCGGCGATACGCTTGGAAGCCCCCATGACGCTTGTGGGGTTCACTGCCTTATCTGTGGAGATCAACACGAACTTCTCTGCACCAAAGAGATGGGCCGCCCGGGCCACCTGGTATGTACCGTACACGTTGTTCTTGATCGCTTCTTCAGGATTGTGCTCCATGAGGGGCACGTGTTTGTGAGCAGCGGCGTGAAACACCACTTCCGGCTGGTGCCGCCGGAACACCTCTTCAATCCCCCTGCGGTCCTGGATGCTTTTGACGAGTACAGCAAGGGGTACGTCCGAAGTCGCCTTAAGCTCCATCTCTATGTCGTAAAGGTTGTTCTCGCTGTTGTCCAGCAGAAGGAGGACCTTCGGTTTGAGTTTCGCGATCTGCCGGCACAGTTCGGAACCGATTGACCCACCCGCTCCGGTGACGAGCACCCGCCGCCCGGTTAAGTAACCGCTCACCCCGGCGATGTCCACCTTCACCGGGTCGCGGCCTAAGAGGTCTTCGATCTGCACTTCCCGGATCTTGCTCACGGTGACGTTGCCTTCCAGAAGATCATACACGCCCGGCATGATCATCACCCGCTTACCGGTGCTCTGGGCGATATTCACCAGCTCCCGGATCACCTGGCGGGGTACGGAGGGCATGGAGATGATGATCTCATCAACCTGCTGTTCCGATGCCACACGGGCCAGATCATCCCTGGTTCCCAGAACGGGGTACCCCAAGATGGTCTGGTTTTTCTTCAGAGGATCGTCATCGATGAACCCCACAAGCCGTACGCGCGGGCCGTAGTGGTTGCGCAGCTCGCGAGCAGCGAGAGCGCCTCCGTCCCCCGCTCCCACGATCAGAACCCGCCGGCAGCTTTCCTTTGCCGCCTCTGGAGCCTGGGCCGCCTCACGCTGGGCCCACATCCTGAGCAAAAAGCGGCTTCCCCCGATGAATGCCATGCACAGCGACCAGTCCAGCACCACCACACTGCGGGGCAGGTTGCTCTGGAACCAGAAAAGGGAAAGGACAACGTCGAAAAACGTGCCCAGAGTAACCGCCGCCACAATGGCCAGCGCTTCCTGCACAGAGGCGTAGCGCCAAGCGCGGCGGTACAGGCCGAAGAAGTAATGGGTGGTGAGCCGGATCAGTGTGCTGGGAACAAACATGGTGAAAAAGACTTCCCAGTACTGAGCCGGCACGCCGTCAAAACGCAGGTATAAGGCCAGGATAAAGGCTATGTTGATAAAGATGACGTCTAAGACTAAGAGATAACCGCCCCGCTTCCAACGAATCATAAAGCGACCCCCGGTTTTCGTGATAGCAAGTATTTTCGTGAAAATCGTCGAAACTCCTGTCATTCCCTGCCACTTTTCTCGTCCTGCAGGGCAGAACTGGGATCCTGCCAGACCACTTGGCTGAAACTTTCATCCTCCAGCAGCTCTTCATACTGTGCGCGGGCCTCCCCCAAGCAGCGCTCGCAGGGTTTCCAGGGAAGCAGTACCGCTGCCGCCGGCGTGCGGCTGCGGGTGGAAGCGGTGATCACCAGCCGCCAACCCGGACATTCGGAGCACAGGCGGATGGATTCCCGCTGGCCTTCGAAGATCTGATCGGTGTCGTAGTGGATCTGGCGGTGCCGCTCGAAAAAGGGCCCCGGGCCGAAGACGCACTTCAGATCAACTTCATGCCTGGTCCGCCAGAGCTCCCGCACTTCTCGGCAGGTTGCTGCCACCTGCCTGATCAGATCCCGACTCTCCCGGACGGGCACACCGCCAGGCTCCCGCACTCTGGAGTAGTCCAGCCCGGCGAGGGCCAAAAGCAGCCCCACATTGATGTAGGGCAGGGCGCTCTCGATGGAGTAGCCGCCCTCCAGAACGACCACGTCCGGCTTGAGCAGCTCGGTGAGGCGGGCGTATCCTTGGGCAGAAAAGCCCATATTGGTGATGGGATCGGAAAAGTGGTTGTCCTGCCCCGCTGCGTTGATCACAAGGTCCGGCTGCCACTCTTCCAAGATGGGCAGCACCACCTCTTCCAGGGCAAGGAGCATCCCCTGATCCCCCGTACCCGGCGGCAGGGGGATGTTCACCGTCTGTCCATAGGCACCCGGCCCGCCCCGTTCTGAAACGAAACCCGTCCCCGGGTAGAGCGTGCGGCCGTCCTGGTGAAGGGAAATATGCAGCACTCCCGGGTCGTTGTAGAAGATGTCCTGGGTGCCGTCGGCGTGGTGGGCATCGGTGTCAACGATGGCGATCCGCAGATCAGGCCCAAGGCGGTGCCGCAGATGATCGACCATGATCGCCTCGTTGTTGATCATGCAGAAACCCCGCGCACCGTGGACGATGCGGTTGGCGTGATGCCCTGGCGGCCTGAGCAGGGCAAAGGCGCGGTCCACCACTCCATCCACCACAAGATCCGCCGCCACCATCGTCCCACCGGCGGCGATGCGGTGAGATTCGGTAACGTTCCTCTCCAGGCTGGGAAGGACTACATGGGTGCGCAGGATCTCCTCGGGAGCCGCAAGGCGCGGCCGGAATTCCTTAAGGCGCGGATGGTCAAAAAGCCCCTCCTCCTGGATCTGGTCCCGGGTGTAGAGCAGGCGCTCCTGCCGCTCCGGATGGTCTGGGCTGATGCACCAGTCAAAGGCAGGGAAAAACACCAAGCCAACGAGTGGTTCCTTCTCCATGGTCTGCTACCCCCTTACCCTGCGCACCTGCGGCCTGAGCTGGGTGCGCACCATGTGCCTCTGGCCGACGGTGTGGAAGCCCCGCACCATCTGGAAGCTCTCCTCTTCCACCACATAGATCTCCGCGCCTTCCCCGCAGCCCCGAGCCCGGCCCAGCTCCTTGAGCCTGTCAGCCGCAAGGCTGCGGGCCTTGTCCAGGTCAAAAAAGAGCGGCCGCTCAATCGGCTCCCGGCAGCCAAGCTCCGGAATGGTCAGCCTGGCCAGTTCCGTGTCGGCATGGAGGGTCAGGCTCAGAGTAACGGCAGCTGCTGCCGCCCCGATGGCATTGGCCCCAGCGCTGAAGGGCAGAACCTCGTAGCGAAGGCCCAAAGCCTGGGCGAGTCTGGGTATGAAGACAGGCGCAGGAGCGCCCAGCCCCACCACGGCCTGAGGGCTTAGATCGGGTGGGTTGAGCACGTCCCGCACGGTGTAAAGCGGCATGTTCTCCAGTTCACTGTACAGCGACCGCACCGCTGCGCAGAGCTGATCGATAAAGGCCTCCAGTATCCGTTCGGCCAGCTCCCGCCAGGTCAGGCCGAACTCCCCAGCCCGCTCAGCCAGCGCCTGCACTGCCTTGCCCCGGGAGCCAACGTCCGCCAGTTCCAGAGCAGTCACAGCATCGGTGGGGGTAAGCTCCTTCCCGCCCAAGCAGAGCGGGGCACCGGCTCGCCGCGGGCCGATGGTGATCTTTCCATCAGCAGAAAAATGCAGTTCGCTGTCGCCGCCCAATCCAACAGACCGGGTGAGGACCGCGGGAACGAGGGTGCGGTAGCCAGAGATCACCGCACCATCCCGTTCATAGAGCACCTCTCCATCCACCACCACGGCCAGGTCGGTGGTGGTTCCTCCGATGTCCACAATAACGTAACTGCCCTCTTCCCGCTCAGTTAAGGCCTGGGCACCCATGGTGCTGGCCGCGGGCCCAGAGAGGATGGTTTCGATGGGGCGTTCACTGGAGTCCGCAAGGTTCATGGTACCGCCATCGGCCTTGAGGACGAGCACATCTTCTTCGGGGATATCCAGATCCTCCAGTACCCGCCTCCACATCGCGGCAAACTCCAGCTGCTGCTGGGCAACGCTGGCGTTCAGAAAGGCGGTCATCATCCGTCTGGGGAAGTTCGCCCGCCCCGACAGGCGGTGGCCTAAGGTGATCGTGCCCCGGTACCACTGAGTGAGTTCGGCGGCGATCTGCTGCTCATGGCTGGGGTTGCGCTGGGAGAACTTGCCCACCACCGCGACCGCCTCCCCCTCACCGGTACCGAGCAGAGCCCGCAGCCCCTTCAGTTCAGCAGGGTCCAGGGGAGCGGCTTCCCGGCCCCGGTGGTCTATGTATCCCTGCAGCTCATGGACGGTGAAGGGCAGGCCAAGGCTTTTGAGGTTCACGCCAGGCCCGGGCACGGCCACAACCCTTGTGGGCACTCCCCTGCCTTCCACAACTGCGTTGGTGGAAAGGGTTGTGGAAAGCTGGAGCCTGACAGGCCCGTCCCCCGGGTAGTGCCTCCAGATCTCTTCCAAGGCCTGCCTCGTGCTGGCAAAGAGGTCCCCGTGATCAGTGGGGACCTTGGCCAGGGCAGCTACTTGGGACTCTTTGAGCAGGGCCGCATCGGTGTGCGTGCCCCCCACATCGATACCGATCGCGTACAAGACAGGCCCTCCTTCACATGGCAGGTGGGAAACTCAACGCCTTGAGGCTGGAGGTGACCGTGAAGGTCTCTCCCTCGCTCTCCAGGATGAACTCCCGCTTGATCAGCCCCACATTCTTGGCGTAATACTCGTAGGCCTCACCAGAAGCGCCGTCGCGGCTTCTGCTCTTCACCACCGCCGCATCGTAAAAGACTCCCAGGGGAACCTCCACCACCTCGCCTACGGCGGTGATCTCCCGCTGGAACTGCTGATCCTGCCAGTTTGTACCAACCTTCAGCGGTGCCTTGAGCAGGATGAGATCGACAGAACGCCCCAGGGGACGGCTGCGGCGCACAGCCTCCTCCAGCAGGCTTTCTCCCTCGTAGAACTCCTCTTCCGCGTAGATCACTTTGATCTCTTCCTGCCTCCGCTCCACCACCTGGGCAAGGTTTGTCCCGCTGAGATCCTCCAGCTGGAGAAGGCCCTGGGCAGCGAAGGTCAGACGCCGGGTGAAGGAGGCAAATTCCATGCCCATGCCTTCATAGTGGTAAGTCATGCCCACTAGAGCCGGCAGGTAAGCCCGCAGGTCATCTGGGCTTTCCTCCCCGCCTTCCTCCGGCCAGGTCCAGTTCATCGCCAACAGCGCGAACAAGAGCAGGATCAGGACCAAGTAGCCTGCCTGCCAGTTCTTTTTTGCCATGTTCCCCGCCTCACTTTATCCTGACGTTCTTCCACCTTCCAGAGCGGTAGCGAAGCAGAACAAGTCCGGAGCGCAGCAGCTGGTCAGCGACGAGGGCGTACCAGGCCCCAGCCAGGCCCAAACCTAAGACGTTGACCGCAAGCATGGCAAAGGAAGGCCTCACCAGCATCACCGTAAGGAAAGTGATCACCGCAGTCGCCCTGGTGTCGCCGGCTCCGCGCAGGGCACCGGCCAGGATGAATTGTGACGATTGGGCAGGCTGGGTCAGAGCCACCAGTTTGAGGATGCTGGCACCCTGAGCGATGATTTCTGGTTCCCTGCTGTAGAGGCCGACGATCTGTTCACCGAAGAAAAAGAAAGCGATACCGAGGATGACGGAGATGATAAGGCCCAAGCGGCGGGTGTGGTTGCTGTAGCTTTGGGCCATATCTGGGCGCTTCTTGCCCAAGCTCTGCCCGACCAGGGACGTTGCGGAAACGGCGAAGGCCTGTCCGGTCATAAAGGACAGAGCTTGGATGTTCATGCCGATCTGGTGGGTGGCGTAGGCGTTTGTGCCCAAGGACGCCACCGTGCGAACATACACGATCACCCCGGCCCGCATCGCGAGCTGTTCCAGCATGGAAGGAACGCCGATGTTGAAGATATTGCGCAGATGCTGCCAATGGGGGCGGAAGCCGCCTTTGAAGCTGAAGTGCAGATAGTGATCGCCCCGCAGGATCACCACCGCCGCCATGATGAACGCCGCCACCTGGCCGACGGAAGTGGCCAGAGAAGCCCCGGCAACTTCCAGGCGGGGAAAACCGAAGTGCCCGTAGATCAGCAGGTAGTTGAAGACCACATTAACCACATTGGCCAACACGTTGTAGAACATGGCGATGCGCGTGCTGCCCACACCGCGCAGCGCTGCCGTGATCGTGGAAGTCAGGGCGAAGATGGGCAGGGTCAGCATCTGAATCCGGAGGTAAACAGTGCCCCCCGCCAAGGTTTCCGGCTCTGCGCCCATAAAGGCGATGAGCTTTTCAGAATAGACGTAGCCGGCAGCACCGCAGACCAAGGCGAGGATAAGAGAAAGGAACAGCGCCTGGCGCAGCACCTCGTTCGCCCGTTCTGGCTGGCCGGCACCGCGGTAACGGGCCACCATGGCGGTGGCCCCCACGTTCATGGCCTGAAACAGGATCATGGACAAAAAGCGGGGTTGAACGCTGAGCCCAACAGCGGTGATGGCCCACGGCCCAAGAGCGCCGACCATCATCAAGTCTACCATTGACGTGAGCTGAGTTAAGGTGAGCTCCACAAGCGACGGCCAGGCGATGCGGGCTACGTCTGAGTAGAGCATCTTGGAGGTAATCCCCTGGGGCAGCTCCCTGCTGACCCGCTCAGCCTGAAGGCCGTCATCGGTTCCCGGTTCAACAAGATCTAGGGCGAGGCGGGCCTGTCTTTCCTCCAGCTCCGCCTCGCCTCGTACACTCTCAACTTGTGCCATTCTATCCTTTTCCTTTGCTGCTTATGATCTCCTCTTCAGGGAACGTTATCCCTAATTCTGTTACTTCCCCATGCTGAGCCCAGTTCCTTCTCCAAAACGAAAAACCAGCAGAAACCCGAAGGTCAGTGCTGGTCTTCAGCTCATCAGCGCCCGTTGGCGGTGAAATAAACACCCGTACGGGGCCCGATCCAGCTGTGCTGCACTTTCAGCTCGATGCGGCCGTAGGGCACACCGTGGATGTAGAAGTAGCCGTCGTGGTCTGTGCGTACGGACTTACCCAGGCCCACCACCGTCACTACAGCGTTGTTCAGGGGCCGGTAGCGTCCGCCGTGATACGGTTTGCTGTCCAGGCGGATGTGTTCGGTGTAAGGGTCGTAGGAAAGATAGCCCCATGTTTCTGCCGGATACCGGGGCGGCGTCGGCTCAACCACAATCGGGATTTCCAGGTCGAGCAGGACCCGGGTGTCGCATCCCGCCAGGAGGGCAACCGCCAGCACCAGGCCCACCAGCAGCAATCCCTTTTTCTTCATCAAGATCCTCCCTTCACTAGTTCCCAGTAGCTACAATATACCTTTCGTACCAGTTTATGCCCTTCCGTCCGGAGCTGTCGCGATGGTGTTGCCCTCGTTGACGATCCTCACCGGAAGGGTGATGTGGACGGTGCCGTGCTCTTCTTCGATGAGGCCCAGCAGCACCCTGGCCACCTCCCGGCCAAGGCTGTAGACCGGCTGCTGTACGGTTGTCAGAGGCGGAGAAAGATACTTGCCCACCTCAATGCCGTCAAAGCCCATCACAGACACCTGCTGTGGTACGCTCATTCCCGCTTCGCTCAGGGCTTGGATCGCGCCGATGGCCATGAGGTCGTTACAGGCCATGATCGCCGTGGCTTCCCCGGCGCGGATCTGAGGAAGATGGTCGGCCACCGCCTGGTATCCCCCTTGGCGGGTGAAGTCGCCGGGCCAGACCAGATCCCTATCCAGCGCCAGCCCCAGTGCTTCAAGGCCATCCTGGTATCCCAGGAATCTCTTCTCCGTGGAGACCAGCCCCTGCTCGCCAAGGATCACGGCAATTCGCCGGTGGCCGAGGCTTCCTAAAACCTGGACTCCCTGGCAGATCCCCACTCTATTATCCCCGTCCACCCAGGAAACATCCTCGTCCACGGTGCTGCCCAAAAAGACAAAGGGCACGTTTGATTCCCTCAGAAGGGCGATGCGCTCATCTTCCAGGCGGGGCTCGGTGAGGATGATCCCGTCTACCCGGCGGTGAGCCACCAGCTCTTCGATGGTTTCGGTCACCCGCTTGTGGCGCGCCTGGGGGATCAGCAGGCTGAAGCCCTGTTCAAACAGGGTTTCACTTACCCCATGAAGGTACTCCAAGAAGAACGGATCGGCGATGGTACGGGGCGCAGAGGGAAAAAGCAGGCCGATGGTTTTCGTGCGCCGCCGGGCAAGGTTGCTGGCGACCGCGTGGGGCCGGTAGTTGCAGCGTTCGGCCATCTCCATGATCAATGCGCGCGTCTCCGGCTTGACCCGGGGATCGCCAGACAAGGCCCGGGAGACGGTGGCCTTAGAGTAGCCGCACCTCCTGGCCAGTTCAGCCATGGTGATGGTTCCTGTTATGCGGTCCTGGTTTTTCATCTGCCCCATCTTCCTTTCCCTCCCCACCGTGGTCTCTGGATGAGTATTCTTTACGCACGCCGCGAGATCCTGTTCTTACCACGACACTCCACACCGAGAAGGAAAACTCTGCTGGTTGTGGAAACGTATATTTAAGGAGGTTGATACTATGTCCTTCACACTGTCCATAGGAAGCAAGGCCCCCGATTTCAAACTTCTGGGTACGGACGGCAAGTACTACAGCCTGCAGGACTTCACCAGTGATTACCTGGTCATCTTCTTCACCTGCAACCACTGCCCCTATGTCCAGAACTCCAACGAAGTGACCCGCAAAACGGCGGAGAAGTTCCAGCCCAAGGGAGTCACCTTCGTGGGCATCAACTCCAACAGCGCCAATACCTATGAGGAAGATTCCTACGAGAACATGATCAAAGTGATGGAAGAGAACCGCTTCCCCTGGTTCTACCTGCACGACGCCACCCAGGATGTGGCCCGGGCTTACGGGGCGCTGCGCACACCCCATTTCTACGTCTTCGACAAAGAGCGCAAGCTTGTCTACACCGGCAGAGCCGTAGACAACCCCAGGCAGCCTGAAAAGATCACGGTCAACGATCTGGAAAACGCCTTGGAAGAGCTGGTTGCCGGGAAGCCAATCTCCAATCCGATCACAAACCCCATCGGCTGCAACGTGAAATGGGACGGCATGCCGCCCCACTGGATGCCGCCTGAAGCCTGTGATCTCGTCTGATCCACCTGCCAAAAACAGGACTGCTGGCCAAAGCTGGCAGTCCTGTTTTGCTTACGGGGCAACGACCTGCCCGCGCACGGGCTCACCCCGCTCAACCATCACGCCGTCTGCCGTGTACGACTGGAACTGAGCCGGCAGGCCCTGTCCTCCCGGGAAACCCGGTGCGTTCTGCAGATGGTAATGAAGGTGCGGTTCACTCGAGTTCCCGCTGTTGCCGCACAGCCCGAGAAGATCGCCCGGCTCCACCCGCGCTCCCACCTGAACCGCGACACTGCCCTGTTTGAGGTGGGCCAAGAAGGAATACTCACCGTTCTGATGGTCGATGACCACGTAGTTTCCCAAGGGCTGGTCTGGGTTCATCACGCCGGGGATGTTGTCCGGGACTCCATCAACGGCTGCGATCACTACCCCGGGACCGGGAGCCAAGATGGGCAGGCCAAAGGCGTGGTAGTTCTCATTGGCCGAACCATCTCCAGCATGGGATGAGCCCTCTACCAGCACCAGGAAATCCAGCGCGAACCTCTGTCCCTGATCGGCGGCATGGTGGTTCTCAAATATGGTTCGCCCGCCCCAGTACACATACCACTCACCGTCAAAGGGCAGCCGCAGATCGGTCTTTGTCTGGTAGTCCAGGAACTCGCTGGGCGCCTCCCGGGGAACCTGTGACACGAACATGCCCCCGATGATCCCGTCCTCGGTGTAAGACCACTGGATCAGGAGCAGCGGCGCCGCTTCCCCGAATTTGAGCAGGGCTTGGTATACCAGCCAACCCTGCATCGCAGTGATCTCGTCATGGACGAGCTCAGGTTCGGCACCAAAGGCGCTGACGATCTGAGTATGAAACAGCCGCAGGCCATCCACCGTGCCGAAAACGTCTCGCAGCGGTTTATCGAAAACCTCCCAGAGTTCATCTACCGCTCCGCCGAAAAAGAGTTCCGTGAACCTGCGGCCCGACGCAAGCTTGTCCTCCTCCGCAGCTGCCGGAACAGCGCAGGCTGCTGCCAGCAGCACAACCAAAAGCAGACTCACAAACCTCCGCACAGCCATACACTCCTTCCCGATCATCGTGACGGTCTGTCTGAGCCCGACAGGTGTTACTTCAGCCCTGCGAGCTGCTCAAGAATATCCCTGGCGCTCGGCGGGCAGCCCTTCACATGGCTGGTGAAACCCCGCGTGCAGCTGCCGATGCCGAATCCTTCCCCAGTTTTGCCCCTGAAACCCTGACCGATCACCAATGGCCTTGGAACGCGCTGCAGGAGCCCCTGCTCACCGAGGCGGGCCAGGGCGTGGATCAGGCTGCCGAAGCAGGCGGAACAGGCCTGATCCTCCTGGACCAGGCGGGCAAGCCTCTCCACTGCCCTGCTTGGGGAGAGCCGCCTGGTGTTCTCCGCGGGACGGAGTACCACGACTTCCGTGTCCGCGTCAAAGAGATGGCCTACGCCCAACTCCGCCGCCAGACGCAGATAGCCTATCTCACTTGGATGATAGCCCATCAGCTGCGCCACATAGGAATCGATCAGAACGGGGTCTTTTCCCACCAGGATGAGATCCATCTGAACCGGGTTGCCGCCCTCTTCGAAGTCCAGATCGCCGTTGAGCCCGTCCACGACAATTAGGTCGGTCTTGATGGCCTTGTTCAGGTAGGCGATGGGCTTGTGCAGGCCCAAAGCGTGGAACCGCCGCTTCTCCTGATTGGGGATGCAGCCCTTGAGGTTTTTCAGAGCACAGGTGATCTTTGTCTGGCAGTGCCCTTTGAGGACGGGCATGTTGATGAGGTAGTGGACGCGGTCCAGTTCGCTGCATACGTTTATCTCCAGATCGCCAACCCGGCGCGGGTGGAAGCTGTCTTTCTGGAGGTCGACCAGTTCCACCCTGTACCTGCGCGCGAGGTCATCGTACCCGCACACCCGAAACGCCCGCTGCGTGCTAGCGCCGACCCAGGAACCTTCCAGGATGGCGATGTTCTTGTGGCCGTGATCCTGCAGATACTGGATGACCCCTTCCACCAGCTCTGGCGTGGTTGTTGCCCCCTCCCTGGCGGGCTTGGCCACCACCAGGTTGGGCTTTAGGCCGATGCGCGCTCCAGAGGGGATGTCTTTCGCCGCATCGATTTCGGCCAAGAGCTCCTTCACGAGCTCCGCCGGTCTCTGTCCGTAGCTTGCGTAGATGCGCTTGTCCATCCTGATATCATCACTCCTCACGCCCTACTCTATTCCACCTGCCGCCAAGAAAACCTCTCTTTCCCATAGAAGGAGGACTCTTACAAGGCGTATGGAACAATACACTATCATTTTGGGTAGGGGGATGAGGTCGTGCAGACGCTCTTTATCCAGGTGGATGATGGAACCGAGGTTTTCGTCCGCCGCTGGGACAAGGTGCAGCATCCTCTTGGGATAGTGCAGATCGCACACGGTATGGCAGAGCACAGCGGGCGCTACCATCGTTTTGCTGAGTTCCTCAATGAACAGGGCTTCATCGTGGTGGCAAACGATCACCGCGGGCACGGAAAGACCGGTGAAAAGGCGGGACTCATGGGCTATTTCGCGCCTGAGAAAGGTTTCGATCGAGTGGTGGATGATCTCCATTTCATCTCCCAGCAGCTGAAGCGGGAAAACCCTGAGCTTCCCCTGTTTGTCTTCGGACACAGTATGGGCTCTTTCCTTATGCGGCGCTATCTGCAGAAATATGGCGAGTTCGTGGCTGGAGCCATCCTCATGGGTTCGGGCGGAGATCCTGGTTTGGCAGAAAAACTGGGCAAGTTCATCGCACTCTGGCAGATGCGAAGGCGGCCGACCCAACCCAGCCCCCTGCTGGACACCCTCTCCTTCGGTGCCTTTAACAAGGGGATCAAAAGGCCCCGTACCCGCTTCGACTGGCTGAGCAGGGATGAAAAGGAAGTTCAGAAGTACATCGAAGATCCATTCTGCGGTATGGTCTGCAGCGCTGGTTTCTTCTTTGACCTGCTCACCGGGATGGAGTTGATCCATGACCCCAACGAAATCGAGGGCATCCCCAAGGATCTGCCCATCCTGGTTCTGAGCGGCGAAGCGGATCCAGTGGGCAAGTACGGTCGAGGCGTCAGGCAGTTCGTGGGCCAGCTTAAGAACCACAATATCAACAACATCGAACTGAAGCTTTACCCAGAGGCCCGGCATGAACTCCTCAATGAGCTCAACAAAGAAGAAGTGATGCAGGATATCGCTGCTTGGCTGAAGAACCACGTCCAGCAAGGCGAAGGATGAAAGAGGTGCTGATTGTGGTCAAACGGCCACCGAGCAAGTTGTGTCTGCTGCTTTTAGCAGCTCTTCTTTTGACGGCGTGTTCAGGAGGCGGCGGGGGTAGTTCACTGTACGGCGTATCCGGAACGGTCACGGACCAATACGATGAGCCTGTTCCAGATGTGAAGGTTGCAGCTGATGGGGAGTTACGAGACGAGGCGAAAACAACCGCTGACGGTTACTATGAGCTCACGCCCCTGAAGGGGATCACGACAGTAACCGCCCAAAAGGAAGGCTGGGTGTTTGACGGGCCCAAAAAGGTAAGCGGGCCGCAGGTGGTCAACTTTTCTGGCTCCCACAGCTCCTATCGGCTGACCGTCACCGTCATTGGCCAGGGCAGGGTCCAGGAAACGGTCATGTACCAGCCACAGGGCAGCTACTACCAGGGAACAGAAGTCCAGCTTAGGGCCATACCAGACGTTGGCTCAAAATTCCTGCGCTGGGAAGGGGATGTCACGGGTACCTCAAACCCGGTGACAATCGTGATGGACGGTCCCAAGGAAGTCACGGCCGTGTTTGAAGGGTCTGTCCCCGCCAGTGTTTCGGGGACGATTGGCGTCGTGCACAACTTCCCCTGGTCCGCTGTGGATACAGCCCAGTTTTCGGCGGCCTCGCAAAACAGCGAGCGCGAAAAGGCCCGCACCAGCTCTTTCAGGGAAGAGGACTTTGAGCCCACGGAACTGATCATCGCCTTTGAGGAGAGTGTAAGCCCAGAGGAACAGCGGGAGATCTTGGCCAAACAGGGCTATGAGATACTGGACAGCATCAGTCTCCTCAATGCCTATCTGGTCCGCAGAGCAGACCAAGACGTGGAACGGGGAGCCCTACAGGCACTGTCTTTGCCAGGAGTCAAGTACGCCACCCCAAACACACGGATGTACGCTCTATCGGTGACCCACCCCAACGACGAGTATTACGGCCTTCAGTGGCACTACCGGCAGATTCGCCTGCCGCAGGCATGGTCCGTAACAAGAGGCAGCCGTTCTATCCGCATCGCTGTAGTTGACACCGGCGTAAGCATCAACCATCCTGATCTCGCTGGCCGGCTTGACACCGCATTCGGTTACAACTTCGTAAACCCCTATGCCAGCTTTGATGACGACAACGGCCATGGGACCCACGTTGCAGGAACCATCGGCGCCTTGACCAACAACGGCATAGGTGTTGCTGGCGTCATGTGGGATGTGGAGATTCTCCCTGTCAAGGTTCTTGCGGCGAACGGAGAAGGCAGCGTCTTTGATGTGGCCAACGGCATCCTCTACGCCGCCGGCCTGCTGGATTACCCTGTGAACCCTTATCCGGCGGATGTGATCAACCTGTCGTTGGGAGGTTCCGCACCAGATTGGTTAACGGAAGAGGCTGTCCGAAGAGTCATCGAGGATGGCAGTTCGATCATCGTCGCTGCGGCAGGAAACAAAGGCACGGGTTCCGTGTACTACCCGGCAGCTTACGATGGGGTCATCGCAGTGGGCGCCGTCGATTTCAACTACCCTTACGAACCGAAAAAGGCCACCTACTCCAATTACGGGTTCCGGCTTGATGTAGTGGCGCCTGGAGGAGATATGGACGCGGACTCCGACTGGAACGGGAATTGGGATGGTGTCCTGAGCGCCTATCCTTCAGGCTACAGGTTCCTTGAGGGAACGTCCATGGCCGCCCCCCATGTATCGGGGGTGATCGGCCTGATGCTGGCCAACGGGGTGCCCCGGTCAAGAGTGAGAGATGTGCTCGTGGAAACGGCGATCCCCCTGGGGGGTTACGATTTCAGCATCTACACCGGGTACGGCTTGGTTAACGCCTACTGGGCCGTGAACGCGGTGGACAAAATGCGCATCATCGTGGGCACTAGGGAAGGCAGTGTGGTTTATCCCGTGGCAGAAACGTCCATCTCACCCCGTGGCGGGTCCTTTACCCTTGACGTCCCTCCCGGCGAGTACATCCTCATGGCCTGGATCGATGTCCGTCCAGGTTCAGATGTGATCGAACCAGGGGATTACTTCAACGAGTCCTGGCCGTTCGTGATCGAGGGCGGCGAGCTCCGTTTGTTTGAGGGCAGCGTCTTTGAGGTCGACTATTCGTCCATCGCTTCTCTCAGCCCGAACACGCACGAACCGATCAAGCTGGCGCAATGACAGGAAAGACTCGTTGAGCTCCAAAACGTGCGCCGAAAAGCGTGCTGTCACTGACAGCACGCTTTTTTCGCGCGGATCAGCAGAACCCTCCTGATGTAGGAGGGTTCAAGGGTGCAAATTCATTACCAATCCTCTAACTAATATGGACTGGATTCCCATGCCAGGGTGTTTTATGATCAAACCAGCACTATGTTGCGAGGTGTTCTATGCTTAAGTCCCATCTCAAAAGATACCTGCTGGTTGCGCTGGGAACCTTGGCCCTAGGAATAGGAATGGTGGGCTTGGTCGTTCCCGTCCTGCCCACAACACCGCTTCTGCTTATTTCTGCTTACTGCTATCTGCGCAGTTCTAATTCACTGTATCGATGGCTGATCGGTCACCGGGTGTTCGGGCGCTATCTCCAGGATTACCTGGAAAGGCGAACCATCCCCCGCAGGGTGAAGGCCGTGGCTCTGGGCACATTGTGGCCTTCCCTGCTGGTCTCCATGTTCTTTATACCCCTCTTCAGCATGCGCATCTTGGCTGCACTGATCGGGGCAGCGGTAAGCGCCTACATCCTCAGGCTTCCGGATGACTCAGCTAACCAAGCAGCTTGAACTGCTGCTTCAGGTACTCGGGATCAACCAGTTTCTTCCGGCCCATGACCTCAGACAGGGGCACGGTGGCCGGCTTGCCGTCCTTCAGGGCAGCCAGGACGCCTGTGGTGCCTTCCAAAGCCAGGTCGATCGCGTAGTTGGCGTAGAAAGCAGCCAGTTCTACATCCTGAGGCACGGGTGTCCCGCCGCGCAGCAGGTAGCCCATGACCTGCACCCGGGCATTTCTGCCGGTGGCTTTTTTGTACAGGTCACCTACTATGTAGCTTACTCCAGCATAGGCCAGGTTGCCAAAGGCATCGCGCTGCAGTCCGCAGCGGTCCACGCCTTCCAGCTGGATTCCTTCAGAGACGATGGCCAGGGCTGCTTTGCCGTTGATGCGCCTGTACTCGTTCATGGCATTGACCATCTCGTCAAGACTCATCGGACCTTCCGGGCACATGCAGGCGCAGGCCGGGGTGTTCACGGCAATGCCCAGAGCGAGCCAGCCGGCGTCGCGGCCCATGATCTCCACGATCATGTCCCGATCGTGGGCAACATTGCTGTTCACCATGCTGTTCACAGCATTTACGCCCTGGTAGATAGCAGTGTAGTAGCCCAGGGAACGGTCGGTGCCGTATACATCATCGTCGATGGTCTGAGCAACGCCGACCACGGTGAAACCCATCTGAGCCAGGTGGTTCGCAACGCCGAGGGTATCGTCGCCGCCCATGGCGATCAGCACATCAACCCCCCAATCCTTCAGGCTGTTCAGTACCAGATCCATCTGCCCGTCTTTTATGGGGTTCTTACGCTCGGTGCCCAGCAGGGTTCCGGCGGTAAAGCGGTATTGAGCCAGGCTCTTCCTGTCCAGCTCCACCGCATCATTGTTCACCAAGCCGAGCCAGCTGCGGCGAAAGCCGATGAGGCTGTGGCCTTCCCGCTCCAGGCGCTGCGCTAGGAAGTACAGGAAGTCATTGATGCCGGATGAGTCTCCTCCACCAGTTAAGACAGCAAACCTCAAATGCATTCATCCTCCTTCATATCCTTCTCGAAACACGATACACAGGTTTCGAGTTGCGAGTGTTTTTTCCTTCTATACTTAGTCCAAATTCGGGTTGGATATGCCTAGATCCCCAGCACTTTCACCAAAAAAGCGCAAATATCTGACTGTTCCTCCACAATCTTCGCCGTGGGTTTGCCGTGCCCGTGCCCTGACTTCGTGTCCACACGCAGGAGAACAGGTGCCTTTCCTTTCTGGGCCTCCTGCAGGGTCGCGGCGAACTTGTAGGCATGGCCTGGAACTACCCGATCATCGCCATCGGCAGTGACGACGATGGTTGGCGGGTACTCTGCCGGCTTGACGTTGTGCAGGGGCGAGTATTTGTAGAGGAACTGGAAGTGCTCGGGGTTGGTTTCCGCATCGCCGTACTCGGGCACCCAGTAACGGCCCACGGTGAACCTGTGGAAGCGCAGCATGTCTGTGACCGGCACGACGCAGACGACCGCGCCAAACAACTCTGGCCTCTGCACAAGAACTGCTGACACCAGCAGCCCGCCGTTGCTCCGCCCCTCGATCACCAACCGCTCCCTGCTGGTGTAGCCATTCGCGACCAGCCACTCAGCAGCGGCCATGAAATCATCAAACACATTCTGCTTGTTCGCCAGCATGCCGGCCTGGTGCCATTCTTCCCCATACTCACTGCCTCCCCGGAGGTTGGCCACCGCGTAAACACCACCCTGCTCCAGCCACCACATGCGCACGGGCGAGAAGAAGGGTGTGATGGCGATGTTGAACCCGCCGTAACCATAGAGCAAGGCCGGGCTGCGGCCGTCCAGCTTCAGGCCCTTCTTGTGCACGAGAAACATGGACACTTGGGTGCCATCTTTGGAAGGATAGAACACCTGGTGGGTCTCGAACTCCTCCGGCCTAAAGGTGAGTTTCGGTTCAGCAAAGATCCGCAGATCACCGGTCTCGAAATCATAGTGGTAGACCGCTTCGGGGTGGAGGAAGGATGTGAAAACGAAAAAGACCTCTTTCTGGTTCGGCCGGCCCCACAGACCCTGGATAGAGCCCATGGCGGGCAGTTCCAGTTCCTTGAGCTCCCTGCCCTGACGGTCGTAGGTGCGCAGAACAGCATAGGCGTTGTGCAGGAAGTAGACTACAAAGCCTCCATCAACGCAGCGCACATCCTCAATCGCATCTTTCTGTTCGGGCAGGATCTCAACCCAGTGTTCTTTGCCCGGCTTGTCTAAATCGACAGCCACGATCCTGCCCCGCGGGGCCTGCCAGTTGGTGGCGAAGAAAAAGGTTCTGCCTTCGTTACCAAGGTAATGGTAGGCCGCTTCCCCAGGCTCAAAGAGGCGCACAAACTCGCGATCATGCCCCAGTCTGCGGTAGAAGACGCCGTTGCAGTCATCTGTTCCCCGGAACGCATGGAGGATCAAATACTGCTGATCGCAGGAGATGCTTGGGGAAAAGCTGAGTTCTTTCTGCTCGGGCATTTCAAAGACGAGAACATCCTCTTCCTGGGTTGTACCCAGGCTGTGCCAGTACACCTGGTTGAAGTTGTTCTCGTCTTCAGGCGCCACGGTACCTGGCTGGGGATACCGGCTGTAGTAGAAGCCCAGATCCTTGAACCAGGCCATGTTAGTAAAGCGGCACCACTTGATCACATCTGGCAGCTCCACACCTTTCTCCAGGTCACGGATGCGGATCTCCTGGCGATCGCTGCCGTGGACAGAGACGGTGTAAGAGAGGTACCGGGCTCCCTCATCAACGCTGAAGCCGCTCATGGCCACGGTCCCGTCCTCGCTCCAGCGGTTGGGGTCCAGGACCACCTCGGCTTCACCGTCCAACCCGTTCTTCCGGTAGAGCACAGGCTGGTTCTGCAGCCCGCTGTTGTGCTCGTAGAAGTACCAAGAGCCCGCTTTGCGAGGCAGGAATGTCCGGGGATAGTCCCACAGCTCTGCGAGGCGTTCTTTGATGGCCGGGCGCCTCTCAGGCGTCTTCAGAAACTCTTCAGTCCGTTCGTTCTGGCGGTCAACCCACTCCCTGACCTCTGGATCGCGGCTGTTTTCCAGCCAGCGATAGGGGTCCGCCACCCAGGTCCCATGGAAGTTCTCAACGACGTCTACCTTCCGGGTCTGCATCTTTTCGCTCCTTCTCTGGTGTAATCTCCTTCAGGAAATTCGCCAACCGAACTTCGTTCCCTGTTCCAAAACCTATTTCTCGGCGGTCTGGGGGAGTACCGGCAGAAAAAAAGACTCTGTCCAGGACTTCCCAGACAGAGTCTCCCCTCCATGTCACATCGCTTTCTTGAACTGCTCGTAGCGGAGGGCTAGAAGGTCCCGATCAGGGTACTGACTGGGACGCTTGGGCAGGATCAGACGCTGGTTGTGCATCTCCTGGATGCCGTGCCTGAGCATGGGGCCATCCTTTTCCCTGAGGAGTTCTGGCCTGATGACAATGGTGTAGTCAGGAGTGACTCCGATGAAGTGGCGGTCAAAGGCGGCATGGTGTATCTTGCAGAGAGCCAAGCCGTTGGTGATCACAGGCTCTCCCAGCGGATCGCGATCCGGGATGATGTGGGCAGCGTCCAGAAGTTCCGCCCTGCGCAGGCGGCAGAACGCGCACTGGCTCTGGTAAGCCTCCAGTACCCGCACCCGGAAGGACCGCTGGTGCAGGCGCGCTGTGAAACTGGTGGTGATATAGCGGCGGCGGCCTTCAGCGCCCTCGCTTTCGGCGCGGTCAGGTTCAAGACTCCGCCTGTCGTCGAGGGCCGCGACAAAGGCCAGGTTGACAGGGTCTTCTCCCACAATGTACACCGGCCAGGCAGAGAGATACTTTCCAGGCACCAAGCCGTGGAAGTACACCAGGGGAACCTGCTTGTGCATGGCCTCTCTCAGCCCAGCGTTGTCGCGATGCCGCGGATCTGTACCGCGGTAGCGGTAGTACAGCAGCCCATCTGCCGTGACTCCATCGCGGTAGTCCGATTGGTAAGAAGTGCGGATGGAGAGAGGGATGAACTCGAACACCTTGGGCTTCCAGATGCCCTGCTGCCCCACCAGACTGATCCTCTGCCCCTCGAAGGTGAACCCGTTCAACAGTGTAGACCAGTCCAGCACATCATCAAACCGAGTCTGCTCTTCCAGCCACTGGAAGACCGCTAACCGGATCTGTTCCTCGCTGGCCAACTCTGCTCCCTCCATTGTTTCTGGTATTACTTGCCATATTCTGCGTCTCGGCGAGGACTCCTCCTCGGATGTTCAAGTGGTAACCCTTAGGTGTCCGCCGCAGGGAGCTTTTGTGCGCGCGAAAAGAGGGTGCTCAGCACCCTCCGCACAAGACAGCGACTACGTTAGTTGATGGGAATCTGACGGCGATCCGGTCCCTGCGCCCCGCGGGGCACCTTGATATCCAGCACCCCGTTCTCAAAACGGGCCTTGACATCTGCGGGGTCCACATCACCCACGTAGAAACTGCGCTGGCTGGACATCTGCCTTCTCTCACGGCACAGGTAGTTCTCGTTGTTCTCGGATCTGATCTCGTCGGCACGCACGGCGATGGTCAGGTAGCCGCCATCCAACGAGAGCTGGATGTTCTCCTTGGCTACCCCGGGAAGGTCGGCGAGAACGTGGTAGCCGTCATTCGTTTCCTTGACGTCAACATTGAAGGTCCCAAAGCCACCAAAACCGGGGAAACCTTCCCAGAAGGACTCAGGCCAGCTGAAGAAATCCTGCCAGGTCTGTGGCCAGAAAGCCTCACCACGGTTGCGTCTGCGGAACGGCATCATGCGATACATGTTCTCTACCTCCTTAGATTTGATCCTCAATTTGACCTTGCATCCTTATTCTCCCACGAACATCAGGAAAGGTCAATGTCAAAGAAGGTCAAGCGCTTCTTCCCAGAGGTAGTATTCCCCGATTTTCACCAGATAACTTCCGTTTGCTCGCTTTTTCGCCCGCGGACAAGCAGCATCAGTTGATGACAGTGTAGCCCCTCTTGGCCAGTTCAGCCTTGATTTCCTCGAGGTCTTTACCCTTCATGGCCGCTCCTTTTGGCAGCGTCATCACCCTTCCCGCCGTCTTCAGGACCGCGGGGTTAGTGATGCTGGAAAAGCCGAATTCAGCCATGATATGCACCAGTTCCGGATGCTCCTGAACCAGTACGTAGACTGTTTTCTTCAGGTCGAGAACCTTTGCCATAAAGAGATCAGCCCCTTTCCTGTCTGCGATCCTAGTGTACAGAAAAGGGGGCTGCAAGGCTACTGCAATCTTTATTTTTTGAGTACGAAAATTATGAAGTTGGGCACCCGCCGTTCATCGGCGATATCCGGATACTCCGCCACGGCTTCCAGGGTCGCCATGGGTTCGATCAGATCCTCCAGCACAAAACCAGCCCGCAGGAAAGAGCGCACATAGGTGGAAAGGGTCCTGTGGAAGTTTGTGATCTGCACGCCTCCCATGGTAAATCGGCGTTCTCCCTCGGAGAAGTAGTGATCCAGGATGACATGGAGTTTCGTTCCGTCGGGAGCCCGGTGCCAACCGTTTCCTGCTGAGCGCATGGGATGCACGTTGGTCACCACCAGCCGCCCTCCGGCTTTGAGAACCCGGTAAAGTTCGCGCACATTGGAGTCGAAATCCGGGAGATCGCACTGGTTCAGATAGGAAACGGCCAGATCGAAGCTGTCATCTGCCAAAAAGCTCAGATCCTGAGCATCGGCGAGGATGTACTCATCCCGACCAGTCTGCAGTTCCCGGGCCGCCTCGACCATCAGCTCACAGCTGTCCACTCCGAGCACATACTGCGCTCCCCTGGCGAGCAGCATCCGGCTGAACCTGCCTTCTCCGCAGCCGCAGTCCAAGATGCGCAGGCCAGAAACATCGCCGCAGGCCGCGAGCATATAGTTATCGAGCAGGGCCCGCCGGCTCAGATCACCGCCTGCCCGGGCTTCTTCGATCCAGCGGGGCGCCAGCTCGATCCACTCCCGGCGCAAGCAGTCACTCTTGTCGTCCACTTGGTTTCCTCCTCGGCTTGATTTCGCAACTCATATCACTTTGCTGTGGTGTTCAAGATCCCTTTGGGGGCCAAGTTTTTCTTAACACAAACATAACATCGTCTCTTGAACCAAAGAGAAGCCTGAACCGACTATAGGGGTGAAGGGGCTGAGCGCAATGGACTTTGAGTCGCTGTATAAAGACCATGCCGATGCCGTCTACGGTTATCTGGCCTTTAAATTGAGAGACAGTCAGCTGGCGGAAGATCTGATGCAGGAGACCTTCTTGGCAGCCCATGTGAGGCTGGACCAGCTCCGCACCGCAGGTTCTGCAAAGGCCTGGCTGCTCTCGATCGCCCACAACAAGATGGTGGATCTGCTGCGGCGGCGCTCCGCTGAACTGCCCCTTCAAGCTGAGAGCCTGGCGGCCTCCGGCACTGCTGCTCCTACCTTGTTCATCAGAGAAGCCCTGGAGCAGTTGGACGAACTGGAACGCAGCATCGTCTACGGGCTCTACGTGGAAGGCCTCACCCATCGGGAGCTTGCTGAGATGCTCGGGCTGCCAGAGGGAACTGTGAAGAGCAAGGCTCACTACGCCCGCAGGCGGCTTCACCGCTGGCTGGAAGGAGGATCTGAGCAATGCTGCAGAGAGAAGACTATGTAGACTTGGCCTGGGGCCTGCTCCACGACAGACTCTCCCCCTCGGAGAGGAGACTCGCCCTTGAGATGATCGCCTCAGATGCCGAGTTTCTGGAAGTTCTCAAGCTTGAGCTGACGCTCAAGAACGAGCTGGCCCAGCTGAAGCAGCCCCTGCCCGAGCCAGTCAAGAAGAGAGTGCAAGCCATGATAAAAGGCAGCCAAAAGAAGGCCTTGTATGCTGAGGTAGCGCACACTGTGTTGGAGGTTTTTATGCCAAAGGTAACCCTTCCGGTGCTGAATATCTTTGAAAGGAGTGTGTTTCAGTGAGCAACTTTGATGTTCCGGTCAAAGAAGTCGGAGATATGCTCGATCTGGTTTCAGAAAAGCTTCCCAAGCTGATCAAGGGGCTTTACCAGACGCTGTTTTCCGAAGAAGTGGCCCAGACCATGAGCAGTGCTGTCGGGACATTCCACAAGAATCTCATCGCAGCTGGCATGGACCGTAAGGATGCCCTGCTGCTGACCCAGGATTACCTGGACACTCTGACCGGCCTGGTCAACCAGTCCTTTAACCAGAAGTCCCGGGATGATTAGTGGCGAACCATGGCGAAGGGAGTTCTTGACATCGTCCTGGGCGTAGGCCGGGCCTTGAGGGCTGCCTCCGTGGCGCCTTCCCTGCTCGGACAGCGCCGAAGAGCGCTGAACATCTTCGCAGAGGGCCTCAGGGCGAAAGGACTGGACCCGGAGGATGTACAGCAGCTGACAGCAGCCTACAAGGAACTGGGAAGTTTGGGCGCGTGGTTGTCGAACTCGCGGGAGTAACAAAAAAGAGAAAGCAGGTGTGGCCGCATCTGCGGCCAAACCTGCTTTTGCGTTCTGGCAGTCTAGGCTGGCTAGAGCTGGCCATACCTCCTGACAATCATACTGATCATCCTCCTTCCACCTAGACTCGTGGGCCCCACTGATCCCATTGTAGCATGGCAGGCGGCTGATGCCTGTCAAGAACGCCTGGGACTCATTCTTTCCGGTGGGCACTCACAATCTTGCGGATGCTGTCGTAACTTAGGTGGAAGTGCTCCATCAGGGAGGCGATGCTTTCGCCCCGCTGATAACGGCGGACAATTTCCTGGTTGCGGCGGCGGATCAGCTGGCGGGCTCCGCTGCGTTCACCCCAGCCGAGTCTTTTCTCCGGCCGTTTGGGAATGTAGATCTCCACTCCCTGCACATACTCCTGGATCTCTTCCAGGAGGGCTTCAGGCAGAACGTCTTCAGCCTTCACATACATGAAAAGCCAACATCCTCCTCACTGCGCGTTTTCCGAGGCGTTGGCTTTTTTTCAGGATAGACTAGACTGAGAAAACTTAAACTCAGCCGCACACCCGAGGCAGGCCAACGCCGCTGCATTGGAGCATTCTGCACAGGACGATCGTCACTTGGCCCACCTCACTTTCTCGTATTCTACATATAAGCATAACCAACAGCGGCCTTTCAGGCAAGGGAAAGTCGCTTCCGAATCATTCTTTCCCTGCGTCCCCACCGCCGAGCTCAAATTCCTGCACAAGCTGCTGCAGGCGCTCAGCCATCGTGCTCAGCTCCTGTGCCGCTCCGGCTATCGTCTCCATGGAGGCCGACTGCTCCTCGGTAGCAGCCGCGAGCTCCTGGCTGCCGGCGTTGATCGTCTCCAGGCCCCGGGAGACCTCCCTTATGGTAGCAGTGATTTCCCCAATCTGCCTCAAGATCGCAGTTAAGAGCTCTCCACTTCTGGCTACCGCCGCGGCGCTCTCCTCGGCATCAGCCGCGCTGCGCTGTATGCCCTCCACTGTGCGAGCCGTTTCACCCTGGATGGACTGAGCCAGTCCGGCGATCTGCTTGCTGGAAGAAGCCGCCTCCTCAGCGAGCTTGCGCACTTCGTCGGCAACGACTGCAAAACCGCGGCCGTGTTCTCCTGCCCTGGCTGCCTCAATGGCTGCATTGAGGGCCAGCAGGTTTGTCTGGTCGGCTATGGCGGTGATGGTCTCCACGATCTGGCCGATCTCCTGGGAGCGTTCACCCAGATGAGTCACGGCTTCGGCCAATTCGGCCATGCTCTCCTTCAGTTCACCGGAACGGGCGACGGCCCTGCCCACCACAGACTGACCTTCACTCGCGGAGGCCTGGATGCCTTCGGCAGCCCGCACCACATCGGTCACGCTGTCGCCCATGGACTGCACCGTCGAGGCGAACTCGTTGGCCGTTCCCGCCACCTCTTCGATGGAGGCGCTGGTTTCCTCTGTGGAAGACGAGAGTTCATGACTGGCTCGGGACGTGGCCGTTGCTGCTTCATACACCCGGGTCAGGACACTGCTCAAGGCGTCCTGCATGCTCTGGATGCCCCGCGCGATCAGACCGAGTTCGTCCTTTCTGTTTACGAGTGGCGCAGGCACAGGCTGGTGCAGCACCCTGCCGGCCAGAACGTTAATGTGCCGGCTGATGCCGTCAATGGCCCTTGTCAGGCGAGAGGCGTTTAAAAACATCACCAGAGCCAACACCAGGTAGGTCGCCCCCGCGATTATGGCCGAGAGCCGGATGCCGTTGATCAGTGTTCTGCCAACGATCTCCAAGTTGACACCCACATTCACCGCACCTGCGTACTGCTCATCGGCGTAGATAGGCAGCAGGATATCGTAGACCATCTCGCCAGTAAGGGGGTGTGTTCTTAGGGCAACGTAGTTGGACTTCTTCTGCAGTGCCTCGCTTTTCGATTTGTCCGCCAACAACTGGTCCTGGCTGAAACCGTGACTTGTTGCCGCCAGTTCACCCTGGGCACCGAAGACGTTGGCATAGCTCAAGGTGGCGCCGCTGGTCGCGTCCACCACCAGCGTTTCAGGACTCAGATCCTCCCGCAGCGTCTGGAAATCGTCTGCGGGAAGGCCAACCTGGACGACTGCTCCACCAGGAGTCCGCTTGTAGGCATAGACATAGTAGCTGCCATCCTGGATGTCATGGCGCACCGGTTCAACAAGGGTTTCAGCCCCGCTCTGCACAAAGGCCATGACTGCGGGATCCGCTGCTGACACTCGGCCCGAAGCGGAGAAAATCAGCTTGCCGGAAGAGTCGTACCAGTTGAGAACAGCCACACCCAGCTTTTTGGCGAGCTCAGCCAGGAGCTCGCTGCTGACTTCCCGCTCCGTTTCTGCCACCAGCTCAGCCACATGCAGCGCATCTTCCTGCAGCGCACCTTCCAGGGCGGCCACGGCACGGCTGTTGCTCGCCAAGCGTGCCCTGATCTGTTGGGCAACGGCTAGTCCCCCCAGCCTCTTCTGCTCGAGGGTTCGCTGGTAGGCAACGTAATTGCTGGCGAAGGCGAGGAGCAGCACCGCCAGAAGCACCAAGAGCAAGGGGAGGACCACGACTTTCATGCGAATCGAATGCCGTCTCTTCATCGGTCTACCTCCGAAACCCCTTCCCGCCGGAGTCTTATTCAGCCGCGCATCTTCTCAAAGCGCCAAGCGTCCCGGCACATATCCTCCAAATTGCGTTGAGCGGTCCAGCCCAATTCCTTTTGAGCCTTGGCAGCATCTGCCCAGCAGGCAGCCACATCGCCGGGACGGCGCTCCACCACCCGATAGGGGATCTTCAGATCGTTCACCTTCTCAAAGGTGTTGATCAGCTCCAGCACTGAAGTGCCCCGGCCCGTGCCGAGGTTATAGATGTGCACTCCAGGGCCCATCTTCTCTAGAGCAGCGAGATGGCCTTTGGAAAGATCCACAACGTGGATATAGTCCCGCACCCCTGTACCGTCGGGTGTCGGGTAATCGCTGCCGAAAACCCGCAGTTCCGGGAGGATACCCCGGGCCACCTGGGTGACGTAAGGCATCAGGTTGTTGGGGATGCCCCTGGGTGCTTCGCCGATCAAGCCGCTTTCGTGGGCGCCCACTGGGTTGAAGTAGCGCAGCAGGGCGACGGCCATCTCGGGATGTCTCTGCGCGGTATCGCTCAGGATCTTTTCGCACATCGCCTTGGTCTCGCCGTAGGGGTTGGCCCGGGGGCGCAGTTCCATGGTCTCCACCAAGGGACTCTCGTTATCACCGTACACGGTGGCCGAAGAACTGAAGACGAAGCGCTTAACCCCATGCCTTACACAGTTCTCCATGATCACCATGGTGCTGATCAAGTTGTTTTTGTAGTAGGCCAGCGGGATTTGCACCGACTCTCCCACTGCTTTGAGCCCAGCAAAGTGGATCACACCGTCAATGGGGTGGGTGGAGAAGATCAGGTTGACCTCGGTCTCATCCGTGGCATCCGCCTGGTAAAAGAGGGGCCGCTTGCCGGTGATCTTTTCAATGCGATCCACCACTTCCCGCTCACTATTGGCCAAGTTATCCAGGATGATTACGTCGTATCCGCTGTTCAGGAGTTCTACACAGGTGTGGCTGCCGATGTAGCCCGTTCCACCCGTGACCAAGATAAGCATGCCAATCCTCCTCGCTTCTGGCTCTAGGCCGGTTAAGATGAAACACTTCGTTCCTATGTGGCGGTATTCCTCCTTTACCTCCCCCGCTTTTCCTGTTTTGCCGGTTCCGGCAGGAACGGGGCGCCCACTAGAGAATTGAGCCAAGGGGAGGGTATTACATGAAGCTTGTTTCGTGGAACGTCAACGGTCTCAGAGCCTGCTTAGGCAAGGGCTTTCTGGACTTTTTCCGAGAGATAGATGCTGACATCTTCTGCGTGCAGGAAACGAAGATGCAGTACGGGCAGGTCGAGCTCGAACTGCCCGGTTACGAGCAGTACTGGAGCTCTGCTGAGAAAAAGGGCTACTCGGGCACGGCCATCTTCACCAAAGTCAAACCGCTGGCTGTGCGCTTTGGATTGAACAAAGAGGAACATGACCGGGAAGGCCGCGTGATCACAGCGGAGTATGATTCCTTCTTCCTGGTTAACGTATACACACCTAACTCCCAGCGGGGTCTCACCCGGCTGGACTACCGGATGATCTGGGAGGATGAGTTCCGTTCGTACGTCAGCGCCTTGAAAAAGGAGAAGCCCGTGATCATCTGCGGCGACCTGAACGTCGCGCATCAGGAGATAGATATCAAGAATCCCCAGGCCAACCGCAAGAACGCCGGCTTCACAGACGAGGAGCGGGCGAAGTTCAGCGAACTGCTGGCGGCGGGGTTCATCGACACCTTCCGCTATTTTTATCCCGATAAACGTGACGCCTATACCTGGTGGTCGTACTTCGCGAACGCTCGCGAACGCAACATCGGGTGGCGGATCGACTACTTCCTGGCGTCCAGCGACTTGGAACCTCGCCTTGTGGATGCAGCCATCCACGATCAGGTGCTGGGCAGCGATCACTGCCCCGTAGAACTTGAGCTGCGCTCAACCGAGAAGGACGGTGAGTAAGATGGTTGAACGCGCGGACAGCGGCGCTCTGCTGCTGGAGCTTGTTCTGGCCCGGCAGACCAAGGACGAGCTGACGAAGATCTGCCGGCGTTTCCAGATCAAGGGCGTCAGCGGGCTGCGAAAATCCAAGCTCGTGGCCTTTCTATGCCAGCGCCTGCCCATCATCGCCGCCGGTAAGATGCTCTCCTGGGATCAGTCCATCTACGATCTGGTGAGGGAGATCACCACGTTTGGCAGAGCCCACCATCTGGATCCTGCCGTGGGCAATCCGGTTGAGGATTATCTTTTGGAGGAGTACATCGGTTTTGCGAAAACCGTCGACGACACAGCTTACCTCGTCATTCCCCTGGAGTACCAGGAGATCTTTTACGCCTTTGATGGCGAACTTTACCGCCAAAAAGTGGCCGGCAACACAGAGATTGCCCGCCTGAGCAGGGGACTGCTGCATTATTACGGCTGCCTGACCCTGGCGGAGCTGAGCGAGATGCTAAACCGCCTGCTTCCAAAGCCCGTGGAGACGGTAAGGATCGGAGAGGTGCTGCGGGAAATCGGCTTCCACAACTGGCACATCGTCTATGAACGGGGCCGTTTCTGCGATGGGCGCCTCACTGATCTGGACTACCTTCTGCGGGAGCTGAAGGAGCGGGAAGCTCTGGAGTACCGCCCCCTGACCTATCAGGAGGTATGGCAGGCGGGTGAACCGGGCTTCTTCCACCGCAACCCCCGCCAGCTGCGGGAGGTGCGCCGTTTCCTGCAGAAGCACGGCCTGAATGAAGCGGCGCCTTACTTCCTCGATCTCCTCTTCAGCTTGGTGCAGACAGACCTGTCACCCCCGGAGATCGTCTATGCGCTTCTGGAAAACTCAGACTCTGTAACGGAGGACGATATCACTGAACTGGCCCTTGTCGTATTCGATTTCTACCACAGCGTACCCCACTGGGTCTTAAAGGGTTTCTCTCCAGAAGAGATCATGGAGCGGGCCTCAGCCAAGCCCGAGCAGGAGAACGGCCCGCATCGCGCGATCGTCTACGACTTCGCCACCAAACAGCCCCTCAGCCCTGAATCTCCCTGCCCCTGCGGCAGCAAGCGCAGTTTCGGCGCCTGCTGCGGTTCGGCTTGATGAAACCCAGCCCCACAGCGCGCAAGATCCGCACCCTCGGTGCGGGTCTTTTTGCTTTACACTTCTAGAGCTGCTCCTTGGTACTGGGCGTAGAACCTTTCCAGCTCCTGCATGCAGCGGTCAAGCAGTTTGAGCTGGCGGGAGAACACATGGGAGGGGTCAGCGAGTTCCGCCGCAAAATGCTGGTGCAGCATGGCCAGGATCGCTGCGTTTTCTCGTTTGTACTTCTCGTGGATGCCCCTGGCTTCTTCACAGAAACACCGGTCCTTGGTTACCCAAGCGGCCAGATCCCGGCAGTTGGCGATGCGGTCGGCAAGTTTGATGCGGACTGCGTCCTCTTCGGCGCAGATGCCCGGGAGGTATTTCTCCTCCTGCCCTTTTTTCCTGGTCAACAGGTCCAAGAGCCTCGTTTCCTCGGTGCTGAGCCCGATAAGGGCCTGCACGTGCTCCAAGGTGTAACCGTCCTGTGCGAAGTCCTCCACCACATCATGGAGCAGGGCTGCGTTGAGGAGGTGCATGGTGCGGATGTTGTCCCGCTCCTGATCGAGAAAACAGAACTCAACAACGTCATGAAGGTGTTCTACCGCGTCCTTGTCTATTCCCTTTCTGCGCTTCCCACGGTATAGTTCCTCCACCAACTGGCTGGCGGTTTTGCGGCTCACCGTCGGCATCTCCTCTCCCTTTGTTTCCTCAAGACGGAAGCTTCAGATCTCCCCGTGCCCGCAGATCGTCCAGAATCCGCTGGTACATGTCCCGATCAATGATATACTTGCGGCGGTGGATCAGATAGCCGGCCAGGATAAAGACCAGGGGCAGTATGAGCATGGCGAACTTCAAAAGCAGAAGGCCGCCTGGGGTTACATCATCGGGCGTGAGGGCATCGTTGATCCCTGAAAGGATGACGGTGACCCCGACGATGCCGCTGGCAATCGCTCCCGCCAGCTTGTAGATCACGGGCTGCAGGGAAAAGGTCACGCTCTCATTGCGCTTGCCCAGCTTCCACTGGCCGTACTCCACCGTATCGGTGAGGAACATGAGCATGAGCATCTGGATGAAGGCTTCACCCAGGAAGATAAGGATCCCCGCAAGGCCAATTACCAGCATGTTCATGGGTGCGAAGAAAAAGACCAGATAACCTGCGACCACGAGGAGAGCAGCTGCCCTGTAGAGGCTGCCCCGGCTGAAACGCTTGCTGAAAAGGGGAAACACCGCCAGCGCACCGAGCTGGCACACCCCCAAGATGAGGGCAAAGACTGAATACATCGCTTCATCCCGGTAGGCGTACTTGAAGAAGTAAATGCCGAAGCTGGTTGTGGTCACATACCCGATCATGAACAGAGCCATGGCGAGAGAGACAAAGAGCAGCTGGTCGTTGTCGGCGATGGCTTTGATCATCCCCCGCAGGGTGGTGGTTTCCTCCTGTTTGAAGATCTCCCGGTTCTCCTTGACGCCCACGACGGTGATGGCCTGGCCAAGCCACATCAGCACAACCGCTGCTGCTGTGAACACGTGATAGGCCTGCACCATGCTGCCCAGCCTTGCTCCGAGCATGTTGGTCACCGGCACCAGCCCCACCACTACAGCGAAGAGGCCGATGTTGGCGCAGATCTTGGCAAAGGATCCGATCTTCTCCCGCTCGCTCTGGTTGACGCTGAGAGCTGGGAGCATGGACCAGTAGGAGATATCGTTGGTGGTATAGGCCAGATCCC
>DURQ01000054.1 GCA_012840725.1 Bacillota bacterium
AGCATCGTGGTGACCAACCCAGACATGCTGCACTCCGGAATACTGCCCCATCATACCAAATGGATGCGCCTGTTCGAGAATCTTAAGTATGTGGTCATCGACGAACTGCACATCTACCGCGGCGTCTTCGGTTCCCACGTGGCCAATGTGCTCAGAAGGTTGGAGCGCATCTGCCGTTTTTACGGCGCCAATCCCCTTTTCATATGCACCTCAGCGACCATCGCCAACCCCAAGGAACACGGTGAGACGCTCCTGGGCAGGCCGGTGACCGTCATCGACAAGAACGGCGCCCCCCGCGGGCGCAAAGACGTCTTCTTCTACAATCCCCCGGTGGTCAACCAGCCACTCGGTATCAGGCGCAGCTCCCTTCTGGAGGCTGAAGGCATCGCCCGGGAGCTGATCGCAAACAAGATCCCCACCATCGTCTTCGCCAGGAGCCGGCTGGACACGGAAGTGCTCGTCACCTACCTGCGCAAGGCCTTCCACAAACTTGGGGAACCGGCCGAGACCATCCGGGCTTACCCCGGCGGTCATCTCCCAAGGCAGCGCCGGCAGATTGAGCGCGATCTGAGAGACGGCAAGGTGCTGGGTGTGGTCAGCACCAACGCGCTGGAACTGGGGATAGATATCGGTACGCTTCAGGCTGCGGTCCTGACAGGGTTCCCGGGCACAATCGCCAGCACCTGGCAGCAGCTGGGCCGCGCCGGGCGCACCCACGAGGCTTCCCTAGCTGTGCTCGTGGGCACGTCAAGCCCCCTCAACCAGTTCATGATCCAGAACCCGGCCTATTTCATGGACCGGGGTGTGGAACATGCCCGCATCAACCCCAATAACCTGTTCATCCTGGTTTCTCACCTGAAATGTGCAGCCTTCGAACTCCCCTTCCAGGAAGGCGAGAAGTTCGGTGCGGTCGATCCCACGGAGATCCTGGACTACCTGACGGAACAGATGATCCTGCGCAAGGTTGAGGGCCGCTGGTACTGGATGAGTGAGAACTACCCGGCTGCGCATATTTCACTGCGAAGCGCGTCCACTGAGAACTTCGCGATCATCGACACCACCGATGGGAAGACAGTCGTGATCGGTGAAGTTGACCGGTTCAGCGCCCCCATGCTCATCCACGAAGATGCCATCTACATCCACGAAAGCAAGACCTACCATATCGACCGCTTGGATTGGGAAGGTCAGAAGGCCTACGCCCGGGAAGTGGAGACGGACTATTACACAGATGCCAACCTGGACGTGGAACTGAAAGTGCTCGATGTGGTCGCCGAGGACATTCAGCCCTGTGTCCGGCGCAGCTGGGGCGAAGTGATGGTTACCGCCAAGACGCACATGTACAAAAAGATCAAGTTCTACACCCATGAAAACATAGGCTGGGGCTACATCTCCCTGCCAGAGCAGGAGATGCACACCACTGCCTACTGGTTCAGCGTTCCCAAGGACTTCGCGGGAAACCTGGATCAAGGGGCTCTGCAGAGCGCACTGATCGGTGCCTCCCATCTCCTGGGCAACATTGCCTCCCTGGAGCTGATGTGCGAACCAAGCGATCTGGGGGTAACCGCTCAGATCAAGTCTCCCTTTACGGGTGAACCGACTGTCTTTATCTATGAGAAATACCCTGGTGGAGTCGGCTTCAGCGAGCAGCTCTTCGAGGCCCACGGCAGACTGCTCTGGCGAGCCATGTCCATCATCAAAAACTGCCCCTGCGAAGCGGGCTGCCCGTCCTGTGTGGGTCCGGCCCAAGAAGTAGGGACCAACGGCAAAGCACACACTCTCTGGCTCTTGAGGGGGGCGTTGGGACATGGATCTCACCAGCAAGCTTCGCCAGCTGCTGCCCCAGAAAAGTAGCCCTGCACCTTCTCGGCGCACCGCTGATCTAGATCCCTATCTGCACGGCGCCGAAGCGGTTACTCCCCTTGGCCCCTGTTATGTGGTTACCAGAGAGCTTCCTCTCGACCACTACCACGGCCGCTCGACTCTCGGGGAGGCTTGCCAAGCAGCCTACAGCCAGCTGTCTCGCTTTGGGCCAGAAAACGGCGACCAGCTGCGCCTTGACGAGACCATATTCTTGGATACGGAAACAACCGGCCTCGCCGGCGGCACGGGAACATACGCTTTCCTAGTCGGCCTGGGATACTTCACTGCCAACGCCTTTGTGGTAAAGCAGATCCTCATGCGGGACTACAACGAAGAGCTGGCCCTTCTCCACCTGGTGGAAAAAGAACTGCGTCAGAAGAAGACAATCGTCTCCTTCAACGGCAGGGTGTTTGACGTGCCTCTCCTCCAGACCAGGTTCGCCCTGGCGCGCTTGGGTTTTTCCGGAGCCACAGGCATGGCCCATTTTGACCTGCTCCCCATCTCCCGCCGCCTGTGGAGGCAGAAGCTGGAAAGCTGCAGTCTCAACAGTCTTGAGGAGAACATCTTGTGCCTGGAGCGAAGCGGAGACATCCCGGGCTATGAGATCCCCCAGCGCTATTTCGACTTCCTCCATACGGGACAGGGCTGGCTCCTCGCGGATATTGTTGAGCACAACTTCCTGGACATCGTCTCCATGGCCGCCCTGCTCTACAGCATCGAGACGATCCTGCAGACGGAGCCGGGCAGGTGCAGCTGCCCCTATGAGGCAGAAGCCTTGGCACGGCTGGCTGCGGACGGGGGTGACCTTCCCCTGGCCCTTCGCTACCTGGAAAAAGCAGCGGAGCTGGCCCGAGACGACGAACTCTACCTGCGGATCATCAGGCAGATTGCCTTCCTGCTCAAACGCCTTGGGGAGCACCGCAGGGCGGCCGTACTCTGGCAGGAAATCCTCTCCCTTGCGGCCTCAGATCTCGCGAGTGCTGAAGAACTGGCCAAGTTCTATGAGCACAGAGCCAAAGACCTCTATGCCGCCAGGCAGGTCACAAGGCGGGCTCTAGCTCTCGCCTGGGCCGAGCGTTCCCCCCTTGTCGGTGCCTTCGAACACCGCCTGCAAAGGATAGAAAACAAGCTCCGCAGGCAGGCTGCGGAGCTCTAGGAGCCGCAGAAGCCCCGCAGAAGCCGCTGCGGGGCTCAACGCGATCAAGTGTCACTTCATTTGGTGTACTGGGGCTCGTAATCCACCTCGACGCCGCGGGACAGAAGCGTCTGGATGGCCCCCATGGCAGCCGATCCAGGCGTCAGGTCGAGGTAGTTCTTTTCCAGATGGACCACATCGTCCCGGCCCAAACCGCTGTTGTCGACCAAGGCAGAAATGTCGCTGATCCTGTTCTCGGCCAAGTTCAGCATACGCAGTTCCGTCAAGCCCTCCAGGTACGAAATATCCTCTATCTGATTGTCCTGGAGGTCCAGATCCCAGAGCTGGCGCATAGCTGCCAGAGGACTGATATCCGAGATCTGGTTGCCGCCCAGATAGAGATGGTGCAGGATGGTCATTTCCGGCAAGATAGAAATGTCAGTGATCTGGTTTCCTGACAGATCGAGAATCAGCAGCGTCTTGAGGTTCAACAAGCCGCCGATGCCTGAGATAAGGTTATCCCCCAGGTTCAGGAAAGCCAGATTCGTCAGGCCGGAGAGAGCACCGATGTCTGCGATCTGATTGCCTGCCAAGTTGAGAGCTCCCAGATCCCGAAGGGCAGTGAGCGGAGAGAGATCGTCAATCTGGTTGTTGGCAGCACTCAGCGACGAGAGGTTCGACAGCTCTTCCAGAGGGCTCAGGTCACTGATCTGGTTGTCGTCCAGTTCCAGATCCCGCAGCCCCTGGAGCAACCCTAACGGTTCGATATCAGTTATCTTGTTCCCGGAAAGCTTAAGCTGCCAGAGCCTGCTGTTTCGGCCGAAGGGCGTGAGGTCGCTGATCTGGTTGTAGCGCAGGTCGACCATTTCCAGGTTCGGCAGATGCTCGAGTCCTTCCAGGCTCTCGATACCGCGGCCAGGCGCAGAAAGGTTCTTTACCTCAACAACATCAGTATAGGTGATGTCTCCTTCGGGTTTTCGCACCAGCTCCCGGATAACCTCTTCCAGATTCTGATCAGCAAAGGTGATGGTCAGACCATTATGAGCTGGCTCCTGCACAAAGACGGCAGTTACCGCCATTTCTGTGTCCAGCTCCACCGTTGTGGTCGCTGAATTCTCGTCAGATACATCACCGATCCAGCGGTCAAACCTCCAGTGCTCGGCCGGGACTGCCTGCAGCTCCACAACCGGCGTGTCGAGTTTCCAATGCGAAAGGACTGTTGTGACTTCGCCTTCACCCTCAGTTGAGATCCTCAGCTTGTGCTGCCAAACCGGCGGCTTTCCTCCTCCGCCGCCTACACATCCGCTCAGCAAAAGCACAGTGACTAACAGCAAAGCGATCCCGGCCAAAACGCGTCTTCTGCTTCCCATCTTCTGCATCTCCTCGCTGGAAAGATTTCTCTAGCTAGATTACGACCGAAAACGCGGCAATCGTGCTGGTCAGGGCGGGTCGCCAGCGCAAAACTGATCTACCGTACTCGAGCGAGGGGCTTACCGGGTAACCGGTAAGCCCCTATCCATATCACAACATCCCAGTTGACTACTGAGTTAGCTGCTTCACAGTGAAATAATCGAAGCAAACTTCGCCCTTGCTGGCAAACAAGCCCAGGTAGACCCCGGTGAAGGTCATCGTCATGGTCCCTTCAGTACACAGTCCCGCCGTCTTGCCCGTGCCCAGGGTGATCCATTCGCCACCCAGGCGGTACTTGAACAGATAGTCATCTTTGCCCGTCTCGATCTGGAGCTCAAGCTCGCCGGAGAAGTCAATGGGCCGCTTTTCCGCAATATGGTAGATGTCATGGACCTTTTTGGCCAGGACAACATAGTGCTGACCGGACTCTTGTGTGACATAGATCTCGTAGTGGTAATCCATGTTGTAGTACGCCGCGATCCCCGCCTGCTGCCCTTCCCCCATCTCCTCAACGAGCAGTTTCGCACAGGCCACCAGTTCGAACTCCTTCTGCCTGATGCCCACAAAGGTTGGATGGAAGTCGTTCAGCGTTTCTTCCCCCGCTGACAACCGCAGGAAGCCTTTTTTTGCTGTCAGGCTGTAGTTCTCCCGCCGGGGATTGCGGACGAAGTTCCACTCCATGCCGAGCACGTCGCTGTCAAAATCATCGGTGAAATCCGCAGTTATCGCCTTTCCAGTTAAGGGTGCTGGGAGCTCCGCCTCCATCTCCAGGGCGATGCGGCCTTGGTTCCCCACAACCGGCCAGCCATCATCATCCCACTTCACGGGAGCGAGAAATGTCTCCCGCCCCAAGTTGTGCAGCAGCGTTGTGGGCAGCGGCCTGATCGCCAAGCATACCAGCCACCAACTGCCCGCGGCATCCTCCACCAGATCCGCGTGTCCGGTGGCCTGGATGGGTGAACCCATGTAGTCCTTGTGGGAAAGGATTGGGTTATGCGGACAGGGTTCATATGGGCCCCAGGGGCTGCGGCTGCGGAAAATGGTTTCCATATGGCCGTATTCGGTGCCGCCCTCGGCGATCATGAGATAGTACCAGCCGTTGATCTTGTAGAGATGCGGAGCTTCTGGGTGTTTACCGCCTGCTCCATAACTGATGATCTCCGTCCTGCTCAACTTCTCACCTGTGAAGGGGTTGATCTCAAACAAGGCAATGCCCTGTCTTCCCCGTTCATCCAAGGCGGTACCGCAGTAGTAGACTCTCCCGTCATCATCAAACAGCAGTGAGGGGTCGATACCCACATGGTCGATCCAGTGCGGCTCCGACCATTTCCCCCGGATGTCCTTGGTATGTACTATGAAGTTGCCCCTATGGGAGACATTGGTGGTGATCATGAAAAAGGTCCCATCATGGTAGCGGATGGTAGGTGCAAAGATCCCTTTCGAACAGCCGCAGTTTTCCAAGTTGAGCTGGCTGTCCTCCGTTAAGCAGTAGTTGATCAACTCCCACTCCACCAAGTTCCTGCTGTGGAAGATGGGAACCCCTGGGAAGAATTCAAAGGTGGATGTGACTAAGTAGAAATCACCGCCGACCCGGCAGATGCTGGGATCAGGGTTAAAGCCCTTGATGATCGGATTTTGGTACCTGTCCATTTCTGACCCTCCACAGTGCGATGTTGTTGATCAGGATTTGAGCCCCGACATCTTAATACCCTGGATGAAATACCTCTGGAAGGTGAAGAACGTCACCAAAACCGGCAGCAGGGTAACCAGGGACACGGCCATCATCTGCCCGATCTGTATGTTGCCGTAGGCGCTCTGGAAGAACTGCAGGCCAACGGCAATCGTGTACTTGCTCGTGGTGCTCAGGTAAATCAGGGGCGTGAAGAAGTCATTCCAGTGGTAAACGAGGGACATAACCGTCACGGCCAGAATCACAGGCTTGACAGTAGGCAGCATGATCCTGGTGAAAATCTGCAGAGAGCTGGCTCCATCGATTTCCGCAGCCTCATCTAGTTCCCTTGGGATCGTCCTGAAGAACTGGATGAACAGGAAGATGTTAAACGCTCCGCCCCCAAGCCAGGCCGGGATGATGATGGGCCAGTAGGTGTCGATCATCCCCAACCGGTGAAAGAGTATGTACTGGGGAACGATGGTAACCTGGGAAGGAAGCATGATGGTTCCCAGCAGAACAACGGTGAGCAGCCCGGAAAGCCGCGATTTGAAACGGGCAAAGCCATAGCCAACAAAAGCCGAAGAAAACACCGTGCCGATCGTAGCAGTGGCTGCCAGAAGAACTGTGTTTTTCGTGTAGGTGGTGAAATCGGAATAGCCCCAACCCTTAGGGTAATTGTCAAGTATAGGCCGTTTGGGGATCAACGTGGGAGGCACCATAAAGATTTCCCGCATTGACTTAAACGAAGTCGACACCATCCACAAGAACGGGATGACGCAGATCAGCGCAGCTGCGATAAGCACAAGGTATATGAATACGCGGTTGCTCTTCGCCCTTATCTTTCTCAGAACCTTTGACAAACCCAAGCACCTCGTTTTCTTTCAGATTAGCTCTCGTTAATCGCCAGTCTGCCATCAGTCGCCGTAGAACACCCACTTCTTGGAGCTGCCCAAGATTATCAGCGTGATGACCATAATCACAACGAATAGGCACCAGGCGATCATGGCTGCATAGCCCATCCTTCCGTACTGAAACGCATTGGTGAACAGATGCATAACCACGGTACGGGTCGCATTTAAGGGCCCGCCGTTGGTCAACACATACGGCTGCGTAAACAGCTGGAAAGCCCCAATGGTCGTAAGGACGAGGTTGAAAAAGATAGTTGGTGTGGCCAAGGGGATGGTGATGGTGAAGATGCATCTGAACTTGCCCGCACCATCGATCTGGGCGCTTTCATAGAGGGTTTCTGGGATATCCTGAATGCCCGCCAGCATGATGATGATGTTATTGCCAATGGTCCACAAGGACAGGATCACGATGGAAATCATGGCCCAACTAGGATCACCCAGCCAATCGGGCCCCTGGATGCCCAATAAGGATAGTGAGTAATTGAGCAGTCCGTAATCGGCGTTAAAAATCCAACCCCAGAGGATGGTTACAGCGACACCGGCTGTAACATAGGGCAGGTAGAAAATCGTTCTGAAAAGGCCCAGGAACTTGACTCTCTGACTGAGCATCAGCGCGATCACAAAGGAAAGCACCAAACTGGCAGGCACAAACATGGCAACGTAGTACAAGGTGTTCTTAAAGACCACCAGGAACCGCGTATCTTCCTTAAGGGCGTAGTACAAGTTACTCAACCCCACAAACTCACCGGGGTCCGTGAGCGTACTGCTGGTGAACATCAAATAGAAAGAGTGCAGGATGGGATAGAGTGTGAGAACCAAAAAACCGATCAGCCAAGGGGATATGTAGAAATAGAACCTGAGGGCATCCCTCCTCGCCTTGGCGGTAGATGGCACAAAGCGTTTCGGTTTCATACGGAACTCGTCTAACATGTACGCATCACACCCCATTTCAAATCGGTATCAAGGAGCAGACAAAAGCAACAAGGTGAAGGGACACTGCTAGGTATGTGCCTCCCACAGCGTCCCTTCTTTGCTACCAGGTCACAGTGGACCTTCCATCCAAGACTGAGCTACTTGCTGAGGTTCAACTCAAAGAATTCCTTCTCGAGCAGCGGGACGTATTTCTCCTGTGCTTCTGCGGCGGACATACCCGCAACGTTGACGCTGTCCCACATCTCGGTCCAGATGTCGCCAACGGTGGCCAAGGCGCCGCCCCAGATGTTCAGCCTGGAGGTCTCCATCCCCTTGAGGTACAGGGCGTTGGAAACATTTCCGTGGCTCATCTTGGCGTAGACTTCATTGGCAACCTTCTTGTTGGCCGGCATACCGATCTGGGCTGTGAACATGGCCATCTCATCGTTGGCAAAAGACGCTTCTTTCAGGAACTCCCAAGCGGCTTCTTTGTTCTTGGCGTCTTTGTACATGGCATAGCCAGTCGCGTAGGTGATGTTGGTGTTCTTTCCATCGGGGCTGTCCTTGGGAGGAAGTACAGCATCCCACTCGAACCAATCGTCGATCTCCTGTGCCAGAGAAGCGATTTCAAAACCGCCCATCGGGTAAATGGCAGCCCTCTCGGTAATGAACAGCTGCTCTGAAGGCATGGTTTGAGCCGCAGACTGGCTGGGAATGGCCTGCGCTTCCACGATCAGGTATCTGAACAGATCCAGACCAGCCCTGACCTCTTCACTGTCCATGTAGATGTCGGAGAAGTCATCCGCATATGGCACACCGCCTTGGCAGATGATCGCGAAGTTGGGCAGTACCCAGTGGCGTACCATGGCATAGGTGCGGTTGACGCCTGAACCAGTTACGAACTTAGGTGCCATTTCGGCGAAGTCCTGCCAGGTCCAATCGTTGGTGGGGTACTCCACACCGAACTCGCCAACCTGTTCTTGTTGTAGGCAAAGACGAACACGTTTGCAAGCAGCGGAAGTGCTTCCAGCTTGCCATCGGGGCGGTAGTAGTCATCGAGCATGCCCTCGGTGATCACTTCGTTCAGATCGATTCCGTCTCTTTCCACATAGGGCCTCAGGTCTTCATAGTACTCGGTCAACAGGCCGTAGTAGTCAGGAGACATCTGGATGACATCAGGCGCGTTTCCTGCTGCAAACGCAGCTGCCTGCCTCTGATCCCACACCTGGTCAGCTGTGGGAATAACCGAATGGATGACTTCCAGGTTGGGATGCTTCTTGGCAAAGGCTTCAACGGCCTTCTCCCGCATCTCCGCTTCATGCCCAGCTCCCCACGACCAAATCGTCAGCGTTCCCGTGAGCTCTTTGGCAAATACCAGGTTAGGCAGCAAACCAACAACCAAAAGACTTACGAGTAACAGCAGCCCAATCCTCTTCAACGGTCACACTCCCTCTGCTTTATTGTTGCGTGTGCCAGATATCAAACCTCCTGCAGGCTGTATACAGGTCTGATGTCTGACACCTTTGATCAGTATTGGACGCTTACGCGAAATTTCCTCCCATCTTGTTGATTTTTTGTGTACCACAGTCAACTTTCTGAACGCTTCGCAGCTGAGAGAAAAGGTGTTTCAAGGTGCGCAAAAAAGAAGCTTCCCGCGTATTTCGCAGAAAGCCCCTGAAATCCACTGTGCTTCAGTTGACGGTCTGCCTAGTTCACAAAATCAACGAAGATGAAAGGCTGGATGATCATCTCAGGCCTTGGCACAAACCTGATGGCCCTGAACCGCACTTCCCGCCACGAGACTGAACGCCACTAAAAGCAGAACTGAAGACCGTCTATGCTTCTCGCATATCGATCCTCTCTCTGCCAGGCTACTTCGAATTCCGTGCCGCATCGCACTCCAGACACAGACCATCGGGTGTGCGCTCTTTGTAGGCCAGATCCTGCCCGCAAACCGGGCAGAATGGGCCGAGGAAATGCGGCCGAGATCCACCACCTGTTACCTTCTCCAAATCCTCGTCCATAAGTTTCTTCACTTCGGGTTTGCCCTTCATTTCCATGACAAATCCTCCCTCTGAATTGGTCCATCCCTCACGGGATCTTCAAAGCACGTTCAACAGCGGCAGCCAGCAAAAAGGCAGGTTACCAAAAGCTTACGATGTGGAGGACATCAGCACTGTCGTTTAGAATACACCGTCAGGCACCTGGTTGCACAATCGGTTGGATGGGAGTGCAGAGCAATGGTGAACGGGCCCAGAGACACTCAGTTTGTCAAAAGAGCCATCCTTTTAGCCGGATTGGTGCTGGTCATCGTGTATTTCAACCAGGTCCTGAAGGCTGCCAAATCTGTCTACGACATTGTGCTTCCGCTTGTCTTGGGCTTCATCATCGCCTATGTAGTGAACATACTCATGCGCTTCCTGGAGCGGCACTACTTCCCCAAGGCGGAAAAGCCGTGGATCGCCAGAACAAGGCGGCCCGTCTGTCTCCTCCTCTCTTATGTCCTGATCCTCCTGATCCTTGCGGCGGTAATCACCCTAGTGCTGCCGAAGGTGGTGGATACCATCAAGGCCCTTTCTGCAGTACTCCCTGGATATTGGGAGCGGATCAGCCAATGGGTCGACGATCACAAAGACCAGTGGTCCTTCGTCAGCGAATGGATGGACAAAGACGCCTTGAGCTGGGACAGCATTACAGATAACATCAAGTCCAATGCCCCGCAGAGCCTCCGCGGCATCTTCACCTCATCGCTCACCGTGATTTCCGGGCTGACATCGGGACTCTTTGACCTGGTCGTGGGCTTAGCTTTCTCAGCTTATCTCCTAGCTAGCAAAGAGAGGCTGCTCGCCCAGGCAGAGAAACTTCAAAAGGCCTTTTTGCCGCCGAGCACAGCTGCCAGGTTCAACACAATCCTTGCCGCTGCCAACGAAAGCTTCGCGAGTTTTATCACGGGACAGTGTACCGAAGCAGTGATCTTAGGGGCCCTCTGCATAGCGGGCATGCTCATCTTTGGCTTCCCCTATGCTACCTCCATCGGCATCTTCGTCGGCGTTACCTCTCTGATTCCCATCCTTGGCGCCTATTTGGGAGCAGCCGTGGGAGTGCTCCTGATCTTCCAGGCAGATCCCGCCAAAGCACTGTTGTTTGTTGTCTTCATCATCGTGCTGCAGCAGCTGGAGGGAAACCTGATCTACCCCAGGGTGATGGGCACATCCCTCGGCCTGCCAGGGCTGTGGGTATTTGCTGCCGTGGTCATCGGCGGCGGTTTGGGGGGTATCGTGGGAATGCTGTTTGGGGTGCCAACCGCGGCAACGATTTACAAGCTAGTTCGCGCAGCAGCCGATGAGAGAACAAAGGCGCAGGCTCAGCGCACCTGAGCTCGTCCCCTCTACCAAGAGCCAGACCACAAGGTGCCGATGGGAATGCAGAGCGCTGGGATGTTTGTGCAAGGGCATGGCGGTGCAGCATGCCGTAGACTGCCACGGCAAACGCCTTGAAGGGCGAGGCCATGGGGAATATGGTATAGGGTACGAATTGATACGGCACGTTTTCCACCCACCGGCTGGGCATCTACAGATCAGTTCGACCCCGCAGAACCGTCTCCTTTCCATTCTTGGGTCTGGCCCCTAGCTGGGCGAAATTTAACGTGCCTGGAAGGACAAGGTCCTTGGACGGCAAAGAAAAACTCCCCCTGCGTACCTGCAGAGGGAGTGAGTTATCGGTCTTGTAATCTATGAAGTTGAATCAGTTCGTTAGTTCTTCAGAGCGTCCTGAGCAGCGGCCCAGACAGCTGCCAGATAACCGTAGGTGTCAACCAGGGTGGCGCCGGTTACCATGTCGACGGCAGCGGCCGGCTCGGTGGTGTTCAGCAGAGCTTCGAGCTCGCTGACGGTCATGCCGATAACGAACTGCTCGATGGCCTTGAAGTTGTCAGCGATGGAAACGGTGGAACCGGACTTGGCCATGTTTGCGCTGTAGAAATCGCTGTTTACCTTCTTGGAACCCAGCCACTGCTCCGGATTGGCAAAGGCATTGCCGAAATCCTTGTCAGCGTTGGGAACGCCAACGGTGTCGGACTTGGCCATCATCTGGTACTCATCGATGTAGGCGCCGACAATGGTCTCGCCCTCAAGCACAACAAAGGCAACGGTAAAGCACCTGGTTCCATGAGCGGCCCATTCGGCCTTGCCCAACTTAAGCTCTGCGGCCAGGCTCGAACCAGCGACGGCCAAGAGTGCCATGACGACAAGAACTGCTACAAGACTTCTCTTCATATACTCCGCCTCTTTCTTCGTGTTTTTGCACTTCATCAAGTGCGTTTTATGTTACGTTTCTAATTATACGGGTCTTGTCTCGGGGCGTCAATAGCGTTTGTGTTCATTTTCTCAATCCTAGGATTAACTTAATGAACGTTGGCGAGATGATCACAGCATCGTAATATTCTCACCTGGCAGGAAAAGGCTGGCGAACACGGAAGATCACTGGCAGTGCCACACGGAAAGGATGATCTAACGTGGAAACCCTGCGCCTTGACGACTTCACCAAGTACAAGTTTCTATCCGAGATCAAGCACAGCCCCAGCGGACATCTTGCCTGCTTCGCAGTGCATGAAGCGGATTGGGAGAAGAATGGCTACCGCTCTTACCTCTGGCTCTGCAATCTCGAGAGCGGAGAATGCTTTCAGCTCACGGGATTTGGGGAGGAGCGCTCCTTCACCTGGTTGAACGACGAAGAGATACTCTTCTCTGCCCTGCGCAGCCCCAAAGACCAGGAAAGGCAGAAGAAAGGTGAGGACTTCACTGTTTTCTACAAGATCCGCGTGACGGGCGGCGAGGCGCTGGAAGCGTTCCGCATCCCCCAGCGGGTGCTGCAGATCGAACCCCTTCCCCACGGCCGCTTCCTCCTCACCTGCCTGTACAGCCCTGACCGCCCGGATTTGAACAGCATGGACGAAGCGGAAAGGTCGGCCGAGCTGCAGAGGCGGGAAGAAGAGAAAAGGTACGAAGTGCTTGAGGAGATTCCCTACTGGAGCAACGGCCGGGGTTTTGTCAGCCGCTGCCGCTCACGCTTGTACCTTTATGATCAAGAAGCCAACACTCTGGAACCCTTAACAGGGGAGTACATGCAGGTGAGCAGTTTCGAGCTCAACGCGGCCAGGGACAAGGCGGTGCTCGTGGCCGCCGAATACCAGGGTGTGATGCCGATCGCCAACCATCTCTACCTGGCCGACCTGGTAGAAAAGACGGTGCGCAGGATCTCTCCAGAAGAACCCTTCGACTACCACGAGGCCCACTTCCTGGACGATGACTGCCTGATCTGCTCTGGTTCAGATGGCAGCCGCTACGGGTTGAACGAAAATCCCCATTTCTACCTGATCAACCCCGCCGACGGAACCAAGACCCTGATTACGCCAGATTTTGATGCGAGCATCGGCAACTCAGTCAACTCCGACTGCCGCTACGGGGCCAGAAACAGAAGCCAGGTGGACGGCGGTTACCTCTACTTCGTCACCACCGAAGGCTTCAGTTCCTACCTGAACCGCATAGACCGTTCCGGCCGCGTGGAGCGCCTCACTGCGGAAGAAGGCTCGGTGGACTGCTTCAGCGTCAGGGGCGGCGGTATCTTGCTTGTCGCCCTGCGCGGTCTCGCCCTCCAGGAGCTCTACGCCCTGGCGAACGGCCGGGAGATCAAGCTGACCTCGTTCAACGCCTGGGTGAGCAGCGAGCGCAGCCTTTCTGAACCTGAACATCTCTCCGTGGAGACCGCTCCCGGAACAACCATAGACGGCTGGGTGCTGAAGCCCGTGGGCTTCACTCCGGGGCAGCGCTATCCCGCCATCCTCAACATCCACGGCGGACCCAAGACCGCCTACGGGACAGTCTTCGTCCACGAGATGCAGTGCTGGGCGAATCAGGGTTACTTCGTCCTGTTCTGCAACCCCCGGGGCAGTGATGGCAGAGGAAACGAGTTTGCTGACCTGCGGGGCAGGTACGGCACCATCGACTATGACGATCTGATGGGCTTCACCGATGCCGTGCTCCAGCGCTATCCAGACATCGACCCAGGCCGCCTCGGCGTTACGGGCGGCTCCTACGGAGGTTACATGACCAACTGGATCATCGGTCACACGGAGAGGTTCAAGGCAGCCGCCTCCCAGCGCAGCATTGCAAACTGGTTCTCAATGGGCTTCACCACGGATATCGGCTACTTCTTCACACCCGATCAGATCGGTGCCACCCCATGGTCTGATCCAGAGAAGCTCTGGGAGCACTCACCGCTCAAGTACGCGGACCGGGTGAAGACGCCGACCTTGTTCATCCACTCCGATGAAGACTACCGCTGCTGGCTGCCTGAAGGACTGCAGATGTTCTCTGCCCTGAAGTATCACGGAGTTGAGGCCCGGCTCTGCCTGTTCAAGGGGGAAAACCACGAACTGAGCCGCAGCGGCAAGCCCAAGGCCCGCCTGCGGCGCCTGGAGGAGATCACCAACTGGTTCGACCGCTTCTTGAAGGAATAAACAACGGGGCGGCATCTGCCGCCCCGCCTTTATTTCAGAATGTAGTTGAGCTCCAGCCTGAGCTGATCCGGGCTCTGGTAGTGGATGCCCTTGATGCCGAACTCGCTGGCTCCAGCAAGGTTGGCCAAAGAATCATCGATGAAAACGCATTCTTCGGGGATCAAGGCACAGCTTGCCAGGAGGATCTGGTAGATCGCTGGTTCTGGCTTGAGCACTTGATGCTGATAAGAGATAACCAGACCATCGAAGAGGCTGAACCAATCGTATTTCTCACAAATAAACTCAAACGCCGCTTTGTGGAAGTTGGAGAGGACATAGAGGTTGTAGCCAGAGCTCTTGAGACTGCGCACCACTTCCACGTTGGGCGAAATTGGCTTAAGGATGTTGAACCAGTCGGCAAACGTTAGGGTGATCTCCGAGGCCAAGTCTGGATGCTGCTTGATCAACCGCTCAACCGCCTGCTCCTGGGTGATCACTCCCCTGTCGAGCATAAACCACTCGGGTCCGGAAAAAACGGCTCGATGCAGGCGGTCCACCAGCTCAGCATCGTCAAAGAGGCTCAGGAGATACTCATCCGGCCTGAACTTCACTAGTACGTTCCCTAGGTCAAAGATGACGTTCTGAATCCTGCGCACACAACCGCTCCTCAGCTGCAAAGTAAATTCTTCTGTTCTTTCGCCTCCCTCCCCCGCTGTTCCTGCTTCGTCGCGTAATTCGTACCAGATGGAAGCGCAAGTGCGAAGGACTATCCCGCCTGAGCGGGAAATGGAAAGTGAGAATGCTCACTGAAGAGGTGATAGACTTGCGTCGAAGATTGATCCTGCAGCTAGTTTTCACAGCGGTTCTCACTGCACTTCTCGCCCTGCCTGTGCACGCCCTCGATTACGCCCAGGTCGATGCCCTGATCATCAGCAAAGACGTGGCTGAGATCGAAAGAGCCATCGAAATGCTGGAAGAACACCTGGGCCAGCAGCCTCAAGATGGTGAGGCCCTCTGGCTGGCCGGCAAAGCCTATCTCTACCTGGGCGACCGGACCGATGGGGACAGATTGAGGGTCTTCGAAAAAGGGAAAGAGTACACCGACAAAGCCGTGGAACTGGTTCCGGACTCTCCCGATGCCCACTACTGGTTGGCCGCCCTCATCGGGAGGATCGGACAGACCAGGGGCATTTTGAGCAGCTTGTTCATGGTGCGCCCCATGAAGGATGCCCTAGACCGCGCCTTGGAGCTGGATGAGAACTATGCCCCGGCCTACTGGGTGCTCAGCCAGCTCTATCAGCAGGCACCCGGTTTCCCCCTGAGCATCGGTAACAAGAAGCAAGCCCTGGAAAACGCTCAGCGCGCCGTGGAACTCGAGCCGCAGAACTTGGAATTCCAACTCCAGCTGGCCCGGGCGCTGGATCACAATGGAAAAGAAAAGGAAGCTCGGGACCTCCTGCAGCAGATCCGGAGCAATCCCGCGCTGAAGGCCGATCCTGAAATACTCCAGGAAGTGGAGGAGCAGGCCAGCGAGTGGAAGCTCTAGTAGCCCAGAAGGGAAATGCTGCTGTTGCTCGTCTTGACCTCTAGGTGCGGCCCTTCACCGCGCTTGATGACCACAGTGTTACCACCAACCTGCTGGTGCTCGCCGAGCATCGCTTCTACCCTGCCATTGGAAGTGGCGGCCTGAAGAGAGCCCCGCGTGCTGTGGGGCAGGCGCAGCCGAATACCTGCGTTGCTGGTGACGATACGGTAGAGACCTTCACCTGCCAGTTCGAGCTGTCCTTCGATACCGGCGTTGGAGGTGATCAGCGTGCTGGGGCGGGTCAGGATCAGCTTGGCGAAGTTGATCCGGGCGTTGGAAGTCTGAGCATTGACCTGCCCCACTACTTCCCCCAGGTTGATCTGCCCGTTGGAGGATGCCAGGTCAAGGACGCCCTCCACGGGCGTTTTCACGCGTATGCTGCCGTTGCTGGTACGGGCGCGAAATTCCTTGATCTGCTCGGCCGGGGCGAACACCGTGAACCGAACCTGCAAGGTGAACCAGCCGATCGTCCGTTTAGGATGCACCGCCCTGAGCACCAGGGACTGACCGCTGCTGCTGTTCTCGATCCTCATTTCCTCCAGCAGCTTCTCGACAGCCTTCTCACTCATACCCTGGACTTCCTTCTCCGCCACCACGCGGGGAGCCTGGCCGTTCAGCGGTTCCCAGACGATGGAACCGTTGTACCCGCTCAGCTCGATGCTCCGCACATCAGGACCGATGGGGAATTCTTCCACGGCCCGCACTTTCGAATAAAACACTCCGCTCACGTCCTTTCCTCATCCTAGACCGAGTCTAACAGCTGGAAGCCCGATGTACGAGGGACTGGGATTGGACTTCGCCTCCGTCTGGAGACCGATTCCTCAATCCTGCACAATTTTGCCAGACGGAGCAGGAATCCATTTCTAAGTGCCGAACTCAGTATTGACTTCTCAGAGGAGGGATAGCATGGAAAAACGCAAGGTCACCATGAAAGGCAGAGAACTGACGGTGCGCGGCCCCGAACTCCAGGTAGGCCAGAAGGCCCCAGATTTTCGCTTAGTGGGAAATGACCTCAACCCCAAGACCCTCGCAGATTTCGGCAGGCAGCTCAAGCTGATCAGCATCGTCCCCTCGCTGGACACGGGGGTCTGCGACTTCCAAACCAGGCGCTTTAACGAAGAACTCAGCAAACTTGAGGGCGTTGTGGTGATCACGGTCAGCATGGATCTGCCCTTTGCCCAGAAGAGGTGGTGCGGCAGTGCAGGCTTGGATCAAGCCATCACCCTTTCCGACCACTTGGATGCCTCCTTTGGCGAGGCCTATGGCGTGCTCATTGAGGAACTGCGCCTTTTGGCCCGAGCAGTGCTGCTCCTTGATCAGGACAACATTATCCGCTACGTGGAATACGTGGATGAAGTATCTTCTCACCCCAACTACGAGGCTGCAGTGCAGGCAGTTAAATCGCAGATCGCAGCTGGCTGAGGAAAAGGCCGGGACTCAGACCATCTGAGATGCCCGGCTTTTCTATTTTGTCGGTTCAGAGCTCTCCTGCCACCCGCATTGCGGGCACCTACCTGCAGCCCTCCAGCATTCCAAGTGTGCCGTGGCGCCGCACTGTGGACAGACCTGGATGATTCCTCGCCGTCGCAGGCTCTAATCCCCACGGTTCCAGGTTACGATCTCTTCAAGGTTCTTGCGTTTCTTCACAGGAACCGGTCCTTCGCCCGGGTATCCCAGAGGGATGAGCACAACGGGCTCCAGATTCTGCGGCAGATTGAGAGCGCTGCGCACTTTATCAGCATCGAAGGCGCACACCCAGCAGGTTCCCAGCTCCAGCTCGGCTGCGGCCAGGATCAGGTGATCAACGGCGATGGCTACATCGACATCGCAGTGGTCCTTGCCATCACGGCGCTTCCAGGACTGCCCATGGTCCCCGCAGGCCACGATGATCACCGGTGCCGTGCGCATCCATTCACCGCGATAGGCCTCCCAGATTTCTTCCTTTAGGTCTTGGTCAGTGACCACAAAAAAGCGCCAAGGTTGGTAGTTCACGGCACTGGGCGCCAGCCTGGCCGCTTCCAGGACTCGCAGGATCTTCTCCTTTTCCACGGGCTGCTGGCTGTAGCTGCGCACCGAATAACGGGCAGCGGCCAGATCCAAAAACGAGCTCCACATGGTGCATCCCCCTTAAGCGTCTTTTTCTCCGCGGGCTTTGGTCACCCGCTTAAATTCATACAACCGCCTATCGGCCCTGTTCAAGGCGTCCAGGTAGCTGGCATCGCCGGGTTGGAAACGGGAAGCCCCCAGCGATATGCTGGTCCGGACCCTTTCTCCTCCAAACTGGAACTCGAGGGCGGAGACGGATCGAACGATCCGCTTAGCCAGCTTCTCTTCGTTGGCCTTCGGAGCCACAATCACGAACTCATCGCCTGCCCAGCGGATCACCTCGCCAGAACTCCCAACCACTCTCTCCACTTCGGCGGACAGCGCCTGCAGGACCTGGTCCCCTGCCGAGTGCCCGAAGGTATCGTTGATCTTTTTCAGGCTGTCAACGTCGCACATGAAGATCACAGGGCTTTCTTCCCCCGCTTGGAACTCCTCAAATGACGAACCCAGCAGCGCAACTCCGCTCCGACGGCTCTTGGCGCCGGTGAGGAGATCGATGCTTACCTCCTGAACAAGCTGAGCTGTGTGGCTGCGGAAATAGAGGTATTCGGCGAGCAGCACCAGGCCCAACGCGGTTACGACCACCAGCACCAAGATCAGCACCAGCCGCAGGGAAAGCAGAACGGCCAGCTTGCCGCCGGCCTGGGCCGTTTCTTCCGCATAGCGCTCCAGTTCTTCTCTGTGAACCCCCATGGCGATCACCAGGTTCAGGTCCTCTAACCTTTGGGTGTAGGCAAGCTCGTCACCGCCTTCGGGACCTGGTGGTGCCTGGCTGATGGAAACCCAGGTTCCGCTGCCCAGTTCCAGCTCTGCAACCATCTGCCGTATTCGATCCTTTATGGCGGCGTCCACCGCGCTCCTGGGTACACCCCACAGAGCAGCTAACTCACCCTGCGCGAGTCCATCATAGTACAGCAGGTCCTCGAAGGGCTCGTCCACCTGCAGCTGTCCCCTCTGGTAGATGATCTCACCCGTGGCGCGGTTCCAGAGCGCCGCAGTAAGGGAGGGTTCAGCCTCCATGAGAGACGCTAAAAAGCGCGGGAAATCCTCCTCTGAGAGATCCATGCCCAGCTCCAGCAGCCTGTGCCGGTCCTGGACAAGGGTCTGCCAGGCCAGCTCTTCAGACTTTTTCAGAGCGTCGATTTCCCGTACCAGATTCTTTACGGTCGTCTGCAGAAAGTCCAGTTTGATCTCGGCTACGGCACGTTCCGTCTCAGCCAGATAGATGGCGGCCACATGCTGAAAAGACCACCAGAACGCGAGACCACTGGCAGCACAGATCAGCAGCACTAAAATGGCCATGACAATATTATGGTTGTGCCTGTCTGAAGGCACCACCCTGCGCTGCTTGGCCTTCATTCCGCAACCCTTCTTACCCCCGGAATATCTGCTGCACCTATTCACCAACACCAAGCGGTTTCCCTGCCGGAACCACTGGCTAGTCTTCTGGCTGTATCAACACAATTTCATACACGCTCGACCAGAGCTTGCCCGTGACAACGATCCGCCCCGTATCTGGGTCGTAAGCGATCCCGTTCAACACATCGGCCCCTGGGTTCTTCTGCGGTTCTTCGGCGGCGAGCTCGGAAAGATCGATCCAGCCCAGAACCTCGCCGTTTGATGGATCAATCCGGCAGATCCGGCTGGTCAACCAGACATTGGCCCAGATCTCTCCCGCCACATACTCCAGTTCATTTAGGAAAAGAACATCTCCGCCAGCAGCCTTCACCCGTACGCGGCCCACTGTTTCCAGGGTCTCGGGATCGAGAAAGCGGAGAACGCTGGAACCATCGCTCATAATCAGGTGAGTTCCATCGGTGGTCAGGCCCCACCCTTCTCCCTGGTAGGTAAACTCGCCCACCTTCTCCAGATTATCCAGTTCAAAGATCAAGCCCGTCCCCTCGCGCCAGGTCAGCTGGAAAACCCTTCCGTTCAGGACAGCCGCGCCTTCCCCAAAAAAGCCGGCATCGAGTTCAACGCTCTGCAGCACTGCGCCATCTTCCAAGCGCACGCGCCGCAGGGACGATTCTCCATAGAGCCCCGTACTCTCGTAGAGAAATCCGTTCCAGAAGAACAACCCCTGAGTGAAAGCGGAGCTGTCATGGGGATAGCGCTGCACCACTTCTACCTGGTACAACGGTTCCGCGGCCAAGCTGGTGGAGAAGGCAGCGCCCAGCGCGAGGATCAGGACTGCCAGGTTACAGCACAGGACCGACTGCCTTTCAGTCCTCAACCACTCCATAGACCTCCTGCACCTCCTGGACGAAGATGATGCCCTTACCCGGCTCATCGATCTGGAGTTCGTCCCGCACCGCCAACACGATCTTGTCAGCCAGCTGCGGACGGGCCAAGATCAGCACCATTTCCTTCTCCGGTTCTATCTCCAGGTTCAAAAACCTGCTGGTTTCGTGGATGCTGGACCCGCGGGCGTTGATAATCGTGCCGCCCTTGGCGCCGGCGGCCTTCGCCGCATCCATCACCGCTTCGCCCTTTCCTTTGTCAACCACGACAAAGACTGCTCGGTACATGCTGCCTGCACCTCCATCCTGGGTCCTAAACTCGTAAGCGTAGCTGCCGGTTCCGAGAAACGCGCCCAATGGCATGGAGAAGGCGATGCCGTGCTTGGGCTTTTTCAGATGCAGTTCGTCGGCGAACATCTTAAGAGCATTGCGGCCGAGCAGCTTTTCGGCAACGAGGAACACGATCTCTTTGCGGGTATCTGTTAAGCCCAAAAGCTCTGCCAGGCGCCCGGTCACGGTCCCCCGGCCCAGGGCGATCGTTCCCCCGCTGATGCCGTTCTTTTTGGCCATGGTCACGACTCTGCTGCCGAGACCGAAGTCCACGATCACACAGAGCAGCTCATACTGTCTGCCGCCCGTGTTCGGTGCAGTCATCTACCTCAACTCCTTGTCACTTGGACTGAACCCGAAAGAGAACACCCAGAGCAAGCAGCGTCACAATTCCAGCCATGGCAACGAGCGCGATCATGCCCAGCCCGTCCCGCAAGAGGTCCGCTCCTGGAAAGGCCCCGGCTGCCCCTTGGATGAACGCCAGGATAAAGGTGGTCGTGAGCGGGCCCGTTGCCACGCTCCCCGCATCAAAGCCTATGCCCACAAACAGATTGGGTGCGAAACGCAGGAGGATAAGGGCTGCTGCGTACCCGGGCAGCAGCAGGTGCCAGAGGGTGAGCCCTGGCAGCAGTATGCGGACTGCAGAAAGAAGGATTGCCAGTCCAACCCCGGAGGCCAGCGAAAGGGCGACGACGCGGCCCTTCACCGAACCAGCAGTCACCTCTTCGATCTGGCGGTTCAGCACATAAACGGAAGGCTCGGCCAAGACTGTGACGAACCCCAAGGCAAAGGAAGTCATCAGCAGCCAGATCCTATTGTCCAGAGACGCCAGACGATAACCCAGCTGGCTGCCGAGCTCCATGAAGCCTCCATCCACGCCCACGAAGAACAGAAACGTGCCCAGCAGCGTGTAGATGAAACCCTTCAGCATGCGCTGAAACTGCTTTTTCTCCAACTTGAGAAGAACCCGCTGCAAAATGAGGAAGGAGACGGCCAGCGGGAGCAGTGCCACAATACTGCTGCGCACCGCCTGCGGCGCCACACCCCAGAAGGGGCCCATAACTGAACCCACTTCAGCCGTGGTCGGTTCCAGGCTGATCAGTGGGTATTCCCTGATGGGCTTCAGGATATTCATGATCATAACTCCCAAGATGGGACCTACGGCGCCTGCACCAACGAGGCCGAAACTGTCCTCTTCCGCCTGCTTGCTGTCCTTGCGCAGCTTGGAGATGCCCACGGCCAGGGCCATTATGAAGGGAACAACTAAGATACCGGTGACCGAGCCCGAGGAGTCAAAGCCGATGGCCAGGAACTCGGGCGAACTGCGCGCCGTGATCCATGCGAGCACAAGGATGGCCGCGTAGGCGATGGTGAAAAAGAGCCGCATGGAGGTGTGGAGAAAGACCCGGGCATAGCCCAGGGCGATCATGATGGCAAACCCGGCTGGGATCACTGCCAGAAGCAGTGAAGAGGATATACCCCCGGCGGTGACGTACTCTATCTGGCCGACCAACACCAGCAGGCCTGGTTCCGCCATGGATACGAAAAAGCCGAGCAGGCCTCCTGCCAGCAGGAAGATCCACAGTTTGCTTGTCTTAACGAGGGAAGAACCGGTCTTTTCGCCAAAGGGTGAGATGCCGAGATCTACACCTGCAAAGAAGACCGAGAGTCCTACGATGAGCGCTGCGGCACCAGCTAGAAACCGCAGCAAGACCGGGGCGGTCAGCGGCGCCAGGGTGAAGTTTAGTATGAGGACGATGATGACAATCGGTAAAACAGCTTGGGTGTTGCTTTTCAGATAACTAACAAGTATGTTCAACCAACCACCTCGCTCTTGATGTAATCGCTCTTGGGGTTAAAGGGTGAGAAGGGCTCCCAGCAGCGCTTTAGGTGGCGTTGCTTTCGCAGACGCGCCAAAAAAGCTGTAGGCTGCTGCCGGCAGCTAGGAACCCTCTTCTGCTGTCCCTATTCTATGGGCGGGCGTACCGTTCGTCAAGCAAGCGGACAGCAGCTGCCGCACTCACCGGCCTGGAGAACAAGAAGCCTTGGAGGAAATCGCAGTTGTGCTTGATGAGGTAGTCCCTCTGAACCTCCTGCTCCACGCCCTCCGCGACCACGCTGTGCCCAAGGCGGTGGGCCATGGAGATAATATCTCCTGCAATGACCTGGTTTCCTTCCGGCGTCGTGACGCGGTCGATGAAACTCTTGTGGATCTTCAGGCAGTTCACATTCAGCTCCTGTTCCCGTGCAAGCGACGAATAACCCGTGCCGAAATCGTCGATGGCGATAGTTATGCCAACCTGCTTCAGAACGGCCAGCTTCTCGTTGATAGATGCGTAGTTCTGGGCAAAAACAGACTCGGTGATCTCCAGGCAGAGCTGGGAGGGCTCAATGCCCGCTTCACTTATGATCTCCAGAACCTCGTCGACAAAATCATCCTGAGCAAGCTGGATGGCGGAGACGTTGATGGAGATGGTATGACCCTTGTGCCCCCTGGCTTCCAGGACGCGCAGGAAGGCGCAGGCCTTGCGGGCAATCTGCTTGCCGATGGGTACGATCAGCTGGCTCTCCTCAGCGAGGGGTATGAACTCGCCAGGAGAAACGATGCCCAAAGCTCCCCCGTCCAGCCGCGCCAGCGCCTCAAAGGCGTAGATCTCGTCGGTGTCTGCATCGATGATCGGCTGGTATTCCAAAAAGAGGGCATCTTCCCGGCCTCCGTATGCCACATCGAAGAGAATCTCCTCGATCTCGCTCAGCCTGTTCAGCTCCGCGGCCATGTCCTCGTCGAAGAAACGGTAGGCAAAGGGCCTCGTGCGATCAGCACGCTCGGCGCTGATCCCCGCGTGGTGGATCAAGTCCTCTGGCTCAACCGCCTCGTCCTCGATCTGGCGGATGCCGATGCCGCAGCCGTAGGTACTGACAATATCCACGCTCTTCAGGGTCTCGACCAGTTCAGCGCAGAACTGAACCAGTTTGCCCCGGCTGAGGGGTTCCTGGATGTAGAAGGCGAAGCGGCCATAGGCAGCGTTGTACAAGCTGCGGGTTGGGGTACAGTGGGCGGCCAGGCGCTGGGCTACGCTTCTCAACAGAAACTCGCAGAAGCTGAAGCCGTAGATCGCGTTGATCGTGTTGATCCTGCGCATGTTGAGGAGGACTACGGCACGGCTTGGGTAACGCCCGCTTTTGCCGTCCTCATCCATCACCGCCCGCAGAGCTCGGCGGTTAGGCAGCCCCGTGAGCATATCCAGCTCGCTCATCCTCTTGAGCTGGAGTTCACTCTGTTTGCGCTCAGTAATATCTATGATGATCCCCTCGAGGGCTTCCACCTCACCGCGGTCATTGAAGACACCCTGACCCATCTCCAGAACCCATTTGCGCTCGCCGCGAGCAGTGATGATTTCATACTCATACTCAAAAGATCTCTTCTCGGGCAGCACTTCCTGCCATTTCTCCCAGAGAGCCTCGCGGTATTCGGGCGCAATTAGATCGTTGAAAGACAGGTCGCGGTTGTACAGCAGGCTTTCTGCGGGATAGCCCGTCAGAGGCTCGCAGCCTTCCGAAACAAACTGCATGGTCCAGGCCCGGTCCAGGAGACAGCGGTAGGCCATGCCGGGAAGGTTCTTGAGCAGGACTCCCTTACTGCGTTCGCTCTCGGAAAGACGTTCCTCCACTTTCTTGCGGTCGGTGATGTCCTTGATGAGCAGGATGGTCTTTCTTCCTGCATTCCCAGGGAGCTCGTAGGGTGCAGCCGTCATCTCCACCCAGACCAGAGATCCGTCGGGCTTGATCAGGCGCTGCTCCATGCTGTAATTCGAGATAAGGCCCTTCTCCAGCAGCCGCTGCTGAACACTGCCTTGAACCGCATCCTCTGGATGGAGCACCTTTTCCCAGCCAAGTTTGGTCAGATCAACCCGGGAACGGCCTGTGATGCGGAGAAAGGCCTGGTTGACAATGGGAAAGAAGCTGTCGTAAGCATCGGCAGGTTCTGCGGACAATCCTACTGCGATACCCAGCGAATGCTGGCTGAAAATGGCATTGAGGAGGGCGGCGTGGTGGGGGTGAGCGCTGGTGAGCGCCTGCTGCAGCCCCTCTTCGTCATTGATCAGCGCCACCGGGATGCTGAGCGGACCGACGGCGGCCTCCAGCTGCTTGGCCAGATCATAGCCATCGAGGTCCCCCTGCTGGCGGCAGATAACGATCAAGTAGATATCGCTGTTCTTTTGAATCTCGGCGGCAGCTTCTGCCACGGTACTGGTCGCGATAGTCTCGAATCCACCCAGGGCACCTCGCTGCTCTTCTAGGCCTGGGAGGCAGTCTCCCACGATCAGAATCTTCCCCGGCATGCTAACGCCCCTCTCCAACGGTAAAAACAATGTTGCCACTCAAGTTAGTTCCACATCAACCAGTGTCCTCCTGCCCCAGCTCAGATTTCGGCGTGAATTCATGCAAGCTGCTGGGAGAGAAGGGGCATCTGCTCCGGGACTTCTCCCAAGCAGTGGACGGCAAGTTTGTCCGCTGGCAGGATGCTCTGGGCCTGCTGCACCAAGGCCAGATGATGGGTGAACAAAATAACCTGCGTCCTCTCGGCCAGCTGGGCGAGGACACCTAGCGCTGCCCCGCTCCGGAAGTCATCGAAGTTGACCAGCAGGTCATCGGCGATGAACGGCAGAGGTTCGCCTTGATCGAGGAAGTTCTCGATCGCAGCCAGACGGAGAGCTAAATAGAGCTGGTCTTGAGTACCATCGCTCATCCCTTCCACTCCGACCAAGTCTCCTCCCCGCAGGCCCTTGATGACAGGCCTGCCCTGCTGATCATAGTCCGCCACCAGATCCTGGAAGTGATCGGCGGTGAGCTGAGCAAACAGCCGTCCAGCCCGTTTGAGCACCGGGTCCTGGTACTCTTCCTGATAGCGCTCCACCGCCCGCTGAAGGATCAGGCCAGCAGCCCGCAGCTGCAGGTATCTCCCGGCGGCCTTAGCCAAGCTGGCCAGGGTCTCCTGGGCCTTTTCGGCAGCCTGGGCGGCCTTCGTTTGGCTTCCCTCCACCTTTTCGTCATACTCCTTTTTGATCACTCCGAAGCGCTCGTGGAGGTCGTTCTTCTGCTGGCGCCAGCTCTGGATCTCCGCCTCCAGGCGCTCCAACTGGTAGGCGATGGAATCAAGTTCCACCTCCTGCACCTCGGCCGCCAGCTGCGGCAGGGACAGCCCTCCGCCGCTGAGGAGCAGCTGGTCTTCGAGTTCGCCAAGCCTTTGCTTCAGCTCCCGCTGCCTCTCCTGCCGGTCGAGCAGTGCGGCCAATTCTTCCTGGGTCTGTACCGCCGCTTCAGCCATCAAATCCTCCAGCCCCGTCTTGGCCCGTTCCAGCTCAAGATCGAGTTCCGCGAGGCGCTGCTTCTCCGCGTCCAGCTGCCTTTCCTTCTCTCTTCGGGCGGCTTGAGCACTGGTCGCTTCCCGGCTCAACTCGGCGAGAGTCTCCACCAACCTGTCGGCAGTGAAAACCTCGGGATCCAAGCCGATCTGGCTGGCAGCCTCCGCTGCCTTCCTGCTGAACGCGGCTGTGAAAACTGCCGCCTTCTCCACCCTTCCCTCTGCCTCCCGCAGCCTCTCCACGAGGTCCAGGAGCTCAGCGGCCGCGGTGAAGAACTGTTCAGCGCCCTGCACTGTAGTTGCGGGCGGAAGGCCGACTGTCTGCAGCAGCCCCTGCCATTCCTGCTGCCAGGTCTCCCGGGCCGATGAGAGCTCAGCAAGGCGCGCTTTGGCCTTTTCCGCCTCCGCTTCCTGCTCACGCAGGCGTTCGATCAGGAGGCGGTGTTCGCCCCGGCGCTGCAGTGCTTTCTGGCAGAAAGCCTCTGCTTGTGTCCTCAGTTCGGACAGGCCGCCTCGAGCTGGCTGACCCACATCGTTTAGGGCAGCTTCCAGCCTCTGGGTGAAGTGCTGAATTCTGCCCTCGAGTCCGGCTGCATCCCGCTCTGCCGCCAAGGCCTGCTGGTACTTTTCTAAGAGCTTCTGGGTTAGCTCAAGCCACTGCTTCATCTCCTCCGGGCTGCGTGGCTCGATTTTCACCGGCTCCCAAAGCCCTTTCCACTCTTCGTCAAAGGCGCGCTCCCTTTCGGCCAGACCCGCCAGTTCTGCCTCTCTTTGGCGCAGATCCTGTTCGACCCCTTCCTTCTGTTCCTTGAGCGCCTGATAACGAGCAGCCCGGTCAGAAGCGGCCAGAAGTTCGTCTGCGACCCTATCGGCGGCAGCCACGCTCTGTTCATATGCCTCCGCCAGGGACTTGTCCCCGGCAAAAGCCATCCGGGCTTCTTGATCGACAGATCCCTGCAGCCAGGCTTTCCGCACCAGCTGCCAGCCGGTATCCCGATGGTCGCGGCTTTTCTGCAGGTCAGCCTGGGTCGGGATGCCGCCTGTCGCGGCCAGTCTGGACAGTTCTTTGTCCAGGGTGTCCCGCTGTTTCTGCAGCTCCTGCACGGCCCGGCAGAGATCGCGCCTTTCCTGAGCCAGCTCACCAGCGCGAGCGGCAGAGACGGCAACAGTGGCTGGCAGGGGCAGTCTTGCTGCGGCCAGGTCTTCCATACTGCCGGTCCAGGGGGTAAGTCCCCGCAGGGCCATTTCCAGCGAAGAACGCAGCGCCTTGGCTTCCTTGAGTTTTTCGTCGCGGGCCTGCTCCAAATCGCCCGCTCTGTTCAGCTCACTTAAGAGGGAATCCAGCATGGTCGTGTCCGCCAGGGGGCCGAAGTCCTCCAGCGCTCTGCGTGTGGCCTCGAGTTCAGTGCCTGTCTTAAGCTGATCCTGCCCTGCCGCTGCCAAGTCTGTCTCCAGCGCGCCGAAACGAAGGGCGAGCTCCTTGGCGGACTCAACGAGGTGCACAGGCAGGCGGAAGCGCTCTATGCCCTCCAGATCATAGGCAGATGGATCCAGTTCCCACAGTTTGTTCAGGGCCTTCTGCCGGCTCGCATCCGCCTGTTCCTGAAGTTTCGGCAGCTCTTCAGCTGCCTGGCGGTACTGCCCCAGTCCCTGCTGGAGTCCATCAATTGCCGCGGCTTGCGCCAAGACTTCCTGAGGGACGCTCAACTCGGCGAGTTCCTGTTCCAGCCGTTCCTGACGGCTGACCGTGCTGCGCCTCTCCTCGGCGGCTTGGCGCAGGGCCGTGGAGTACTCAGCAAAGCGCTCACGGCTGTCTGGGGCTAGTGGCGGCAGACTGCCCAATTCCTCCAGTTCAGCGAGTACGACCTGACGCTGGGCAAAGATGGGCTTGGTGATGGCGATGCGGTTCAGCTTCTGCTGGCAGCTGACCGCTTCTGCAATCTTCCGCTCCAGCTCTTCCAGCTGCTGTCCCATCTGCTTGTAGGCCTTTTCGAGCTCTTCGAACTTGCCGAAGGTAAGGATCTCGGCATTCAGTTCCTGCTTCAGCGTGTGGAAGTCTTTGGTGAGGCTGTTCACCGACTGTTTCGAACCCCGCGGCTTGAACAGGTCACCGGCCTCGCTGTTCAGCTGCTCCAGCCGGCGCCTCAGTGCCTGAAGGCCGGATGCAGCCGAAAACAGGCTTTCTGCGAGGCTGCCGCCTGCTTCCAGCAGTTCTCTGCCGCCCTTACGGAGACGCATGTGGTCCAGGCCGAACATGCTCTCAAACTCGCTGCGTGTCAGCCCGCCGGTGAACCTTGCCAGAACGTCCTCATCCAGCGGTCTGTCGTTGAGGTCAAAGAGGGCTTTTTTCAAGGCCTTGCGGCGCCTGAAGGCGAGCTGCGTTCCGTCGGACAGGCTCAAGCCGGCCTCAATGCGCAGGCTGTCCGCGCGGTGTATGAAGTCCGCTTTTGAGTCCCGGGGAATGCCGAACAGCGCGTCGGATACCGCCTGCAGCAGAGTGCTCTTCCCCGCTTCGTTGCGCCCGTAGATGATGTGCAGGCCTTTGTCAGGGGCGAAGTGGATGGTCTCGTCCGTAAAGAGGCCGAAGGCCGGGAGCCGCAGATAGTCAATCCTCATCTTCCGTTCCCTCCTCGGGGCTGAGCACCAGCTCGGCCAGGCTTCTGGCTTCGTGGAGCAGGGCCTGGAAGGCTTGGGGATCCTCAAGGTCCAGCTCCGGGTACTCGGCAAACAGCTCGCCGGGGACTTTGGCTTTCATCTCTTGGAAGCAATCCTGCACTGCGGCGAGAAGCTCAGGGTCTTGATCTAAAGTGCTGAAGAACTGCTGGAGAAAACCGGCGGGCAGAAACTCCTGCGCCAGCTGCCTCTGGGGGCTGGAGGTGCGCAGCTTGATCTTTTCCACCCAACCTCCATCGCCCAGTTCCTCCTGGACAGCAGCCCTGATCTCAGCCTCGAGGCGGCCGGGGTTGCGCCGCAGATCTCGGTCGAGGGGCGTCTGGCCAGAGAGCTCAAACCGAAGTCCTAGACAGCGTCCTTGAGCGGCTTCCATCTCCTGCCGGACGCTGCTGCGCACCAGCTCCAGGAGTCCGTCGAGGTCTGCCGCGGGAGAGCAGTCGATGGGGCAGGAACACCAGCGCAGAACGTCCAGATCCCTGTGCTCCACCCTTGTCACCCTCCCGTGCTCCAAGGTGACCAGGGTGCAGCCTTTCGGCCCCGTCTCTCGTATATGCCGCCCCTGCAGGACTCCTGGGTAGATGATCCAGGGTTCCTGATGTACCACCTCCCGGGCATGGACATGGCCCAGGGCCCAGTAGTCGTAGCCCTTGTTAACAAGCTCTTCGGCCGTGCAGGGTGCGTAGGGTTCGTGGCCTTCCCTGCCCTCAAGGGCGGTGTGCAGCAGCCCGATGTTGACCATCCCAGGTATGGGAGGGGGAAAGGTCCGGGCGAGGTTATCCGTTACGGCGCGTTGGGCATATCCCTGCCCGTGCAGGGCCACTCCCAGCTCGTCCAGGATCACGGTCTCAGGTTCAGCGCAGGAGAGCTCCCGCACATGTTCGGGGAGAGTTAACCGCAGAGCAATCTGGCTGGCCGCATCGTGGTTGCCGCGGATCCAGAAGACCCGGATTCCGGCTTCCCGCAGGCGGTTCATCTGGCGGCGGAAGTACAGGCCGGTGCTGTAGTCGCGCCAGTCACCATCGTAGAGATCGCCGGCGAGGAGCACGAAGCTGACCTGTTCATCGAGGGCCAGTTCGACCAGCCTTTCCAGGGCGTCGCGGGTTGCACTCCGTGCCAGGCTGGGAACTCCCTCATAGCGCTCCAGCCCCCGGAGGGGGCTGTCCAGGTGGATATCCGCGGCGTGGATGAACTTCACCATGAACGCTCACTTCCCAGAACCACTTCGACCTCATGCTCGCCGCCACCGCAGAGGGGCAGCAGGTTACCCTGGATTTCCTGGCCGTCAACCGTGATCCGGGATACTCCCCCGCTCACATGCTGGGGATTGCGGATTTTGATGTTGTACACTGTGCCCCTGAACTCGCGCCGCACCTCGTAGCCATCCCACTCTGGGGGGATGCAGGGATCGATGCGCAGGCCGTCATAGTCAGGTTTGATGCCCAAAATGGCCTGGGAGATGGCCGCGTAGTTCCAGGCCGCCGTTCCGGTGAGCCAGGAGTTTTTCGCCTGGCCGAAGTTGACCGCATCGCGGCCGGCGATCATCTGGGCGTAGACATAGGGTTCAAGGCGGTGCAGGTCGGAAATGCTTTCACGGTAAGCCGGGCAGATCTTTTTGTAGAGCTGGAAAGCGCGCCCGCCCCGGCCGAGCACTGTCTCGGCGATCATCACCCAGGGATTGTTGTGGCAGAAGATGCCCGCGTTTTCCTTGTACCCGGGAGGATAGGAAGATATCTCCCCCAAGTACAGATAGTACCTGGAGTAAGCCGGGGTCTGGAGGATGATCCCGTGTTCTGTCTCAAGGAGCCTGGCCACCGAATCCAGCGCCTGCTGGGCCCGTCCGTCTTCGAGACCGATCCCAGCCATCACGCAGAAACCCTGAGGTTCGATGAAGATCTGGCCTTCCGCGCAGGTACGGCTGCCCACCTTCTCACCAGAGGCATCGTAAGCCCTGAGGAACCACTCCCCATCCCAGCCATGCTCCAAAACAGCGCGCACCATCTCGTCCCGGTGCTCCTCGGCCGCCTCCGCTTCCTCCTCCAAACCCCGGCGGCGGCAGAGTTCGATGAAGTCGGGCGCAGCATAGACAAACAGCCCCGCGATAAACACCGACTCGGCCACCGGCCCTTCAGACGGCCCGGTGGTCTGGAAGGATTCACCCGGTTCTTCCGAAAAGCAGTTCAGGTTCAAACAGTCGTTCCAGTCAGCGCGGCCGATCAAGGGCAGGCCGTGGGGTCCTCGGTTGTTCACCACATGGTAGAAGGAACGCTTGAGATGCTCAAAGAGACTGGCAGTGTTCTGGGGATCACTGTCAAAGGGCACCTCTTCATCGAGGATGGAGAAATCGCCTGTTTCTTTGATGTACGCCGCAGTGCCCACAATCAGCCAGAGGGGATCATCATTGAAACCGGAACCGATGGCGTTGTTCCCCCGCTTGGTCAGGGGCTGGTACTGATGGTAGGCGCTGCCATCGGGGAACTGGGTGGACGCGAGGTCCAGGATCCTCTGCCTCGCCCGCTCGGGAACCTGGTGCACGAAGCCTAAGAGGTCCTGGTTCGAGTCGCGGAAGCCGATGCCCCGCCCGATACCCGATTCGAAATAAGAGGCGCTGCGGGAGAGGTTGAAGGTGACCATGCACTGATAGGGGTTCCAGATGTTGACCATGCGGTCCAGCTTCTCTTCGCCGCTCTTTACCTGGTATTTTCCGAGAAGAGAATCCCAGTAGCCCTGGAGTTCAGCCAAGGCCTGCCCAACCTGGGCCGGGGAGGTGAAGCGCGCTATCATCTCGTGCGCCTTTTGCTTGTTGATCACGCCCGGCGCGGCCCATTTTTCTTCTTTTGGGTTTTCCACATAGCCGAGGATGAAGATGTACGTCTTAGTTTCCCCCGGAGCGAGCTCCAGTTGGAGATGGTGGGAAGCGATGGGGGACCAGCCGCTGGCTAGAGAATTGCACGAGCGGCCTGCCAGCACTACTTGAGGTTCGTGCAGCCCGTTGTACAGGCCAAGGAAGCTCTCCCGATCGGTGTCAAATCCCGTCAAAGGTGCATTCACGGAGAAGAAGGCGTAGTGGTTGCGCCGCTCCCGGTATTCGGTCTTGTGGTAGATCACCGAGCCCTCAACTTCCACTTCCCCTGTGCTCAGGTTGCGCTGGAAGTTGGTCTGATCGTCCTGGGCATCCCAGAGGCAGAATTCCAGGAAGGAAAAAAGAGATAGCGATTTCGCTTTTCCACTCTCGTTGGTCAGGGTGAGCTGCATCACCTCGCCCTGGAAATCCAGGGGTACAAAAAACAGCTGCTCCACCCTCACTCCGCCCCTGGCTCCGGTGATCTTGGTGCAGCCCAAACCGTGGCGGCACTGGTAGAAGGACAGCTCTTTTTTCATGGGCCGATAGCTCGGTGACCAAACATCGGCTCCATCCTTTATATAAAAGCAGCGCCCTCCCTCATCGAGAGGTATGTTGTTGTAACGGTAGCGGGTGAGGCGCCTCAGCCTGGCATCACGGTAGAAGGAATAACCGCCTGCGGTGTGGGATATAAGGCTGAAGAAGTCCTGGCAGCCCAAGTAGTTGATCCACGGGTAGGGAGTGTGCGGCGTCGTGATCACATACTCCCGGTTTTGATCATCAAAAAAGCCGTACTGCATGGCCATCCCCCTCTATGGCGTTTGCTAGCTAATTCTCCAATCGAACCCCGTCTTCCTCTATGGCCAGAAAGCCGCGGTCGCTTGGAGTTTGCAATGCCGTAAACAGTCCCTAAAGACTTCGCGCTTTACAGGGATCCTGGCATGTGGTATTTTAGTGTTGTGAAACATAACTCATATAAGCCTGCAAATTTGGTGCAGGAGTCTCTACGTGGCAACCTATATTGCCTACGCTATGAGTGACTTATAAGCGCTTGATCAATGAGGGCTTCAGTGAAGCCGCTCATGACGTTTCCTTGCAGCTTGTCGATCACTCGATGAGTTTTTTTGTTTTTCCGGGCCCATGGGGGAAAACTAACCCTCTGGAGATAAACCAAATTAGAGGCGGAGGAATGAGAAGCCAATGGAGAGTTTCTTCAAGCTGAAGGAGAACGGCACTAATGTACGCACTGAAGTCCTGGCTGGATTGACCACGTTTTTTGCCATGGCGTACATCATCATGGTCAACCCCGACATCCTGTCGATGACGGGTATGCCCTGGGGAGCTGTCTTTCTAGCCACCATCGCTGCCTCGATCATCGGCACGCTGGTCATGGGATTGTTCGCCAATGTGCCCTATGCGCAGGCACCCGGTATGGGCCTCAATGCCTTTTTCACCTTCACGGTTGTGTTCAGTCTCGGCTTTACCTGGCAGGAAGCACTGGCCATGGTGTTTGTCTGCGGCCTGATCAACATCCTGATCACGGTAACAAATGTCCGTAAACTGATCATCAAGTGCATCCCTGAGAGCCTGCAGAACGCCATCGGCGGCGGCATCGGCATCTTCATCGCCTACATCGGCATCAAAAACGCCGGGCTGCTCAGTTTTGCAGCCGGCGTGCCGGAGCTGGTACCGTTTAACGATCCGGCTGTGCTGCTCACCCTCTTCGGCCTGGCCATCACCGTCATCATGCTGGTTCTGAATGTAAGGGGAGCCATCCTGATCGGTATCGTTATAACCACCCTTGTTGGTATTCCCTTTAACGTTACCGAGCTGGGAAGCACCATCAGCCTGGGGCAGGCCTTTTCCGAGCTGCGCACCACCTTCTTTGCGGCCTTTGGGAATCCTGGACTGATTTCACTGTTCAGCGATGCGAGCAAGCTGCCCATGGTGCTCATGACCATCTTTGCCTTCAGCCTTACTGACACATTCGACACCATCGGGACGTTCATCGGTACTGGACGCCGGGCAGGCATCTTTTCTGCCGAGGATATGAAAGCGCTGGAGACCAGTTCTGGCTTCAAGTCCAAGATGGACAGAGCCCTCTTCGCAGACGCCACGGCGACTTCCATCGGTGCTATCTTCGGCACTTCCAACACGACGACCTACGTGGAGAGCGCTGCGGGTATCGGCGTTGGCGGAAGAACCGGTTTGACCAGTGTGGTCGTGGCCGTCCTCTTCGCCCTGAGCACCTTCTTCGTCCCGGCGATCAGCGCCATTCCTTCGGCCGCTACCTCCCCGGCCCTGATCATCGTGGGTATCATGATGCTGGCTTCCTTCAAGGAAGTAAACTGGTCCGATTTTGTCGAAGCCGTGCCTGCCTTCTTCGCCGGCATCTTCATGGCCCTGTGCTACAGCATCTCCTACGGGATCGCCGCTGGTTTCATCTTCTACACCCTTGTGAAGATCGCAAAAGGCCAGACCAAGGAAATCCATCCGATTCTGGCCATATCGACGATTCTCTTCATCATCAACTTCATCGTCCTGGCTGTGCTCCAAGGCTAGTTAAGTCTTCAGACAGCCCCTTGCATCAAGAGACCACCGTCAGTTCTGGCGGTGGTCTTTTCTACGAGGCCAGTTGGGCCAAGGCATCTTCTTCTACCATCGGCCTGCTGTGGTAATACCCCTGCATGATATCGCAGTCGCTCTCCGCTAGGTAGCGCAGCTGCCGTTCGTGTTCCACTCCCTCCGCTACCACCTCAAGCCCCATCTTGTGGCACATGGAGATCAGGTCTTTGATGAACAAGCGGTTTCGGTCCTTTTCCATGATGTTATCGATAAACCGCTTGTCGATTTTGATGCAGTCGATAGGCAGCTCCTCAAGGCGGGAGAGCGCCGAGTAGCCGGTGCCAAAGTCATCGAGGGCAATGCTCACGCCCAAGGCACGCAGCGGCTGGAGTCTGGCATCCGCACCCGCGAAGTCCTCGATGATCACCGATTCGGTGATCTCAAGCTGGATCTGCTCCGGTGCTGTGCCGGTTTCTGCCAGGATCTCCGCCACCCGCTTTGGGAAGTCCTCCTGGACAAGCTGGAGCACGGAGATGTTCACCGCCACATGCTGGTCGCTGTGGCCATTTTGTTTGAGCCGCTGGATGAACCTGCAGGCCCGCTCTAAGACGAAGTAACCGAGGGGGGTGATCAGTCCCTGACGTTCAGCTATGGCGATGAACTCCACAGGCGAAACCAATCCCAGTGAAGGCGAGTTCATGCGGGCTAAGGCCTCAAAACCGACAACCTTCCCGGTGGCTATCTCAACCTTTGGCTGGTAATGCAGGTAGACAGTGCCCAAATCGGGATTGCCCACAAAGCGGCGCAGTTCCTGGGCGATGATCTCCTCACGCCGAAGTTTGGCTGCCATCTCCACGTCGAAGAAAGCGTAACTGGGACCGGTTTTGCGGTTCTCCAGGTGCTGGACTGCCACGGCCGCCTGGGTGATCACCTCTGCAGGATCGCCGTGGACGCTCGCGAGTTCCACAATCCCTGTACCCACTTCTAGGTGGTGACCGATGGGTTCGAGACCCTCCTCTGCCTGCCCCCGGATCTTCTCAGCCAGCTCGACAAGTTCGTCTCTGCTCTGGTAACCCTGCACTAGAAAGACGAAACGATTGCCGGAGAAGCGGAACAACCGTCTTCCATTCTCAGCCAGAGCAGCGAGCTTCTCACCCACTTGATGCATGAGGCGATCGCCGGCGTCAAACCCGTAGATCGAGTTGATGTCGTTTAGGTTCCGGAAGTGCACGAGCAGGACTGCGCTGCCCGAACGGTCTTTCCGCTCCACTAGATCAGCCAGGACCTCTTCCAGCAAAACCTTGTTGGGCAGGCCGGTTAAGGTATCGTGGTAGGCTAAGGTGACGAGTTCCTGGTTATGCCTGAGGTTTGAGTACATGACATAGACCAGGATGAAGCACACGAAGCTGGTTACGCCAAAGACGAGTAGGGTGGTAGTGCGCAGGGCAGCCAATGTGGAACTCGCTGACTTCCCCACCACTAGGACGCCCACCAGTTCACCGTCAAGGTGAACCGGAACGAAGATATCGTACATCTCGTCACCATTAGTCTGACGGACCATGGAGTAGACCTCGCCAGACAAAACGGTCTCTCGCATCGCAGGATCATCGACGAGCAGACCAACATGATCGTGCGCGCTCGCGATGACCGTGAAGTCCGGACCCACAAAGCAGGCATGGTCCACCAGCTGAAAACCGGCGATCTCACCGAGTGCCTTCTCCAGTTCAAACGCGGACAGGAAACTGCGGACCGAATCAGCACTGATGCCGAGCTGCACGAAGCGCCCATCGTCCAGGCGCACATAGGCGTATTTGAAGTAGCGGTCAGACTCGCTGTCCTTCCGGATGTCTTCAACCAGGGACTCAGCGCCGCTGATCATGAAATCGTACACGGGGTGCCCGGGCAGCGCCTCCCAGCCCAGGTACTCAGGGCGGGTGGAGACCTCGATGATCCCTTCGGGATTGTAGATGTAAATCTCGTCCACGGACATGGACTCGGCAAGAGCCTGCAGGGCTTCGTCGGTCATCTCGTTGGAAAACAAAGCAGCGGTGCTGGTAGCAGCCAGGAGCCTGGCCTCCAAAAGGTTGTTGATCGCGCGGTAAGCTTCCCTGCTCTTCATGAGACTATGCGAGAAAACGCTGGCATAGCTGCGGCTTTCTTCCTCCAGTCTCCGAAGCAGCAAGGTGCGTATGTAGCCGACCAGAAAGTAGTTTAGGGCAGAAAAGACGAGGGCTATGAGAACGAGGGCTATGACGTACGGTTTGGTCTTGATGGTCCGCTTCATGGTACCGTACCTCCACAGAAACAGGGCATGCGGCGACCAATGGTGGGATCTGACCCTGTGCAAAACTCTTCGCTATCCACGGGCAAAACCCCTTCTGCACTTACCACATGACTTACGGTCGCTTAACGAAAAAGATCGGTTCCCTTGGCTGTTGGAACGCATAGACGATGTGGAACACAGATCGCTTTACCCACAGTGAAAGGTCTTTGGCGGGTTGTCCAACAGCACTACTCCCCAGCACCATTCCCGTGGCTTTTTCTGCTCGCAGAAGGTTTTGGGTTCCCATCTCCTGACTTCGATCCTTCTTCGTCCCTTCACACCACCTCTACGTCGTTTGCCTCGTGTTCCCACTTGAGCCTCACGTACCCGCTCTCCAAGCCAACATCGGTTCGCTCGCGCTGTGTTCCAAGGCGCCCCTCGGTTTCCTCCAGACGCCACTGCTGCCAGTGATGCCGTTGCCTGCGGTTACCTTCCCGCTGGTTGGGCGGTACGGTTCCTCTCAACCCATCGGCACGGCAGACATGCCGGGCACACAAAAAGCGATCCAGCTGCCTGGACCGCTGCGTCTGTCTGGCCGGATACTCGTACAGACCCGGCCTCTTCATGGGAAGGCCGGTTTTCGTGTACGACTTGGTGAGGCCGTAGACGAGATTACCTTCCTCAAGACCAGGAAGATGGAAAATGTCCAAAACCTCCACCACCATGGTGGCGCTGGCAGGATGTCCTCGGTGAAGGTCACCTCCTCGGCCCCGGGAGGTCATTTCCGCTCTGTGGCGAATAATGTGCTTCGGCACTTCAATCGCAAAGGATGAACTAGATTGGCAGCTCGCTATCGCTTACTGGCTCTCGATCTTGACGGAACAACCCTTAACTCCCACGGCCGAGCTTCGCGCAAGACACGTTATTGGATCAGGAAGGCTTTGGAAGCGGGGGTTGTTGTGGTCTGCGCCACAGGGCGCGGCCGCCCCAAAGCCCAGGACTTGTGGGACAGCGTTTTCTCCGGGTCTCCCGCCATCTTCGCCAACGGTGGCGAAATCTGGCTCGACCCCGCCACCCTACTGGAACGCCGTTACATGGAAACCGACTGCGTACGCCGTGTGTACGAGCTGGCTGCGGAAGTTGGCGGTGCCTTCTGGGGATACAATGATGAAGGGCTGGTGCATGGCCACGAGCTGAACCTAGACCAGCTGGAGGGCGGCTGGTACAAGTGTGTGGTCTTCCATCCGGACCCAACCACCACGGAGGCCGTCCGGGAATTGGTTGCTGCCTGGGCCGGCGTTTCCGTCACATCATCCCACCCACGCATCGCGGAGATCGGCGCCAGGGGCGTATCAAAACGGGCAGCCGTGGAACGGCTCTGCCGGGAGTTCAGCGTCTCCATGGAGGACGTGATGGCTGTGGGCGACAGCCAAAATGACATCGACCTCTTGCAGGCGGCAGGCCTGGGCGTGGCCATGGGAAACGCCCTGCCAGAAGTGAAAGCCGCGGCTGATCGGGTAACCAAGTCGAATCGCGCCAACGGAGTGGCGTGGGCGATTCGCAAGTTCCTACTGTGAGCCGTGCGCGCCGCGCCATATCCCTTCCATAACAGGGTGGCGCGGCGTCACCTACTCGAGGGGGAAATCCGCCGTTCCCACTCCCGGCTGCTCCCAGTTCATCTCTCCAGTTGACCGAAAATCTTCCGGTGATCCGCTTAGAATATGATCCGGTACTTTCCGCTCAGTGCCAGCAGGCTGAAGAAATAGAGACAGTTGTCGTAGTAGCGCCGCTTCCCCTGGCGGAGAGGAAGGTTCCAGAAGCGCTCCACAAAGGCCTTCCTGTGGGGCCCATCGCTGGCCAGTGAGGCAGCAGCGTTCGTTGCCAAGAGACCTACGGGATGGAGCGCCGGTTCTTCTATAACAGTACCATCCACCGCGTAGACCTTATATTCATCCATGGGCACATGGGCAAAGAACTCCTGGATGCGGTTGGACTGCTCAACCTGCCAGGGATCGGCCCGGAACCACTCATAGTCGAGAGCCACATTAAGGGCAACACGGTACGAGTCGCTGTAGAAGTTGCCGTGGCCGCGGGTGAAGTTTGGTGTGCCGTCATACTCCGCATACTCTGGGGCAAGCCCGGTTACGGGATGGCAGGCGAGCTTGAGATAGCGTCGGCTGGCAGCAGCAGCCTCTTTCCAGAACTGACGATCCCCTTCCGGCCCCCAGAGTGAGAACAGTTCATAGAAATGGGGCAGATGGTACGAGGGGTCTGTCCAAGGAGTCTCCGGCACAAACTTGATCAGCTTGTTGGCCGGATCCCACATGGGGTCGCCTTCTTCACCGTCCTCGCCTTTGTGGACACAGGCGGTAAGGATCTGCTTGGCCTGCCTGCTGTAGTCAAAGGGGTACTCCCCATCCCCCCAGCGGTTGGAGGCAAACAAGAGCGCCATGGCAAAATACTCTTCCCCGTCAGGCGCCGGGCCTTGGGCAAGGCGGGTTCCGTCCGGCCGGCATGACCAGGCGAAGTAGTACTTGTACCGGCCGCTGTCATGCCACATATAGGTGTGGGTCCACTTCCAGATCCGGTTGAACAGCTCCTGATCGTCCATCTGCACGGCCATCATCATCCCATAGGACTGGCCTTCAGTGCGCACGTCCAGGTTCCCGGTGTCCAGCAGGTAACCCATATCGTCCCCGGCAGGGTAGTAGATGCGGGTGTTGTCATCGCCAAAGAACAGCTGTTCAAAGGTATGGGCAACCTTCTTCTCGATCTCTTCCTCCGAGTAACCCAGCTCCAGGAAAACATTGCGGTACTTACGGGTGAAAAACGCGCCCTTTCCGTTGGTCATCTTTCTCCACTCCTTGGTCTACCTGGCCTAACTCCAGTTTTCGTACGGCTAGAATAACCAACAAACAGCACACACCACCTTCAGCTGGCCGGAGACATCCGAACCTCACAGCTGACCAGGGGAGCACCAGTCCTCCGATGGACATGGCAAGGTAGACTCTGCCCCGTTCCGGGTCGTTCAATCTGAGGAGGTACTCGCCTGAGCGCTCCGCAAAGCCAGCGCTGTATGTGTGACCTTTGTAGAGAACTTTACGCCTGTGCATCGGCCCCATCGCAGTCCGAATACGGGGGACCGTCGCCCTGATACTATGTCTATACTATGACACGCATCTGGAAATCCCTTTCTAGAGAGGAAACCTCCCTCAACCGACAGGCCAAACGACACCTCCAGCTCACGACGGGAGCGCCGCCTTATTCCCAAGCGGACCGGAGCGTTCACCGAGAAACGACACACCCTCGCCACGGCCGACGGAGAAAACTTGCTGCGAAGGAAAGATCGAATAGGCGGCCGCTGGGTGAGCAACCTGGCGGCTTTCCTCTCCAAGGCCGGTGCGTGCGGGCCGGTCCTGAAGAATCTACCGCCGCCCACAGAGACGATGCGTCAATGGTCCAGTGTGTCAGAACACTTGGACAAGTCCATGTCCACCAGGTAAGTCAGTCCACAGCGCCTTAGAAACTGCTCCGCTTTGGCAACTGCCGGAGCGCTTTGGACGATAACCGTAACTTGATGGATGGAAGTCTGGCTCGAAGATGGGCTCGATTATCTCGCGTAGTGCCTGTCAGACCACCCGGCCTTTTGCCATGGGTATGCCATGAGGTCTTTTCCTTCCACCCTCTTTCTCGATTTCCGCCCGCCTCACTGGACTAGGCTGGTACGTGTTGGTTCAGCTCAGCATGGATAGCGGCCAAGTTCTCCTCAAGACGCGCCTGATAGTCCTTCACGGTCTCCCCATCTATTCCAGGAGCGCCGTTGCTGGACTTGACGTGTTTGAAGGTCGTCCATGGCACAGACTTTGCCCACCAAACTGTACCACTTGTGCATGCCAGAGCCTCCGATTGTGCTGAGCGTCCACTTCTCCATCCCTGTGCTGGCACAGTTGCTTCGACCAGGGGCTGTTGTCAGCTCACAGTACGTTTCAGGCTCGCTTCTGCTCACTTCGATTCTTCTTCGCCCCTTCACGTCACCGAAGGGCTTTTGACCCCAGAGCGCCTCTTGTATGCACAGACGTCCCCCGAGTTTTCGCCTCCCACCTGTTACCAGGGTTCACAGGCTTGGGGTTCATCTACTACGGGCCCATCTGCCACCCCCAATGCTTCGCTTGGCCTCGTGTTTCCACTTGCGCCTCACTTACCCGCCCCTTCATATGGGACATTGGTGGCTTCCCCGGTAAGTCTACCTGCCCTGCCTTGAAGCCCTCCGTCCTAACTTGCAGGGTCATCCAGCTATCGGGCTTTCCCATCTCTTGCAGGGTTACCCACTCTTCAAGCCAACCTCGGTTCACCTGCGTTATGTTCCAAGGCACCCCTCGGCTTCCTCCAAAACCCGCTGTTCGCAGTGGCACCCTTGCCTGCTGGTAACCTTCCCGCTGGTTGGGGGATAGGGTTTCTTTCAACCCATCGGCTCGTTAGACATGCGCGCACACAAGAAGACCCCGCGGGTTCACCCGCGAGGTCTCTTTGTGTAGTAACAGTTTCCGATCTACCGCTACTACTGTGCGACAGGTGTTTGGTAATCCAGTGTGGTCTGTAGACCCAGATCCGTGATTTTCACAGTGATGGTGACCAGCTCGCCTGCGCTTTTCTCGTCAACCAGCTGCTTGAAATCAGAGCCTTCGAACTTGATCTGACCCTCGCCTGCTGCAAAGTCAACGTAGGCAAGGCCTTCCTTGTCGGGATCGTTGCCTAAGGGCATGATCCCCGCTGTTGTGGTAGCCTTCTTGGCCCAACTCAACTCAACCTCAACCGAGGTGGCCGTGAAGTCAGTCAACTGGTCGAATGCATCTTGGATCTTCAAACCAATGTCGCCAAATATCCACTCTGCAACTACCTTTGCCGGATCGCCGGGTGTGATTGTAATGAACTCATCGCTCATACCCCAGGCATACCAATCCAACTCATCAAACGTGACTTCAACAGTGAGGTTTTCACCCATCTTGCGAGCGGGCACCTCAACAGACCCAACCCCATGTTCGAATTTGAAGCGACGGTTGTACTTCTCCGAGTATCCGCTCCCGAACCACGGATCGTAGATCAGGACTTCGCCGTCGACTTCGCCGGTGAAGGTGTAGACGGTTCTATCTTCCCACCCGCTATTCGTCCACACGGAGTACAGCAACTCAACACTAACCTTCACCGTGTCACCGGTCTTGTACTCGAGGGCATCGGTTGTGATCTTAACACCCGTCGGGTACGCGTCAACGGTAAACGGATCGGTCGTGACGGTGCCCTTGTAGAGAACCTTGCCATCGTCGTCCTTTACCTCGATAGTCAGATCCGCTACAAGGTCTTCTGCGATTTCCTTTCCATAGAACGGGTTGTCTAAGACCAACCAGGCTGTACCACCCGAAAACTCATAGCTGGAGACAGCTTTCATGGGGTCGCACCCCGTGATCTCGACAACTGCTGAAGGACTGCTTCCGTCAAACCCCCAATATGACTTGCCATTCTTGTTCAAGGCCTTGAGCTTGAACCAAATCTGTGAGTACTGAACATAGGTTGGACGGACCTCAACAACAAGCTTGTCAAATGTATCCCATCTGTAGTCGTCGTTTCCGAACTCGATGGCCCACTTGATATCTTGGATTGATGCGCATTCGAACTCCGAGAACCAGTAGATATAGTACGGCATCCTGTCGCGATGGAAGTCCAGCTCTTCATCCTCTAGATCGAAGTCGACCTCGATCCCGTACTCCAATATCGGAGTCACGGCGTCGAGCTTTTGAAGGAGGCCTTCCACAAGATCCGCATCGGGTTCGGCTTTTTTGGATTCTTCAACGATATCCGCCACGATTGATGCGACACAGTCCTGGTTTACCCCATTCACTGTGCCTTGGATCTCCTCTGTCCAAATACTCAGGATTTCCTCCAACACTTCGGCAATAGGATCATCCGCCTTCGCCAGCCCGTTGATGCTGTCCTCGTCGAACGGCGAGAGATCTTTCAGGCGCTTCAAATACTCCTTGAGATTCTCGACGTAGACATAGTCAAAATCGGCGGCTTGGAGTGCAGCGTACAACTGTTCCTCGTTATTGGCGGCCTTCACGTCGACTAGGAGATCTACATCATCAAACAGACCGGCCACAGCGTCTTTGTCGACGTACTCGTCCGATACATAAGGCAACCGGGACTTGGAAACGGACAGGCGGTCAGGATCAAGCCTTGCAAAACCCAAGACGATAGACTCTGCGAACTTGAGGGCGTTGATTACATCGATGATCTTCTGGAGATCTTCGATCAACACGAGTCTCAGGTCGATCTCAGCGATGGTGGTCATGTAAGCCTTAAGGATTTCCTGGTCCTCCAGGTTAAGGCGTTCAAAGTACCCCGCGTACTCAACGAGCGCCTTTTTAAACTCTGTCAGGTCTTTTGTCTTTGCAGCCTTGATGATCGCCTGAGTAACGTCACGGTCATTTTCGAGGTCGATGGCTTTCTCGACGATCTTCTCTTGGATGTAATTTACGCGCTCAAGGCCATCAGAAGGAGGAACAACGTCGAGCAGTTGCTTCTCCGCCAAGTACACGTAGATATCCAGATACCCGCGCTCGACATCCCAGAAGGCCTGCAGAGCGTCAAAGAACTCAAGGACCGAGTCAAAACCGAGATCCAACGCGTCGTAGACGGCTTCAAAGCGCTTGTTGTAAATGTCGTCCACTTTTCCGCGCTTGATGTTGAGGCGCTTTTTCAACTCACTCCGCTCAAGGCCGTTGGGTACTTCTTCGACCGCTTTCAGTGCGTCTTCGAAGAGAGTCTCGAACTCGGAGACCTGTGCGTAGCGCTCAGGGCCTGTGAAGTCCTCCACTGCCTTGACAAGCTTCTCAGCTTTCTTCACAGGATCCGCTTTTACGGTCACTGTGGCTGACCATACCCGCGGATCGCCTTCAACCTGAGTCTGGATGTCCTTTTTGAGCGTGAGAGAGGCAGTAAGGGTTACTGTCTCATCCTGAGCACTGCGAGTCACATTTCCATCTGTGTCGATCAC
>DURQ01000055.1 GCA_012840725.1 Bacillota bacterium
ATCAAACTCTCCAGAAAAGGTTATCCTAGATTGCTCTAGGTTCATCTTCTTGAAAGCTTGAAACTAGCTGAAATTGTCCGGAGCTCACAAACTTATGGCTTATTCTCTTCAAACACAGAATGTGTGCTCAAGATTTCTGTTTGGTTGTCAAGGTTCTCTTGCGCTCCCTGTTTTTGGGGAGCGTGTCTATCATAGCATAACCTCTGCCGCCGTGTCAACCGCTGCCTGTCTGTTGATCTCGTTTTTAAGCCCAACAGAAGGTTTTTTCCGCTGATCGCTCGGGGCGACAGGATGAATCTTACCATGCCCAATAGTCGGATGTCAACACCCAAGTTGATTATTCTGCTCGAAATCTCTTCTTCTCAAGGGGAATCCCCCTCTGCGTTGAATGATCACAGCAAAAGGAGGATGCCTATGTGCGGAAGGTTCACTCTCCACACCCCGCTCGATGAACTCGCGGAACGCTTCTCCCTTCTCGAACTGCCCTTCGACTACGACTACACCCCGAGCTACAACATCGCGCCCACGAACATGGTTCTAACGGTGCTTCCGCGGCAGGCTGGACTGCCCAGGAACGCGGCTGCCCGGGAGCAAGCAGAAGGCTCACGGATGGCGGCGCTGCTGCGCTGGGGCTTGACCCTGCCTTGGCAGAAGCCCGGCAGCAAGCCGCTGATCAACGCGCGGCTCGAAACCATTGCTGAGAAGCCCTCGTTCCGCAATCTGGTAAACACGCACCGCTGTCTTATCCTTGCCGACGGCTTCTACGAATGGAAAACCGAAAACGGAGGCAAATACCCCCTCTACTTCACCCTGGATGGCGGCAGGCCCTTCGCCTTCGCCGGTCTGTGGCAGGAGGGGGATACTCCCAGCTGCACCATTATCACTCAACCGGCGGCCAGCTTCATGCAGCCCATCCACGACCGCATGCCCTTGATCCTCACCCCAGAGACAGAGAATCTCTGGCTGAGTCCCCTTTCCTTCAAGGAACTCGCTGCTAAGCTGCCCGATCCGGAGGAACGCCCCTTGGCTTACCATCGGGTCAGCAAAATGGTGAACTCGCCGAGGAACAACAGCATCGAGTGCATCCAGCCAGTGAGCTAGGGAAACAGCAGGCGCACGGCGATGAGCAGGATCACACCTGGCACCCCGAGCAGGCCCACGACCAGTGCTGTGACCGGGTTTACGCCCACGCGAAAACCCCAGAAGCTGCCGATGAAGTTGATCAACAGGAGCACTCCGCCACCGATCACCGCATTGACTATCAGGTTGAAGATGGTGCGCAGCGGGACAAGCAGTATCCTCCCGAGGCCGTAGAGAAGCAGGACACCGGCTGCATAGGCAACGATCACCATAAAGTTCATGCGGTTCACCTCACGTAGGTTCGTCCCTCATGAACATCTTATGGTAGGTTGTTCATGATTATGACTGCGCTGACTGCTCGGACTGAGCGTGGCTCTTAAGGCGCTTGAGCCAGTACATGTACTTCCGCTCGGCGGCCTGCAGAGAAATGATGGCATGATCAACTAGTTCCGGCTCCACGGCCTGGTTGAAGTAACTGATAGCGCCGAGCCACTCGTTCTTGGCCGATTTCACTTTTGCTGCCAGCTCTTCCTTTGTCTCTTCCTCCAAATCGGAAAGGGACTCTTCGTCCTCATCATCCAGCAACCGGCCCGCGATCTCCCAAAACCGTTCCGCTAAACTCTTGGACACAAAAACCACCCCTCCTCAGCGGCATGCTTGTTCTAGTTATACCGCGGAGCGGGGTGGATTATGCTAGGAAGTTACAACTCTCTGCGCCCTTCCAGCGCTTTGGTTAGCGTTACCTCATCAACGTACTCCAGATCGCCTCCCACAGGCATGCCGTGGGCCATTCTGGTGACCTTCACGCCCACGGGTTTCAGAAGGCGCGCTAGGTACATCGCTGTGGCCTCGCCTTCCACATTGGGATTGGTGGCCAGTACCACTTCTTCTACCTCGGGGGTAATCCTCGCCACGAGTTCCTTGACCCTCAGCTGGTTCGGTCCAATACCTTCCAGGGGCGAGATCGCTCCGTGCAGGACGTGGTACACACCGTCGAAACTCTTGGTGCGTTCGATGGCGATCACGTCACGGGGTTCTTCCACCACGCAGATGAACCTGTGGTTGCGCTTTGGATCAGAACAGATGGCGCAGGGGTCTTCCTCCGTGATGTGAAAGCACTGAGAACAGTAACGGATCCGCCTCTTGGCTTCTATGATGGACTCAGCCAAGCTCTCAACTTCGGCAGGTGATTGGTTGATCAAGAAGAACGCCAGACGCTGAGCTGTTTTCGGCCCTACACCGGGCAGACGAACTAGTTCCTCAATTAGGCGAGCCAGGGGCTTGGGGTAGCGCCGGGACATGTTACATTAATCCTGGAGGCAGTCCTGGGATGTTCAGCTTGCCGGTTACCTTCTCGATCTCACTGGCCGACAGGTCGCGGGACTTGCGCAGGCCGTCGTTGACAGCAGCCAAAATCAGGTCCTCGAACATCTCAATGTCTTCGGGGTCCACCGCCTCCGGCTGGATCTTAACTTCCTGCACGACCTGATGGCCGTTAACTACCACTGTGACAACGCCGCCGCCCGCCGTTCCTTCCACGGTCATGTTCTCAAGCTCGGCTTGGACGCGAGCCAGGTCCTCCTGCATCTTCTGCATCTGGCGCATCATCTTCTGCATGTTCATGCCCAACAAAATCACCTCATTCTCAGGATTGCTTGGGTTTGGAAATTATCCGCCCGCCGAAGGTCTCCATGCTTGCTTTCAGAAACTCCTCTGTGGCGGTATCCACCGCTGTCGGTTCAGGCTCGTCTTGCCGCTTGGGAACATCCTGCGCTGCTGCGGCCTCTTCGGCCTGAACTTCCACCTCATCTTGAAACAGGCACTCCAGCCGCACCTGCCTGCCCAGCCACTTGGAGAGCACTCGCTGGGTCGGTTCCCGGTGGTCGGGCTGTTCGATGCTGGCCTTGTGGAAGCCCCTGTCACGTGGGAAGACTACGATCACCCTATCGCTCTTGACTTCCACCGGCCGCCCTTCTTTTAGAAAGGCCTCGCACTGCACAAGGCGTTCGGCCTTAAGGCGCGCCAGGAAGTCGGGCCAGTTATCCAGCACAAAGGCAGTGCTTTCTCCGTCGCTCACGGCAACGGGCTGCGGCTTTGGCGGCGCCGGCTGTACTTCTGCCTGCGGTGCCCGGCGCTCCTTGGCCAGCTGCGCCTGGAGTGCGGTAACCTGCTGCTCAAGGACGCGGATTTTTTCCTCGAGCTTCCCCACCTCGGGACTGGCTGCAGCTGGAACACCGGTCATAATCTTCAGGGCGGCCACCTCAAGAAGAAGGCGCTGATCCTGGGTAAAGCGCATCTCACGCGCGCTCACGGCCAAGGTCTCAATGGCCTGGAGGTAGCGTTCCTCGTCCCCAGCTCCCTTAAGGATGCTCTGGCGCAGTGCGGTGATGGCGCTGCGCACAAAGTGGCTCAAGTCTCTCCCCCGGTTGTACAGCTCGTCAATGATCTGCAGAGCGCGCGCCTTATCGCCTGCCATCAGCGACTGGGCAAAGCCCTCGACCTGCTCGGCGGGGGCAATCCCGAGCACTTCAGCCACCGTATCTACCGTGATGTTCTCCGAGAAGGCGGCACATTTTTCCAGGATGCTCAAAGCGTCGCGCATGCCGCCGCCTGCGTGTTCAGCGATCAGCTCGAGGGCAGGCCCCTCTGCCGCGAAGCCTTCCAGCTCGGAAACGGAACTAAGCCTGCTGATAATGTCCTCAAGGGAAAAACGTCCGAAATCATAGCGCTGAACCCTGGAAAGGATCGTCGCCGGGAGCCGGTTGGGATCGGTAGTGGCAAAGATGAAAACCACATGGGCCGGAGGTTCCTCCAGCGTCTTCAGGAGCGCGTTGAAGGCCTCTTGGGTCAGCATATGTACTTCGTCAATAATGTAGACTTTGTAGCGGGCGTTGATCGGAGTGAACTGGACCTGCCCGCGCAGCTCGCGTACGTTCTCTATACCGCGGTTGGAAGCTCCGTCGATCTCCACCACGTTCAGGGAGGTCCCAGCCGCGATGGTTTCACACTCGGCACAGATTCCGCAGGGAGACGAGGTGGGACCCTGCTGGCAGTTGAGGCCCTTGGCCAGGATGCGGGCGATTGTGGTCTTGCCGGTGCCCCGCGGGCCTGCAAAAAGGTAGGCATGGGAAACACGGCCCAGGTCCAGGCTGTTCTTGAGGGCCGTGACAATACTCTCCTGGCCAACCACATCGGCAAAGGTCTGCGGCCTCCACTTTCGGTACAAAGACACGTATGCCAAGGCGCTTCCTCCCATCCCCGCCGTTTTTGTGCCTTATTATTGGTTCTCTCCCAGCCGCGAAAGTCCTTTAGCCGGGCGGCCCGAGTTTGGGCACAAAAAAAACGTCGTGCGCCTATCCTCGAATATGGCCTTCCAGACGGTATCTAGGTAGTTAGCTCGGACCAGGCTCCCTCACGGCACATGAGAGCTTCCACTTACCGCTGCTTCCTTCCGGACCTGACGGGGTTCATGGATTCCCATTGCGTGAGACCCAATCGTCAACGCCACTTGCCTAAATCGGACTCCACAAGACCAACCCTCAAATAGGCTTTCGACCCCGCTACAGCGGATTGCGGGTTACAGGGCACCGCTACCTCCCCGTCTAGCACGACAACTCCATTATAGCTGAACGCAGTCACAAGTGTCAAGAAAAGCGGCCTGAGCCCACCATCCCTAGGTCCTGTACTGCGGCTCTTCGCTCACCACATGGCCGAGGCGCCCCCGCAGTTTCGGGATCATCTCCTCAACCTGCTGACTCATACGGTTGTACATCTCCCTGACGGAAGGCACATCCGTGTCCAGAGCGCAAGATTTGAGCTGTCCCGCGAGCATCTCAGCGTTGGCGATCGCTTCCTCAATCTTGTTTTTCGTAGTCACTGTCATTCCCTCCCTTGTGGATAGCATCTCCACAAGAACCAGCGGGAATGCGCTCCACACGGGCGCAAAAAAACCACCCGATCCAGGTGGTTGTGAAGTCAAAATGGCGGAGAGAGAGGGATTTGAACCCTCGAGGGGCTCATCACCCCTACACGATTTCCAGTCGTGCCTGTTCGGCCGCTCCAGCATCTCTCCGTATTTGAAATGGAAAAAGGGAATGGCGGAGAGGGTGGGATTTGAACCCACGGGACGCTTGCGCGCCCAACGGTTTTCGAGACCGCCACATTCGGCCGCTCTGTCACCTCTCCATGGTTTTAGCGCAGCCTCTGGAAGAACTCCTGCAGCAGGCCGGCGCATTCGCTCTGGCAGATGCCGTCCAGAACTTCCACAGTGTGGTTCAAACGCCTGTCCTGAACGAGGTTCATCAGTGAAACTACAGCCCCCGCCTTGGGATCGTAGGCTCCGAACACCAAGCGCCTCAGCCGTGCATTGACGATGGCGCCAGCGCACATGGGGCAGGGTTCAAGCGTAACATACAGGTCAGCATTCGTCAAGCGCCAGCTTCCCAGGTGCCGGGCTGCCTGCCTGATGGCAAGGATTTCAGCGTGGGCTGTGGGATCCTGGGCTGCTTCTCTCAGGTTGTGCCCTCGCCCAATGACTTCCCCATCCAGCACCACGACCGCTCCTACCGGAACCTCCCCAGCCTCCAAGGCTAGACGGGCTTCCGCAAGTGCCTCCAACATGAACCTTCTGTGCACGGCGATCTCTCCAAGCTTGCGCTGCCAGCTTTAAATATACCACAGAAGGCATCCCTTGACAAGGAGAAAAAACCCCTGCAAGCGCGTGAGGCCCCCCGTTTACGGGGGGGCCTGCCTTACTTGAAGCCGCCTTCCTGCCGCATCAGGTTGTGTTCTGCTTCGGCAATCATGCGGCGCACCATGTGGCCGCCCACGGCGCCACATTCTCGGGAAGAAATGTTGCCCCAATAACCAGATTGGTACTCAGGATTGATTCCCAGCTCCGAGGCCATTTCATACTTGAACTGGTCCATGGCCTGCCTCGCCTCAGGAATGAGGAGCTGGTTACTTCTCCTGCGTCTTCTGGCCATTTAAGCCTCACCTCCCTACTTCTTCAGGGCGCTCCCGCCCAAAAGGGCGGAAGCACCCTGCCGGTGCCAGCTACTGGGTGGGCTCCTGCGGGAACTGCCCCCTGAAACCGGCAGTTCCGCCCTGGCCGAGAAGGGACTGCTGTGCAGCAGCTATCATGCGTCTGACCATATGTCCGCCAACCGCGCCGCACTCACGCGAGGAAATATTGCCCCAATAACCTGTTTTGTACTCTGGGTTGATCCCAAGCTCGGTCGCCACTTCGTATTTGAACTGGTTCATCGCCTGATACGCTTCGGGGATAACCTTGGTGTTCGAACTGGAAGATCCCAGCGCCATGCCTAGTTCACCTCCCTCTTGTCTGGTACGCATAATGTTCCCGCACCGAGAGGGCGATAAACAGGTAGACTGTTGGCGGAGCTGGCAAAAAAGAAAACCAGCTTGCACAGCTGGTTTCTCACGTTTTCTCAGTTAGAGGCTGATGGCCTGGGTCGGGCAGGAATCGGCGGCCTCCTGGCAGCAGCCTGCTCCTTCGCAATCTGCTCCGGCCTTGACATGGGCCAAACCGTCATCGCCTATCTCAAAGACGTCTGGGCAGACGTCAGCGCACACTCCGCAGCCAATACACAGATCATGATCAACACTTGGATTCATCAGATTTCCTCCTCAGTTTCCTTATAGTTGCTCAAACATATCCTTTCCAACCCCGCACTCTGGACAAGTCCAATCATCGGGCAGATCGTTGAAGTCCACGCCGGGGGGAATATCTTGCGTCGGATCGCCTATGGCTGGGTCATACACGTAGCCGCACACCGTACACTCCCATTTTGCCACTGAATCCACCTCTCCTCGCATATATGTTTGCCATGATAGATTCTACCTTTACAGGTAAAATCCTACCCTACTGTTGGAGAAGATCTCTGATGGTCGACGGAACGGAAATGCCGTAGGCCTTGTACATGGCTTCGACGACAGGAGCGGTTATGTTGGTTCCCCCATAGATTATCGAGGATTCTGGAAGCACAACGTCAATCCCCAGTTCCTTAGCAACCTGCTCGATGACATTGAGAATGAAGGAAACCAGAGTGACGCGCACGTTGTTTTCGATCTCTTCAAACTGAGCCTCATAGAGGGCGGCAAGTTGGTCAATTTCCTCTTGAGTCTCCAGCTTTTCTGCTTCAGCCTGGGCCTGATTGTAGAGCCGTTCAGCGGATTCCTGCAGCTCTCTGTTCTTCGCCTCATACTCTGGATGCGAGTAGAACAGGAACTCAAAATCAACATAGCCAATGGTAGCTGCGGAAACCACTGCGGAAGAAGCCAAGATCAGGGTCAAAACAAGTACTATGCCAAGTGTTTTTCTCTTCAAGCAGGACACTCCTTTGGATTTCACTGTCATTGGACTATTCCCCCCCCGACATATATTTCCTTCTGCCCGGCCGCCTTTTAGGGGGTATTATTCACCAAATCTGCGATGGTCCTCTTCTGGAGCACCTCGACGAACGCCTGCTGCGCCTCCAGCCAAACGGGCTGTAGCGGGCACTCCCCTTTACGCGGGCATTCGATCTGTCCTGCCAGGCACTTGCTGATGGCAATTGGGCCCTCAATCAGCTCGATTACATCTTTGAGGGTGATCTGGGCAGGATCTACCTCCAGCCGGACGCCTCCGCCCGGGCCCCGTACTCCGGCCACCCAGCCCTGACTTCCCAACAGTGCGATAATCTGCGGCAAAAAATTAACCGGAATCTCCTGCCGGCTCGCAATCACTTTTGAAGATATGAACTCTCCGGGGTGTCTGGCTAACTCCACCAATGCGCTCACAGCATATTCGGTTTTTCTCGTTATCTCCATGCTCTCACCGTCCGACCCCAAGGCTAAAATGACAAAAAAAGGGGGGTTAATTATGCTCTTACTTACAAAAATTATACCCGCCAGCGCCGAGTTATGTCAAGGAAACGGGAAGCCATCTCCCCATTCGGAATCGATTGCCAGCACCCTTGCGCCGGCCCCCCAATCTGTTACAATAGGATCATCAGAAGACGCGGGGGTGCAGCATGGAGCGAATTGGCATCATCGATATCGGGTCAAACTCCATCCGCTTGGTGATCATAGATGTCAAGGACAACGGTGCCCACCACCTGATTGAGAACCTGAAACGCACGGTGCGCCTGCGCAGCGGTGTAGAACAGGGCGGGCTCCTCACAGAGCAGGGTATTGATACCGCGGTGGAAACCATTTCCCTTTTTGTCAAATTCTGCCATGCGCGCCGGGTAAATAGGATCATAGCCGCCGCTACTGCCGCGGTACGCCAGGCCGCTAACGGAGGCGTGCTTGTCGATCGCATTTTCAAGCAGACCGGCGTCCAGACTCAGGTTCTTTCTGGGGAAGAAGAGGCTTACCTTGGCTACATAGGCCTCATCAACAGCGCAACGGAAACCACCGGGCTAATGGCCGACCTCGGCGGAGGGTCGCTGAAGCTCGTGGGCATCATGGACAGGCTCTACCGCAATTCCGTGACCCTCGAGTTTGGAGCTCTCTCCTTAATGGAGAAGTACGATCTGGCAGACCTTCCCGATCCGAGTAATCTCCGGGCCTTTGAAGCTTTTCTCGATGAGTCGTTCAGTCAAATTCCCTGGCTGGCTGAATACCCCAGGCTGATGGGGATCGGCGGGACCTTCCGCTCCTTGGCCAGGGTCTACCGAAACCATGTACAGTACGTTCCTGATCTCACCGACGGCATCATCATACCTGCCGCTGCAGTAGAGGAATTGTACCACAAGCTGCGCACCATGAACCTGGAGCAGCGGCGCCAGGTGCCTGGCGTGGAGCTGGCCCGTGCTGACCTTATTGTTACCGGACTGGGCGTCATTCATCGCCTGCTGCAGGCTTCCAAATGCCCCGATGTGATGGTTACAGCAGCAAGCATCCGTGATGGGCTGTTCTACCGGTATCTTCTCCCCAGAGATCCCATCGTGTTCAGCGTGCTGACCCACCATATCAACAATCTCATCGAGTACCACAACCTGGACGAAAGCCATCTCCGGCGGGTGTCGAATCTCGCCGTGACCCTGTTTGACCAACTTTCGCCCCTTCACAACCTGGGCAGTGCGGAACGCCGCCTGCTGCTCATGGCCAGCCTCCTGCACGAACTGGGCATTGTCGTCAGCGTGGAGAGCCTTGAGAAACACACCCTGTACACCATCCTGCATTCGCGGTTTGTGAGCCTTGCGCACCGGGAACGGGTTCTCGTGGCATACCTCGCGGCTTCCCACGACGAGCCTTTCCGGGCCGGACTTATGGACTATGTCAACCACGGGCCGCTGGTACCGGAAGACCTGGAGCTCATCCGCAAGCTGGCCCCTATCCTGCAGATCGCCCACAGTCTCGACCGCTCCAGGGCAGGAGTGGTCACCCACCTCAAGGCTGTCCTCAGCCCGGGTCTGTGCGAGCTCAGGGTGTTCGGCCCCCAGAAGCGCGATCTGGAAGTCAGCGATGCTGCCCGCCATGCCCCGGCCTTTGAACGGGAATACGGGGTGAAACTGGTAGTTCTCCCCGGATAACCGCAGAAAAGATCAAGACCTGGCCCCCATCGGACCAGGTCTTTCGCTTTCCGCTTGTTATGGGGTCACCGATGCGGCGACTGTCTCGCCCATCTGCCGGCACCGCTCCTCGTCTTGCTCCGTCAAGGAGAAGCGCACCTTAACTGCGGGGTGCCCCACCACCAGCCGCATCTTCTCCAAACGTTCTTCCAGCAGGGCGGCGGCTTCTCCGCTCCAGCCGTAGTTTCCGAAGACAGCGGCCGCCTTTCCTTTGGCGGTAATCGCGCTGACCGCTTCCAGAACCCTCCAGACGGGGTAGACTGCATCCGCGTTGATCGTCGGCGAACCTACGATCAGGGCATCGAAGGAGCTCACAGCAGCCTCAACTTCCTGCGGGGAAGTGTTGGCAGCATCGAGCAGCACCACTTCCACCTTGGGGTTGCGAGAAGCACCCTCGGCGATCAGTTCGGCCATGCGCTTGGTGTGCCCGTAGGCCGAAGCGTAGGCAATCACCACTCTCTTCTGTTCAGCTGCCTGCGCCTGAAAACTCCAGGCGTGATAGAGCTGGATGTAGCGATCTACCTCAACATCCAGGATGGGACCGTGACCCGTGGCGATCATCTCCAGCTCGAGTCCTTCTAGTTTGGCTAGGGCATCGCGCACCTTGGGCTTGAAGGGTCCCATGATTTTGTCGAAGTAGTACTCCACGGCTCCCGTAAAGTCCACCTCCTGCTGGCTGGCGAGGATCTTGCCTTCCGGAAAGGCGAAATGCGATCCAAAACCATCGCAGGTGAAGAGCACCTTTTCCCCCTCAAGGTAGGTCCACATGGTATCGGGCCAGTGCAGGAAAGGCGCCATGATGAACCGCAGTTTGCGGTTGCCCAGATCCAGCACATCATTTTCGCCAACGATGTGCTTGTTGAAATCCATGTTCACCTGCTCCGACAGGAACTGAAGGGCTGGCCTGGTGCCGTGCACGACGATGTGGGGAGCGCGCCGCAAAAGTTCCCCGATGCTTCCTGAGTGATCGGGCTCGGTATGGTTCACGATCAGGTGTTTGAGGTCGGCTAAATCGATCCTCGCAGCTATCTTGGCAAACCACTCGTCCTGAAACTCTTTCTTCACCCCATCGATAAGGACAGGCTCATCAGCTTCAACGATATACGAATTGTAGGTGGTACCGTACTCAGTGGGGATAACAACATCAAAGACTTCCAGGCCGGGATCTCTCACACCAACCCAATAGATACCGGGACGAATGCGCATCTTTTTCACCTCTCACGAATGAGAATCATTCTTATTAGATGATAACGCTTTTCGTCCGGCTTGGCAACTAGGTCAAGTGGAAATCCTTAGCTCTTTACTAAAATTTTTCCGGCCAGGTTGTGGCCGAAATCATCACTTCCATCAGATCACCCAGCCCTTCCGCATCCCGCTCTGTGAAACGGCGCAGCCGCGGGCTGTCCAGGTCCAATACGCCCAGGAGGCGTCCTTCCGCAGTGATCAAGGGCACGACCAGTTCCGAGCGGGAGGCTTCGTCGCAGGCGATGTGCCCGGGAAACTCATGTACATCGGGAACCACCACAGCTTCTCTGCGCTGGGCAGCCGTTCCGCACACTCCCCGGCCGAGAGCTATGCGCACACAGGCCGGTTTGCCTTGGAAGGGCCCCAAGACCAGTTCACCGTCGATCAAGAGATAGAAGCCGACCCAGTTCAGATCGGGCAGTTCCTGAAACAGCAGGGCGCTCGTGTTGGCCAAGTTGGCCAACCAATGGTCTTCCCCGTCAAGCAGGCTTGTCAGCTGGCGTTTGAGCAGTGCATAGTCAGTGCTGTACACTCTCGCTCCCTCCTTCTGCTCCAGTATATCGCGGGAAGCAAAAGGAAAACAAGCGCCAGATCGGCTCCAGCGCTTGCAGCATCAGCTTATGTCACTGGATTGCCATGGCAGCCAGGACATCGTGCTTGATCTTGCGCAGGGTTGTGGACGGCTGGTACATCAGATTGTAGTACAGCGTGAGCATGTGTTTGGTGGAGAAGCGGTGCATGGCCATGGAAATGCTCGCCCGCATCATCTCCTGCCAGCGGGCCCGGTCTTCGTAGAAGGTGGGGATCACTTCCTCAAGCAGCACTTCGTACAGGGAAAGTGCGTCTACCATGGTCTGTTCCGGCCCTTCGTAGCCGCCCCCGAACTGCCATCCCGTTACACCGTGCAGGCAGCCTTCCGGCCACCAACCGTCCAGGACGCTGAGGTTGAGCACTCCGTTCAGGGCCGCCTTCATACCGCTGGTCCCGGAAGCCTCCAGGGGACGCTGGGGAGTGTTCAGCCACACATCGCAGCCTGCGGTGAGCAGTCTTCCCAGGGCCATGTTGTAGTTCTCCAAAAACACCACGCTGTCTGGGAACTTGTAGGCCATTTCCGCGATGTTGGCCACAATCTGCTTGCCCCAATCATCCTCAGGATGGGCTTTACCCGAAAAGACCAGCTGGATCGTGCGGTTTTGAGCAGCGGCTCGATCACATGGGGCCGGTGGAAGATGAGCCCGCTGCGCTTGTAGGCTGCCGCACGGCGGGCAAAGCCGATAGTCAGAACATCGAGATCGAGAGCCACGCCCGTCCGGTTCTGAACCTCATCGAGAAGCTTCTTTTTCACCTGCAGGTGGGCCTTCCAGAGGTTGCCCTGGACGTTGTAGGTCTGGTGGATCAGTCTGTGCTGCCAGGTCTCTACGTGCACGGCGTTGGTGATGTTGATGATGGGCGCGGTACCTGGATTCCCCCGCCACATGGCCCGGGCAGTAGCGCCGTGCAGTGCCGAAACTCCATTGGCGATGTAACTCAACCTCAGACCTGCCACAGTCATGTTGAAGGGATCACCGCCGATGCGGGCCACCTGGTCGTACTCCAGCCCGGCCCAGGCGCCCATGTGCTTGAGAAGGCCGTGATCATGCTCTTCGTTGCCAGCCATTACCGGAGTGTGCGTGGTAAACACGATCTGGAGGCGCACTTCCTCCCAGGCGTGGTCGAAGCTCAGGCCCCTTGACATCTTCTCCCGGATCAGTTCAAGGCCGGCAAACACCGCGTGGCCTTCGTTGAGATGGTATATATCAGGGTTAAACCCCAGTTTGTTGAGGGCGCGAACACCGCCAATGCCCAGTACCATCTCGGCCGCGACGCGTTCCTGGGGCGCACTGGCATAGAGCTGCCGGGTGATCCAGCCGTGGGGGCTCCCGGGGAAATCAGCATCCAGCAGGTAGAGCGGGGCATTGCCAAAGGCCTCAGTCTTCCAGACCTTACAGGTCACCTCCTCCCCCCTGAGCCAGAGGCTGACCGTCACTCCCGTATCCTCCAGATGGGAGCGGTCATACGTCTGGCGGCAGTGCTGGGGAAATCCGTTCTGATCAAGGAACTGGTCGGAGTACCCTTCGCTCCAGAGAATGCCAACACCAACCATGGGGAGGTCGAGGTCCCGGGCTGTCTTCAGGATATCGCCCGCCAAGATCCCCAAGCCGCCCGAGTAAATGGGAAAAGATTCGTCCAACCCGTACTCCATACAGAAAAAGGCTACCTTAGGTTGGGGAACAGCTGCCATCTGTTTCACTTATCCTCCCTTTCATAACTTCGGATCAAGTCTGCGTAGTGCTGGATCAAAACGGCAGCCTCAGCCTCGGTCCCGGCTTCGCTGTACAGCCTGAACACAGGCTCCTCGTCATCAGGCACCACCAGGGCCCAGCCCGAGTCGGTGTGCTCCTTAATCCCGTCGAAATAGAGAGTGCGCTCAGGATCGGAATTCTCGATCAGCCTGCGCATCACCGTGCCCTTCTCGCTCCACGGGCAGGGCACCTTGGCTGTCTTCATATGGGTTTTCTCCTGCCAGGAGCTGAGCGTAATCTGCTGGGAGCTGATCAGGCTGAAGAGCTCACCCAAGCTGGCCAGAGGCTCAATATGGGGAAAGACGCCCTGCTCACCGCCGCTGTGGTTGCCCAGTTCGCTGGCGGCTTCCATCCAGAACAGGGGCTCGAGCTTGGTCACACAAACCTGAAGCCCGTTAGCGCGAGCTGTCTCGGCAACCGTTTCGGAAAGATTGACGGGGAGCGCAACTCCTCGTTTTTCCTTGCTCAGCTGAGCCAGGACAAAGCCCTTCCACCAATCCTGTTCCGACAGGCGGTTGCCGTTTTCGTCCAGGATAAACCATTCCTGGCTCTGCACCACCACAGTCGGTGCGCCGGGCACCGCATCGGGGACGACCACATAACCGCCCAGCAGGAAGAAGTCGCGGATCAGCTCGCCCAGTGGATCGTCAGCCGGCTCCACCTTGAGCCCCACGGTGAAGCCAGGGGAGCCGCAGGGATAGTGTTTGACCAGATGCTTAAGATAGCGCTTGCGCAGCCCAGCTACCTGGATGAACTCGCCCACGTCGCTTCCGCCGAAGCGGGGGTAGTCTTCCCGCACGTAGATCCCTTCTATCTTGCGCTGATCGGCTTTGGACAGCGGCCAACCTCTGCGGTCCCAGCATTCGATCACAACCCCCATGGGATCCTGGGGATGGGAGGTCGCGTGGAGGGCACCGTCCATGGCCAGAGCCTGAACGGCGAAACGGGTCAGCCGCCCTGCCACTTGGCCCCCATCGTGAACATGCACGCCGCCGGCCCGCAGACCTACCACCAAGGCCTGCTTGGCCAGGTCGGCCGTTCCAGAGAAGCCGCTCGTTACCAGGGCTTTTTTCCCTTCACCCAAAAACGCGGCGTAGCTCAGCCCAAACTGGGTGATCGTCTCTGTCGTCAGGCTTCCCCGGATATCCCCCGCGAGGCCAAACTTGGTGAAGATCGGCCGCTGCTCCTGGCTGCCCCAGATCACCGAACGGCCAACCCGGCTGCCGCTGGGGATGATTTTCTCCGGCCAGACTTTGGTTTTGGGGTAGATCGTGCTCATGGCCCCGACCCGCACTTTGTCGCCGAGGATCACACCCTCGTAGATCTCGCTCTCCGGTTCGATGACTGCGTTCTTCCCGCAGACGCAGCCGCGCAGTCGCGCACCTCTGCCCACCCGTACCCCGGGCCAGAGGAGAGCGTGCTTCAGACTAGCCCCAGCGTCAACCTGGCTGAAGGGCCCCAAGACGCTGTAGGGGCCGATGTAGGCATCGGGCCCGATGCGGCTGCCGCGTCCGATGTAGAGGGGGCCTTCCAGACTGGCAGTGGGGTCGAGTTTCACGCCTTCCTCTAGGTAGATCCCCTCGGCGTGGCTTTCAGGCAGCTCGATACCTACCTTCCCCTCAAGGCAGTCTCGCTGAGCTTTCCGGTAGATTTCCAGGCTGCCCACATCAGACCAGTAACCTTCGGCTATGTACCCGAACAGCGGCGCTCCGCGCCGGAGCAGTTCGGGAAAGACGTCCTGGCTGAAATCTACCTTGCGTCCCGGTTCCACCAGCTCCAGTACCTCGGGTTCCAGGATGTAAATCCCCGTGTTTACCGTATCGCTGAACACTTGGCTCCAAGTAGGTTTCTCCAGGAACTGTTTGATGCGCCCATCTTCAGCGGTGAGAACCACGCCGTAGCTTAGGGGATTTGCCACCCTGGTGAGGACAAGGGTGGCCAGGCTGCCTTTGGCCCGGTGAAAGGCAGTGGCAGCGCTCAAATCGATGTCGGTGAGGGCATCTCCGCTCATCACCACAAAGGTGCTGTTAAGTGCTTGGGCAGCGTTCTTCACGCTGCCCGCAGTACCCAGAGGTTCCCGCTCGATGAAGTACTCCAGGCTCAAACCCCAGGCGCTTCCGTCCTGGAAGTAGGCGGTCACATCTCCGGGAAGGTACCACAGCGTGCAGGCGATCTCTCGAAATCCGTGGCGCTTGAGCAGCTTGAGGATGTGCTCCATCATGGGCCTGTTGAGAATGGGCACCATGGGCTTGGGCACGCAGCAGGTCAAGGGTCTCAACCTGGTGCCTTCACCGCCCGCCATGATCACTGCTTTCACGGAAACTGCCCCCTTTCCCCCGCATCTGGGCGGTAACCTCATAGCGATCGTACAGAACCTGTGCCTCGCGCTTAGGCATGGTCTCTCTGTAACTCTCCACTGTGCGCATGGCGATCTGCCGCCAATCGAATTTCTCGATCAGATCCTGGGCAGCCCGTTCGCTGAGCCTGCGGGCCAGGACCTTATCTGACAGGAGCCGGATGATGCTGTCGGCAAGAGAGTTGGCGTTGCCGGCATAGAAGGTGAGACCGTTGACTTCGTGGGTAACTGTCTCGGCAAAACCGCCCACATCGCTGACTACCACCGGAGCGCCCCCGGCCATGGCCTCCAAGGCCACCAAACCGAATGGTTCGTAGCGGCTGGGAAAGACCGCGGCATCGGCAAGATGGTACAGGCTGTTTCGGGTCAGATCGTCCACAAAACCGGCGAAGAGAACCTTTTCGCCCAGGCCCAGATCCCAGGCCTGTCTCTTCAGGTCATCGTGGCTGGGCCCGTTTCCGGCGATGATAAACTTGACTTGAGGCCGGTGGGCTAACACCTTGGGAGCAGCCGAAAGGAGCAGATCCACACCCTTTTCGAAGACATGCCGTCCAACGTAGAGTACGATCTCTTCATGGGGAGACGCCCACCTGCTCCGCCACTGATCGAGATCGGGGTGGGTGCGGGCAAAACTCTCGGGGCGTACCCCGTTGGGAATCACAGACAGCTTATCGGCTGGTACCTGAAAGACCCTGCGCAGCTCGCCGCACATGTACTCGCTGCAGCAGATGACCCGGTAGGCCTCGTACGTCAGCCACCATTCCAGATCGCTGATGTGGCGCTGGAAATCATTGTGCAGACCGCCATTGCGGCCCCACTCCGTGGCGTGGATGGTGCAGACCAACGGCAGGCGGAACGCGTGCTTAAGAACCTTGGCCGCCGGTGCCACCAGCCAGTCGTGGGCGTGGATCAGATCGAAACCGCCTTGGTTCAGCAGCTCCACGCTCTTCTGGATGAGGTGGTAGTTCTGCAGGTGCACTTCCTCCAAGAACCCGAGGGCCTTGGGCAGGAACTGGTTCACCCTGTACACCCGGACGCCCGCAGCATAGATGGTCTGTTCGCAGTCGGGCGCATCGGTAGTCACCACGGAGATCTCGTGCCCCAGAGAAGCGAGGGCCTGCGCCAGATCAGCAACCGCCCTGGCCAGGCCGCCCACAACTTTGGGAGGGTACTCCCAGGTCAACATCAAAATCTTCACTTCAGGTCACCATCCTCTAAGCTTCCTCTCGACTCAGGATACCCTGAAACCACGGCTATTATTAGAAGGATTATGCCTGAAAGTCGCCAAATAAAAGAACGGACTACGAGGAAGGAGATCAGTTCATGCGCAAGTTCCATCAGAACCGGGCGGCGATCTACGCTCTGCATCCCTGGCAGGTGGCGGAAGAAGAGTTCCGCCCAGAGCACAACCACCGCAGCGAAGCCATCTTCTCCCTGGGCAATGGCTACATGGGCCTGCGGGGAACCTTTGAGGAGGGGCTGCCGTGCCAGATCCCTTCCACGCCCGGCACTTACATCAACGGCATCTACGAAACTGAACCGATCATCTACGGAGAGTTCATGGCGAGACAGCCAGAGGAATACCAGACCATGGTCAACGTCACCGACTGGAAGGGCATCAAGATCCAGGTGGAGCACGAGGAGTTTTCCATGCTCCAGGGTGAAGTTGAGCAGTATTCCCGAGTCTTGGATCTCAAAGAAGGTGTACTGCGCCGGGAGCTGATCTGGCGCAGCCTTGAAGGCAGGCGCACAAGGCTCAGCTTTGAGCGCTTCATCTCCCAAGTGGACAAGCACCTGGCCTACCAGCGCTGCTCTGTCACGCCCCTGAACTGGTCGGGGCAGATCACTTTCCGTTCCCAGGTCAACGGCAGCGTGCGCAACCTGCACCATCTGCGGGAACAGGCGCTTACGGTGCTGTCGACCGCCCACACCAATGAAGGCGGGATGATCCTATCTAAGACCAAGCGAAGCGGTATCGCTGTTGCCTGTGCGGTCACCCACCGGGTCACACCGGAAGCGCCGATTATGGGCTCAGCCAGCAGTGACTGCCTGGACTTCATGGTCGGCTTCAAGGGCGACGAGGGCCAGACATATACCCTGGATAAGTTCATCTCCATGGCCACCTCCCAGGACGCCGCTGAGGAACAGCTGGTCGGTTTTGTTCAGCGTCTCGCGGAACGCAGCGCCCAGCTGGGCTACGAGCGGGCTCGGCAGGCGCATGTAGAGTACTTAGCCGAGTTTTGGGAAGATGCGGATATGGAAATCGAAGGAGATCTGGCCCTGCAGCAGGGCGTGCGCTTCAACGCTCTGCAGCTTCTGCAGTCCGCTGGGCGCGACGGCCGCACGAACATCGCCGCCAAGGGCTTGAGCGGCGAGTATTACGAAGGGCATTACTTCTGGGACACGGAAACCTATATCATCCCCTTCTTCCTGTACAGCAGGCCGGAAATCGCGCGCCGGCTCCTGGAGTACCGCTACGGAATTCTGGATGCAGCTCGGGAGAACGCCAAGCGCATGCGGGATCAGGGGGCTCTCTTTGCCTGGCGGACCATCAACGGAAAAGAAGCCTCGGGCAACTTCTTGGGATCTACGGTGCAGTATCATATCAACGCAGCTGTGGCCTACGCCATCCACAAGTACGTGGAAGCTACTCAGGATCTTGACTTTCTCGCGGAGAAGGGCGCCGAGATCCTCTTTGAAACGGCCCGGTGCTGGGCTCACCGGGGAGTGTTTCTCGAAGCCCGCGGAGGGAAATACTGCATAAACGAAGTCTGCGGGCCCGATGAGTACAAGCCGGGCGTGAACAACAACTGCTACACCAATTACATGGCCCAGTTCAACCTGCGCCTTGCCCTCCAGGCTAAGGAGATCCTTGCGGAACGCTATCCCGAAAGGTATGCAGAGCTTGTGGCGAGGCTTGGGCTTAACGCAGAGGAGTTTGCCCTCTGGAAGAGGTGTGCGGATAACATGTACCTGCCCTTCGACGAGGAGCTGGGCATCCATCCCCAGGACGACTCCTTCCTGTACAAGGATCCCATCGACATCGACTCCATCCCTGAGGAAGAGATACCCTTGGTGGCAAACTGGCACCCCTTGGTGATCTGGCGCTACCAGGTGATCAAGCAGGCCGATGTGATCCTGCTCATGTTCCTTTTAGGGGATCGGTTCACCCTGGAGGAAAAGAAGGCAAACTTTGACTATTACGAACCGAAGACAACCCATGATTCTTCGCTCTCGCCTGCGATCTACAGTATCATCGCGGCTGAAGTCGGGTACAAGGAGTTCGCCTACAACTACTTCCTGCAGACAGTGCGCCTCGACCTCGATGACTACAACCGCAATGCCTGGCAGGGCCTGCATACGGCCTGCATGGCTGGATCGTGGATGGGTATTGTCAACGGCTTTGCCGGCATGCGCACCTTCGGCGGCCAGCTCAGCTTCAAGCCTTTCCTGCCCCATCGGTGGCAGCGCTTCAGCTTCAAGGTGAAGTTCAGGGGTTCTAAGCTCAAGGTCACGGTGCGGGCTGCCGAAGCCGAATATGCTTTGCTGGAAGGACCGGCTCTTTCTTTCTGCCATTTTGGGCAACCGGTTACATTGGCTGCTGGACAGTCTGTAACCCTGCCCATCCCCAACTGAAAGGGATGAAAGACGATGAGGAAGAACCTGGCTGCAGGCCTGCTGCTGCTCCTGGCCGTCCTGTACCTCCCGGTTTATGGTCAGGAACTGGTGATCCTGCACACCAACGATCTCCACGGCCAGTCCCTGGCACGGCTCGCCACCGTCCTAGAAGAACAGCGGCAGCTTTACGAGCAGCTGATCTGGGTGGATGCGGGCGATCTCTTCTCTGGTACGGCCATCTCCACTCTGCTCCAAGGGCAGGCTGAAGAAGCGGCCGTATTGGAGCTGGGCCTGGCAGCCATCACCTTCGGCAACCACGACTTCGACTTCGGCCTGGCTGCCTTGGAGCGCTCTCTGGCAGCGGGAGTGCCTTGGGTCTGCCTCAACGTGTTCCGGGCTGATGGAACAACCTTAGCCCCGCCCTTTTTCATCAGAGAAGCGGGATCAATCAGGGTGCTGATCACGGGACTCGCCACTCCCGACACGCCGCGTATGTCCTTCCCCGACAATGTGGCAGGACTCGTCTTCACCGATCCCGTGCCCGCTCTGCAGAAGCTCCTGGATGAGCAGGCCGGAAACTACGATGTCTGCGTGGTTCTCTCCCACCTCGGCTACGGTGAGGATCAGCTCCTAGCCCAGAGGGTTCCAGGCATTGACGTCATAATCGGCGGCCACAGTCACACTGTACTCAACAAGCCGGTTGCCGTCGGCGGCACCTTGATCTGCCAAGCAGGCTCAAACGCCCAGTATCTGGGTCGGGTGGTGCTGAGCCTTCAGGATGGGCTTTCGGCCCGGGGTGAACTTCTGCGGATCGCAGAGGATACGCCTCCCCACCCGCGCCTTGTGGAACTGGATCGGAAGTATGAGGAACTGCTCGCGGCAGAACTTGACCAGGTGATCGGGTACTCCCGTTTCGGTTATGTGAAAAACGGTCTTGGTGTGCTGCTGGTCAAGGCCCTCAAGGAGTTCAGCGGAGCCGATGCCGCTCTGTACAACTCTGGAGGAGTGCGGGATGGCCTTCCCAGCGGCCAGGTGACCAGGCGCGACGTATATGCAGTGGAACCCTTTGGCAACCAAGTGGTCGTGATCACCCTCAGCGGCGCCCAGATGGCGCAGCTGCTGGAAGCCAAGGCCAAACGAAGCGGAGATTTCTATGAAGGCCCGCGGCTGGTTGATACTTCCAAGACCTATACCGTCGCGACCAGTGATTACCTCGCTGTCTCGGAGGCTGGTTACTGGGTCTTGGCTCGAGGAGAAGCCGAGTACCTGGGAGTATCCGTGCGGGAGGTTCTGGAGAAGTACTTAGCAGAAGAAGTCCTGGAGATAATGGAGCAGGGTGCCCGCTGAGGAGCACCCTGCTTTTGCGATCTGAGGTTAACGCATTGGGGAAAACAGGTAGTAATATGCCAGTTTGGCGGTGTTGATCACCGCGTCCACATGGGTACGTTCGAAAGCGTGGGAAGCATCGATGCCCGGGCCGATCAGGCCATGCACGAGATCATGTCCTGCCCGCAGAGCGGCGCTGGCGTCGGACGCATAATAGGGAAAGATATCTACCTTGTAGGCTATCTGCTTCTCCTCGGCAAGCTCTACCAGATGCTGGCGCAGCCGGAAGTCATAGGGGCCTGAGCTGTCCATGGCGCAGATAGATACAGAGTACTCATCGCCACACTGGCCGTCACCGAGGGCGCCCATGTCCACCGCCAGGTACTCCACCACCTCAGGGGGAACACCGGCACTGCCGCCGTGGCCGATCTCCTCGTAGTTTGAGAAGTAAAAGTGTGTCGTATAGGGCAGCTGCAGCCCGTTCTCTTTGATCTCCTGCAGCAGGTAGAGCAGGATCCCCGATCCGGCCTTGTCATCTAGATGGCGGGACTTGATGAAACCATTGGGCAGTATCTCCGGCCGGGGATCAAAAGCCACAAAATCCCCAACCTGGATGCCCAGCAGTTTGACATCCTCCGCCGAAGACACCTTCGCATCCAGGCGGACTTCCATATTGTCCTGGTTGCGCTCAAGCTTGCCCCCATCCCTGTAGACATGGACTGCCGTCTGGTGCATCAAAATAGTCCCAGTGTATGTGGTGCCGCTGGCGGTGAAAACCTGGCAGTACTCCCCTTCCACGTGAGCCCATTGGGAACCGCCGATCAGCGCCAAGCGGAGCCGTCCGCTGCTTTTGATCTCCTTAACCATGGCTCCTAAGGTGTCAACGTGAGCCGACAGCATGCGCTGCTGCGAAGAGTCCTTCCCGGGAAGGGTGGCTATGACGCCCCTCTTACGGCTCCTCTGGTAAGCGATCCCCAGGCTGTCCAACTTGCCCGCGATGTGGTCCATAATCCGGTCAGTGAACCCCGAAGGGCTGGGGATGGATACCAACTCATGTATCAACTGCAGGATCTCGTTTCCGCTGAATGTTACAGGCAAAGCAATCCTCCTCTCCACGGGCTCCTAAGTTATTAGACGCCAGGTCCCCCATACCTCTATTTGGCAGCGAAAAAGATGCAAGTTGCAGGGCGCGGAGGGCAGGCTACAAAGTGCAGGTAGAAGCCGGAAAGGGGGGGTGCCGTGTCCTCTCAACGGCGCAGAGGCCTTAAGGTGCGGGTGCAGCCGATTGAGGAGCATTCCACCGCGGCCTGGGCCAACATCGAGCGGGAGGAGGGGATAGCCAAAGTTCCCATCCCCAGCCCGGATTTCGTCAAACTCGCCCGGGACTGGGTAAACCACAATCAAAAATAGCCAGGGAGTGCCCGCGGGCACTCCCTTCTGTTCTCTCTGCCTCAAGGCACGTACTCTGCCAGATATTTGTAGACCTTGAGGCGTTCTTGGGCGTCTTTCTCAGACGCGCTGAACAGTTCTTCGGCCTCGGCTGGGTGGGCTCGCTCCAGCGAGGAGTAGCGGACTTCGCTGAGCAGAAACTCCCGAAACGATCCTGTGGGATCAGGGGAATCAAGGACAAAGGGGTTTTTGCCTGCAGCCTTGAGCTGCGGATTGTAACGGTAGAGGTGCCAATACCCAGCCTCTACCGCCTTCTTTTCCTGCCTAATACTGGTGCCCATGCCGGAGCGGATTCCGTGGTTGATGCACGGCGAATAGGCAATGATCAGCGAAGGGCCAGGGTAACTCTCCGCCTCCAGGATCGTCCTGATGGTATGGTTCATGTTGGCCCCCATGGCGATCTGAGCCACGTAGACATAGCCGTAGCTCATGGCCATCAGCCCCAGGTCTTTCTTGCGCACCCTCTTGCCTGAAGCTGCGAACTTTGCCACTGCTGACCGCGGCGTAGCCTTGGACGATTGCCCGCCGGTGTTGGAGTAGACTTCTGTGTCCAGCACCAGCATGTTCACGTCATCGCCCAGAGACAGAACATGATCGAGGCCGCCATAGCCGATGTCGTAGGCCCAGCCATCCCCTCCAATGATCCACTGAGACTTTTTGGTCAGGTGCTCCCTGCTGTCCAGGATATCCTCGATCAGGGGATCCTTATCCCTTTCCCGCTCCAAAAGCGCCACCAGCTCCCTGCTGGCCGCTGCGGAGTCGATGGTGCTGTCCCTGGTCCCAAGCCATTTGGCGCAGGCTTCCCGGAGAGCGTCACTGATCCTACTGCTGTCCATGAGCTGCTGTACCAGGCCTTCTACCTGCTTGCGCAGCTGCTTTACGGCAAGGCGCATCCCCAGGCCAAACTCCGCGTTATCCTCAAAAAGGGAGTTGGCCCAGACTGGCCCTCGGCCTTCGGGAGTAACTGTATATGGAAAGGAAGGAGCACTTGCTGAGTAGATTGACGAGCAGCCCGTAGCGTTGGCGATGATCATCTGCTCGCCGAAAAGCTGGGTTAGCAGGCGGATGTAGGGAGTTTCGCCGCAGCCGGAGCAGGCGCCGTGAAACTCGAAGAGAGGCTGGCGGAACTGGCTGTTTTTCAAGGTCCGCCAGTCCACGAGGTGGGCTTTGTTAGCGACAGTCTGTGCGAAGAGCCAGTTTTCGCACTGAGCGTCGATTTCCTGGTCGGCAGGCTGCATGATCAGAGCCTTGCCCGGCGCCGGACAGATATCCGCGCAGTTGCCGCAGCCTGTACAATCCAACGGACTGAGCTGGATGCGGTAACTGAGCCCTTCAAGCCCCCTGCCCACCGCCGGTTTGGTCACAAAACCTTCAGGGGCGCTTTTCTGCTCCGCCTCATCCAGCAAGAATGGGCGGATCACGGCGTGGGGGCAGACAAAGGAACACTGGTTGCACTGGATGCATTTCTCCGGCTGCCACTGGGGGATGAGCACGGCGATACCCCGCTTCTCATAGGCTGTAGTGCCGTTGGGAAAGGCCCCGTCTGCGAAGCGGGCAAGGGCGCTCACGGGCAGATCATCCCCTTCCATGCGCTGCATGGGCACCTGGATCTCTTCCACGAAGGGAGGTGCACCAACGAGATCCCCTTCACCAGCCGTTTCCTCGCCAAGCTCGGCCCATCCAGGCGGAACAGGCACTTCTTTCAACTCGGCGGCTCCCCGGTCGATAGCGGCTGTGTTCATATCTACGATCTCCTGGCCTTTGCGCCCGTACAGGGTCTGAACAGAGGCCTTCAGATAGTTGAGCGCCTCTTCAACGGGGATCACCTGAGCCAGTTTGAAAAAGGCAGCCTGCATGACCATGTTGATGCGGTTTCCCAAACCGAGTTCGCCCGCGATCTTGATCGCGTCTATCGTGTAGAAGCGCACGTTTTTCTCTGCCAGGGTGCGCTTCATCTCCACGGGCAGGTTGTCTTCCAGCTCGGATCCTTCCCAAGGACAGTTCAGCACAAAGATGCCGCCTTCTTTGATGCCCTTGAGCAGGTCGTAGTTGCGCACGAAGGCCTTGTTGTGACAGGCGATGTAATCGGCTCGATCCACCAGGTAGGGAGCTTTGATCGGCTGCTTCCCAAAGCGCAGGTGGGAAACGGTCGTCCCCCCTGATTTCTTGCTGTCGTAGTAGAAGTAGGCCTGCACATAGAGGCTGGTGTGATTGCCGATGATGCGGATGGCTTCCTGGTTGGCCCCCACCGTGCCGTCGGAACCCAGTCCCCAAAACTTGCAGGCGATTGTGCCTTCGGGAGTGATGTCGATCGGTTCGCCTGCGGGCAGCGAAGTAAAGCTGAGGTCGTCGTTGATGCCGATGGTGAAGCGGTCCTTGGGTTTGCCTTTAGCCAGGTTGTCGAAGACAGCCAGGATCTGCTCAGGCGTGGTGTCCTTTGAACCCAGGCCGTAGCGCCCCCCTACTACTGTTGGGCGGCTGGACAGCCGCTGGCAGGCCTTGACCACATCCAGATACAGCGGTTCGCCAGGAGAGCCCGGTTCTTTAGTTCTGTCAAGGACGGCTATGCTGCGCACACTCGTGGGCAGCGCCGCCAGGAAGTGCTCTTCAGAGAAGGGCCGGTAGAGGCGCACTTTGATCAGGCCCACCCTGCGTCCCCGCTTGTTGAGGTAGTCCACTGTACCTTCGGCAGTGTCGCAGACCGAACCCATGGCCACCAGGACATGTTCTGCTTCGGGATGGCCGTGGTAGTCGAAGAGCCTGTAGGATCGACCGGTCTGACGGCCCAAGCGGTCGAGGTAATCCTGCACAATTTGCGGCACTTTTTTGTAAAAGGGGTTGGCCGCCTCTCGGTTCTGGAAGTAGATATCTGGGTTTTGGGCGGTGCCTCTGGTCACCGGGCGTTCAGGGCTCATACCCCGTACGCGGAAGCGGTCCAGCGCCTCGCCGTCCACTAACTCTGCCAGCTGATCGTACTCCACTGTCGCGATTTTCTGGTACTCATGGGAAGTCCGGAAACCGTCAAAGAAATGGAGAAAGGGCACACTAGCCTTGATCGCTGCCAGGTGGGCGATGCAGCCCAGATCCATCACTTCCTGGACGCTGCTGGAGGCAAGCATGGCAACTCCAGTCTGGCGGCAGGCCATGACGTCTTGATGATCCCCGAAGATGGAGAGAGCATGTGCCGCTACTGCCCGAGCGCTGACATGAATCACCCCGGGCAGCAGTTCTCCGGCGATCTTGTACAAATTCGGGATCATCAAGAGCAGACCTTGGGAGGCGGTGAAGGTGGTGCCCAAGGCGCCGGCAGCGAGGGCCCCGTGGAGAGCGCCTGCGGCTCCGATTTCGGACTGCATTTCCACCACTTCGACGACCTCACCCCACAGGTTCTTCCTGCCCTGTGCGCTCCAGAGATCAACCAGCTCAGCCATGGGCGAAGAGGGAGTGATGGGATAAATGGCGCAGACTTCGCTGAATGCATAGGCCGCGTGGGCGGCTGCTTCACAGCCGTCCATGGTGATGTATTTCTGCATGCTTGTTTGAGCCTCCACTTCCGTTTTTCACACCTAGTATTTTGAAAATTGATCTCCCTCATACTCCCTGGGAAAACCGCCTTTGTTCGGATTTCGCATGGGTACTCTTGGAAAATGCGCCTTCTAGTTTCTCGCTTTCACTCCAGAACGATATTCACCACTGCACCCCTGTTGACTGAATCACCTTTGATACAGCTTTAGCAAGGAGGATTAACTTCCACAATCGTGAAATATGTAAGTGCTAACCTACGGCAAGGAGGTTGAAGAAGTGATCGCTCTAGATAAAGAGACCTGGGAACAGCACATACCCAACTCCACCGGCTGGGTTGTGGTGGATTTCTGGGGGCCCCGCTGCAAACCGTGTCTGGAACTCATGCCGGAGATGGAGCGCCTCGCCGAGAAGTACGGTGACAAAATGACGTTCTACTCCCTAGACACTTCCAAAGCCATGCGCTTGGCCATATCTCAAGGTGTGATGTCGCTTCCGGTTATCGCCTTCTACCACAACGGCGAAAAGAAGGATGAACTGAGCGGCGAGTTCACTGCGGAAGACGTGGAGAAGAAAATCCTGGAACTGCTCGGCTGAAACGGCCTGAGGGAGGTGAGTATGTGCAGTTTACACTAGGCAGCATCTTTATCAAGGACGTGCAGTTCGGGCCGCGCACTGAAGTCGCTGGTGGAACCCTGTTCGTGAACAAGGGCGAGCTGGAGGAACTTTTGATGCAGGACGAGCATCTGCAGTCGGTCACGCTGGAGATCGCCCATCCAGGGGATTCCATCCGCATCATGCCGGTGAAGGACGTGATCGAACCCCGGGTGAAACCGGAGCTGGACAGCGGCATCTTCCCAGGGATGGTCAGCAAAATGTTCACCGCTGGCGTGGGGCGTACCCATGTGCTCAAAGGATCCGCAGTGGTGACCACCGGCAGGATCGTGGGCTACCAAGAAGGCATCATCGACATGCAGGGGCCAGGCGCCGAGCTGACTCCCTTTTCGCAGCTGCACAACTTGGTGATCGTGGCAGAACCGGCCGCGGCGATCACACCGCATCAACATGAGGCCGCCCTGCGCAAGATGGGCCTGCGGGCAGCCAATTACCTCGGCCAGGCAGCGCGCTCTTTGGAACCTGATGAAACAGTCACTTACGAGCTGCTGCCCCTGCACGAGTACCACAGGCGCTACCCTGATCTGCCCAAGATCGCCTATGTCTACATGCTCCAGAGCCAGGGCCTGCTCCACGACACCTACTATTACGGGGTCGATGTGAAGAACATGGTGCCCACATTTATGCATCCAACGGAAGTCATGGATGGTGCCATCGTGAGCGGCAACTGCGTTTCTGCCTGCGACAAAAACACAACCTATCACCATCTGAACAATCCTGTGATCCACGATCTGCTTAAGCGGCACGGGAAGGATCTCTGCTTTGTCGGCTGCGTCATCACTAACGAAAACGTGACACTCCTCGACAAACAGCGTTCAAGCGACCTCACGGCTAAGCTGGTTGAGTACTTGGGCGTCGATGGTGTGATCATCAGCGAAGAAGGCTTCGGCAATCCAGATACAGACTTGATCATGAACTGCACAAAAATCGAGCGGAAGGGCATCAAGACGGTCCTGATCACTGACGAGTACGCCGGAAGGGACGGCACGTCCCAATCCCTGGCAGATGCCAGCCCCTTGGCTGACGCCATCGTCAGCGCAGGCAATGCCAATGCCCTGATCACACTGCCGCCCATGGAAAGGGTTATCGGCAGTCTGGAACCTGCCGAAGTAATTGCGGGGGGCTTTAAGGGCAACCGCAACGCCGACGGTTCCCTCACTGTCGAACTGCAGGCTATCATTGGGGCAACAAACGAGCTGGGCTTCAACAGACTGACAGCTCGCGAATACTAGATAACGAACGAAGGAGGAACAAGTGGTCATGGTCAATCTAGAAGGCAAGTATGTGGCCATCATTGGTGACCGCGATGGCATCCCCGGGCCGGCCATTGAAGAGTGCCTGAAACACACCGGGGCTATCATCGGCTTTTCCACCACCGAGTGCTTTGTCTGAACGGCCGCCGGTGCAATGGACATGGAGAACCAGACTCGCGTGCTCGAGCTGGCAGAAAAGTATGGTAAGGACAACGTCGTTGTGATCCTGGGCGGAGCCGAGGCCGAAGCCTCCGGCCTAGCCGCCGAAACGGTTACAACTGGCGATCCTACCTTCGCCGGTCCATTGACAGGAGTTCAGTTGGAACTCCCCGTATACCATATCTTTGAACTCAAGGACATTATCCCGGAAGATGTCTGGGACGAGCAGATCAGCATGATGGAAATGGTCCTGGACGTTGACGCCATCGTCAAGGAGGTTGCCACCTACCGCGAACGGATTGGGGGGTAGAATTTGGAACAAAAGCGCGTAGTCGTCTATCTTAACCAGTTCTTCGGGCAGATCGGCGGCGAAGACAAAGCTGATACCCCACCCCAGAGTACAGACAAGCCCGTGGGGCCGGCTGTCGGTTTGTCCGCCCTGCTCCCAAAAAACTGCACCATCGTGCGCACAATCATCTGCGGTGACGGGTACTTCAACGAAAACTTGGAGGAAGCCAGCGCAGCCGTGCGCCAGATGCTGAAGGAGCTCTCCCCCGATGTGGTCGTGGCTGGCCCAGCCTTCAACGCCGGCCGTTACGGCATGGCCTGCGGCATGGTAGGGAAGATCGCTTTTGAGCTGGGTATCCCGGCTGTATCCGGTATGTACCCGGAAAACCCCGGGGTCGAAACGTACAGGCCGTATCTGTACATCATCGAAACGGGCAACTCGGCTGCCAGCATGCGTACTGCCCTGCCGGCCATGGCTAAGCTCGCCGGCAAGCTCGCCAATGGCGAGCCCATAGGGGCCCCAGCGGAAGAGGGCTACCTCAGCCGGGGCATCCGCAGAAACCTCTTCGCAGAGAAACGGGGTTCGGATCGGGCCATTGACATGCTGCTCCAGAAGATCAAAAGGGAAGACTTCACAACAGAGTACCCTGTTCCCCACTTCGACCGAGTCGAGCCAGCAGCCGCCATCACCGACCTGAGCCAGGCCACCATCGCGCTGGTTACCAGCGGCGGCATAGTGCCCAAAGGGAATCCCGACCGCATAGAGGCATCGAGTGCCTCCCGCTACGGCCGCTACAGCATTGACGGAATCGATTCGCTGACACCAGAAGCCTTCCAGACGGCACATGGCGGCTACGATCCAGTCTATGCCAACGAGAACCCTAACCGGGTGGTTCCCGTCGATGCCCTGCGCGAGCTGGAGCGGGAAGGCAGGATCGGCAAGCTCTTCCCCTACTTCTACGCCACAGTGGGCAACGGCACATCCGTGGCCAACGCACGTGCGTATGCTCAAGAGATCGCCGCCGAACTGGTGAACGAAGGGGTGCAGGCAGTCATCCTCACCAGCACCTGAGGGACCTGCACTCGTTGCGGCGCAACGATGGTAAAGGAAATCGAACGTAAGGGCATCGCGGTTGTACACGTGTGCACGGTAACGCCGATTTCGCTCACGGTGGGAGCTAACCGCATCGTTCCTGCGGTGGCCATTCCCCATCCTTTTGGGAACCCGAAACTGAGCCCGCAGGAAGAGTTCAGTCTGAGGAAGAAACTGGTGGAGAGGGCCCTGCAGGCCTTAGCCACACCCGTTTCTGACCAGCACGTGTTTGAGAACTAACAAGGGGTCCCGCAAACGGGGCCCCTTTTTACCCTTTGGAGGTGAGTTGTTTGACCAACCCAGTCGTGAAAGCAGCCAGCTACTGCCTTTTCCACGCACCGGATATGGTCCTGACCCACGGCACTACCCTGATGATTGAGCGGGACAAACATCCCGACTCGCCTCTGCTGGCCGCTGCTAAAGAGGCTCTGCGTCCCTTTGATCAGGTAGTCGCCTATCCGCCGAACCAGGTGTATATCGGCAACCTCTCCCCTGAAGAGCTGGCAGAACTGCCCCAGCCCTGGTACGAAAACCAGGTGGAAGCCCGAAGGCAGGGGCGCTTCGGTGAGATCTTCCCCCAAGATGAACTCATCGCCATGATGAAGATCGCAGACAGCTTCAGCCTTGTGATCCTTGAAGAGGGTTTCGCTCACAGCATGGTCGAGAAACTGGCGACCCATCCCCTCTTTACCGAGCAGGATCTCGCGAACCTGCGGAAGGCTGAGCCCCTGCCGGCCATCAACGAACTGCTGGAGAAGGGAATCGCCGTTCCCCTCGAGTTTGAGGGAAAAGTTGTCGGCTGCGTCAAGCAGGCCCACGAATGGGATGTAAACCTCAGGGCCGATGTTATGTTTGAAAACCTTGCGTCGAAAGCAACCGGCGCCTGGGCACTCAGGCACCTGCTCTGGAGCAGCGGCCTTGAGCCGGGGCTTGTGGAATACATCATAGATACTTCAGAAGAGGCCTGCGGAGATATGAACCAGCGGGGCGGCGGCAACTTCGCGAAGGCGATTGGCGAGGTCTGCGGCTGCAGCAGTGCAACGGGTTCAGATACCCGGTCCTTCTGCGCTGGCCCTGCCCACGGCATAGTGCAGGCCGCTGCTTTGGTGCGGTCGGGAATATACAAGAACGTGGTAGTACTGGGCGGCGGTGCTGTGGCGAAACTCGGCATGAACTCCCGTGACCACGTGAAAAAGGGCGTACCGGTCCTGGAAGATGTGCTGGGAGCGTTCGCCGTGCTGATCAGCGTTGATGATGGCAAGAGTCCGATCATCCGAACTGATGTCATCGGACGGCACCGCATCGGCACCGGCTCTTCGCCCCAGGCAGTGGTCACCGCCCTGGTGACAGACCCACTGAGCGCTGCCGGCCTGTCCATCACTGATGTAGATAAGTACAGCGTGGAGATGCAGAACCCGGAAATCACCACGCCTGCTGGAGCTGGCGATGTGCCTTTGGCGAACTACAAGATGATCGGCGCCCTTGGCGTCAAGCAGGGCGCGATCGCCCGCACTGAGCTGGACAGCTTCGTTCAGAAGCACGGGCTCAAAGGCTGGGCTCCAACCCAGGGCCATATTCCCTCTGGCGTTCCCTACCTGGGCTTCGCCCGTGAAGGCATCCTCAGCGGGAAGCTTAAGCGGGCGATGATCGTAGGCAAGGGCAGCCTTTTCCTGGGACGATTGACCAACCTCTTCGACGGTGTCTCCTTCCTCGTTGAGGCAAATCCAGGCAGGAGCGCCTCCGCCTCCCCCGAACCAGAAGCAGCGGTCACGGTGGGCATCACCCTGCTCGGCAGCGAACACGGCCTGGAAGAGGTGCTCAGGGGAGCAGAGCTTGCCCAAAAACGCGGCCGCAACCTCAAGGTGGTAGCCATCGGTCCGAGATGCAGCACATCCCTTGAAGTGGTAGAGGCCAACAGCGAAGAAGACCAGCACAGGATCATGGAAGAACTTCTCAAGACCGGGAAGATCCAGGCCTGTGTAACCATGCATTACAACTTCCCGCTTGGCGTGACCACCATCGGCCGGGTTGTGGCTCCAGCCAGCGGAAGAGAGATGCTCATCGCCTCCACAACGGGAATGTCGGCAGGCAGCCGCACGAAGGCCATGCAGCTGAACGCGATCCTCGGCATTGCCACAGCGAAAGCTCTTGGGATCGAACGCCCCACAGTGGGCATTCTGAACGTGGACGGAGCCCTCACCACCGAGCGTTCCCTACGGGAGCTGGAAAAGGAAGGCTACACCATCAACTGGGCAAAATCCAGCCGTGCCGACGGGCAGGCGATCATGCGGGGTAACGATGTGCTGGCTGGTTCCTGCGATGTCCTGGTAACCGATTCGCTAACCGGAAACATCTTGGTAAAGATGCTTTCTGCCCTGAACACAGGCGGCGGTATCGAATCAAGCGGCTGGGGATACGGCCCGGGAGTTGGCGCAGGGTATGAGTGGATCATCGGCATCGTCTCCCGCGCCTCTGGAGCCCCGGTCATCGCCGGAGCGATCGAGTTCGCGGCTGAGATGGCGAAGGCACAGCTGCCCAAGATCGCAGCTGAGGAGCTGGCTAAGGCGGGGCTAATGGAGCAGGACAGCGCCGATGTGGTGCGGAAGCCGCCCTCCAAGGTTGTAGATCAGGAAATCCCGGGCATCGATGTTCTGGAGATCGAAAGCGCCACCGAAGCCCTCTGGCAGGCGGGCCTCTACGCTGAAGCCGGCATGGGCTGCACCGGACCGGTGATCATGGTTGCCGCAGAAGACCTGGAAGCGGCTAAGCAGAAACTGGCTGAGCTTGGTTTTCTGAATGTCTAGATCATCTAGATCAAAAAGAAGGAACGCGGCGCTTCGCGTTCCTTCTTCGCTTTATACCCTTAACGTTCGAGATTCACGGTCACAGAGCCGAAAGTGGATCTGATGGCCACTGGGTGCCGTCCTGCGCCGGTGCTTCCCGCGGCTGTGATCATATCGCGCTGGGCCTGCCTTTCAACGGGAGCATCACCCGACAGAGTTCCATTGCTCACCTCGATCTGAAAGTCATAACCGCCGTCGATCGCCAGAAGCTGCACCGTGCTTGTGGCAAAAGCGTCGTCCAAGGTGAGCGGGCCAGCTATTTCCTCCAGTTTGAGATTGCCAAACTGGTTGTCCACGGAAAGCGATCCCGCGAGTCCGCGCACCTCCACACTGCAGAACCTGGTGACCAGCCGCAGATAACCGACGAAGTCCTCTATCTCAACCTTTCCGTGACTGTACTGAACGGCCACTTCCATACCCGCTGGCACCTCAACCTGGTAACCCACACCCACCTGGTCGGGCAGCATGCCGTCGGAAACAGCCAGTCCGTAACTGATCTCCGAGTCCGTTACCGTCTCTACTACCTGAACCCTTTCCAAGTCCTCCTCAGTCTGTGCGAGAACTGCGGCCGACACCACTAACTCTTCTCCAGTGCCCGACTTGATCTGGACAGTGCCGTAGCTCCCGTCGAGCACCAAAGAAACCAGTCCTCCCTGGGGCCGGCTGAACCGCTGAGTCTTGCTTGCTTGAGATTCGATGGGCAGGCGGGGCCTGACATCAAAACGAACCGAGGACTGCTCCTGTCCGAGTTGCGGCCCACAGCGCAGATCCAGGATGAAGAGAAGCGAAACCAGAGCCAAAGTCACTAACGCAATGCGGCGAATTCTCACTGCCCATCCCCCTCAACTTGAGCCCTCAAAGCTCAAACTCCACTGAAGTGGACAGCTGCTCGGAATCGAGCGGCCCGTCCATCACCCGTGCCAAGACGGTAATCTCCGCCTGGAACCTGCCGGGCGCCACCGGCCGGCCATCTTTATCCTTGAGGTCCCAGACATCTGACCAAGTCAAGGACGCGCCGGGCGGCAGTTCTTCGTAAATTAGGGCCATGGTGAAGAGCCTACCATCTGAGAAGCGGTAGACTTCCGTACCCTCCGCGTCTTTCACCACCAGCTCAAACTGCTGCCCCGAACTAAAGACCAAGTGAGCTGCCGTATCAAAGACGTTGGTCAACGAAAACGTGAACTTCGCTTGATCCTGGGTAAGCTCTATCCCGGCCTGCAAAACCTGCTCATCACCTTTCTGCTGAACGTGGACGGCGGCCAGCGCTGCAGTCAGCACCAAGGCCACCAGAAGAATCCTCCCCCACGACATCTTTTTCACCCCTCAGTCATTTACTTCCACACAGCGCTCAAAGAGGACACCTGTGAGCGCAAAGATCCCTATGGTAGCTAACCAGAAGCCCACTTGGCCAGCGGGATGTACTTCCAAGATGATCTGAGTCTCGAGTTCATCGAGGCGCATGAGTTCGTGAAGGCGCAGTACGGGCAGCCATCTGAACAGGGGCTGAAGCAGCTCCGCCAGCCGGCTCGTGAACCAAACTGCCAGAATCCACACCCAGAGTGTCACAATCCCCTGGACCCGGCCCACCATCTTGCCCACCACCACCGCCAACTGAGTCTGCACTGCCAAAGCAGTAAAGAGCAGAAGCCCGCCCAAGTACAGCCAGAAGATGTTGAGAGCCACCCAAGACGGTCCGGGAAGAGCGGTGCCCATATTCAGAACCCCGCCAAAGAGCAGGAGAGCTCCTCCCGTAGCAACGGCAAACAGGACAGTGTATTCCATACAGAGGCTGACCAGTTTCGCCAGCATGATCTGCCAGCCCGGAACAGGCAGAGCGAGAAGAGTGTAGATGGTATCGTCACGCCACTCCAAGCGCAGGGTCTGCACGCTGCGCCAGATCAGCCACAGAGGAAAGAAGGTCACTGGAACGGCCAGCGCAAGCACAAGGTAAATCGATGGCCAGTAGCTCTCTGCTGTCTCCACCACTGCGGGAGCATTCACCAAGCGCAGGCGTGCCCAAACCATCAGGGCCAGGGTGATGCCGGAAAGGAGCAGAACCGGGAGCCGTCCGGTCTCCAGATCTTTGCGCACGAGCTTGAGAAAGCGCTTCATCAGGGGAAAACCTCCTTGAAAAGATCGTTAATCGACCGGCCCCGACTCCTGCGCAGCTCCTCTGCACTTCCCTGCAGGGCGACCCTGCCTTCAGCCAAGAACACCACTGAGTCGAAGAGCTGCTCCGTGTCGCCCACCGCATGCGTTGAGATGAGCACCGTCTGTTCTTCACCCTTGAACTCCCTGATGATGCCTTCCACGATGCGGTCCCGCGAAGAAGGGTCAATCCCGCTGAAGGGTTCATCCAAAAGAACCAAAGGTGCTCTGCGGGCCAAGGCCAGAATGAGTCTCAGCCTAGTCCGCATGCCCTTCGACAGCGAGCTGACTCTGCTCTTCCCGTCGAGGTGCATGAATTCCAGCAGTTCAAGGGCGGTCTCCGGCTGCCAATCATCGAAAAACGCGGCGGTAAAGTCAAGGACCTGCCCCACGGTCATCCAGCGGTAGAGGGATTCCACCTCGGGCACGAAAGCGATCTGGGCTTTCGTGCGGCGCGAGGGAGTCTCTCCAAGAATCTGGATCTCTCCTCCATCGGGCTTCACCAGCCCGGCCACGCACTTCAGAAACGTGGATTTACCGCTGCCATTGGGGCCTAGAAGACCCCAGATCTCACCCCTGGGAAGGGTCATACTGATCCCTTTCAGTGCTTCAACCTGGGAATATCTCTTGCGCAGATCGCGCACCACCAAGGCGTGTTCTGCTGTGGTCATGACTCCACCCCTTTCCCCGCTGCCGTTTCTGCAAAACCCTTCCTTACAAGCTCCAATGCCTCTTGGCCGCCCAGCCCAAGGGAACGCATGGCCGCAACGAACTCCGCGACCAAGCTGTCCAAAAGCTCCCGTCTGGTCTCTTCCACAACCCCTTCGCCGCGGCAGACGAAAGTGCCCTGCCCCCGCAGGGTTTCCACCAGGCCCAGGAGTTCCATCTCCCGGTAAGCCCTCTGTACGGTGTTAGCGTTCACTTTGAGCTCAGCGGCGAGATCACGCTGGGAAGGCATCCGGTCTCCCGGTTTGAGCTGCCCAATCGCGATTTGGCGTTTAAACTCGCTGATGATCTGCAAGTATATTGGTATGGATGTGGAAAAGTCTATATCCAACCGTCCCACTCCCTTCCCAACTAGTGCACTAGTTACCTAGTACACTAGGATCATATGATTGTTTCCGGTTTTTGTCAAGCGTTATTAAAGCTGGGAGGAAAACCATGTTCTGGCGCCAGTTCCCGCTGCTCGTCGTGCTCGGCCTCTTGATGCTCACTCTCTTTGACTCCAATCCCTGGTGGAAGGTGGCTTTGTATGCTGCGCCTGCGGCGCTGCTCACCGGATCCCTCAGCGCAGCAGCTGGCCGGAACAACCTTTCCCCGGCTTTCACCGCGGCTCTGCAGGGGCTGGCAGCCGGGCTCTTCGCTTTCCTGCTCGGCTTTACCCCCTGGTTCCGCACTACCTGGGGCACGCTGCTCGGCTTCGCTTTCCTGGTGACCTTGGCTGAACTGATCCTGGTGCGCCTTCTGCCAAGCCCCGGCTCCTGAGGCGGCTTCTGCCCGTTCCCCTGTTCGCCCGCGGAAAGTGGTGGTATAATGGATGAAAACGACGGCCGAGGGTGGGAAGGTAGTGGCAAAGGCGGTTACCCAAGATAGGACTGAACTCATTCTCTCAGGAAGCATGTACAAGGTACTGTTTACTCTGTCTACACCGATCATCATCAACAGCCTGATCTCACAGCTTTACAGCTTGGTGGACAGCCTTTGGGTAAGTAAGATCTCTTCAGTACATTTCGCAGCTGTTGCCTTCGTTTGGCCCGTAAACTGGTTTTTCATTGCCCTGGGAAACGGGCTGCCGGTGGCTGGCACTGCCCTCTTGTCTCAGCTCGTGGGTGCCGGGCAGCTGGAACGGGCGAGAAAGTATGCGGCCCAGCTCTTTGCCCTTGCCCTCATAGCTTCCCTGGCCATGGCCGCCTTGGGCTACCTTTCCGCGCCGACGGTGGTCCGCTTGATGGGTGCTGCAGGAGACTTGGAGCGCCTGAGCCTCACCTATCTGCGCATCGTCTTCTGCGATTTGCCCTTTGTCTTCCTTTACTTTGCCGTCAACGCTCTGCTGCACGCCCAAGGAGATACCCTGACCCCCATGATCCTCAGCGGAGCCTCTGCCCTGCTCAACGCCATCTTGGATCCCATCTTCATCTTCACGTTTGGCTGGGGTCTGGCCGGCGCCGCCTGGGCTACCGTGCTCTCCCGCGCTGTGCTTGCGGTTGTCGGTTCGCTCCTCTTGCTGCGGAGCAGCCGCAGACTCCAACCCGACTTCACTGGTTTTCGCCTTAACAAAGAGATCGTGAGGGAAATCGTACGGATCGGCCTGCCGTCCAGCGTCGGCCAGGCCGGCGCCTCTTTGGGATTCGCTGCTTTCAACGGGTTTATCGCTGCCTACGGCACGGCGACCTTGGCAGCCTACGGCATGGTCAACCGCATCACATCCCTGGTCATGCAGCCCGCCACCGGCATGGGACAAGCCCTCACTGCCATCGTCGGCCAAAATATCGGAGCCGCCCAGATGGCGCGGGTGAAGGAAGCGTTCCACAAGGCGCTGACGGTGGCTGTGTTGATCGGAATTGCTGGCTGCGCTGCCCTGATCGTCTTCGATGAACCGATCATCTATTTCTTCATGCGGGCCAGGGATGATCCCGCGGTAATCACCGAATCGCTGGAGTACCTTGCCTATGTAGCCGTGTCGCTGCCCTTTATGGGCATCTTCGGGACCTTCAGCGGCCTTTACCAGGGTTCCGGCAGCACCAGGTATTCCATGAACATGGAGATGGGACGCCTGTGGCTGGTCCGTCTGCCGCTGATCGTGCTTTTGGGACGTTTCACCAACTGGGGCTCCACTGGGATCTGGTTCTCCATGAGCTTCAGCAATGTGCTCACTTGCCTGTATGGCTACTGGGTGTACAAAACCAGGCCATGGCAGAAAAGCATCATCGCGGGCAAAAAAGAAACAGGGGCAAAACCCCTGTCGACTGCGGGATAACTCAGCTGCTGGCGGCACTTCCCTGCGCATAGAGCAGCTTGATGCTGCGGGACAAAGCCATGGCACAGCCCAAGACTATCACGACTACACCGGCAAAGGAGAACAGGGAAGCGGTTGTGAAGTTGTCCACCAGCACCCCCGACATGCCCGTTGAGAGGGGTACCAGAAGCTGAACCATGCTGTCCAGGAGGCCAAAAACCCTTCCCCGGTAGTTGTCCGGTACGATTTCCTGCAGCGTCACCTGGAACGGCACGTTGACGAAGGTATTCAGCACTCCGATTAACAGCAGTCCCGCCGACATTGCAACCAGAGTCATGCCCAAGGCCCAGCTCCCGTAGACCGCTGGGAGGGCGAGCACTCCGAGGAAAACTGAGAGACAGCCCTGAAGCACGATGGCGCTCGACAGCAGAGACTCTTTGCGGAACCTTTTGGTAATATAACCGACGAGGAACGTCCCAAGCAGGAAGCCCACTGAGAACATGGCCTGCAGGCTGCCATACTGCTCAGCCCCAAGGCTCAGCACTTCCTTGCCGAAGAACGGAAGCACAACGCTGAACAGGGGAGCCGACACGAAGTTAAGCGCCACTGCAAAGAAGATAAGTGTCCTCAGGCCGGTGTTCTGCCAGATGTAGCGGAAACCCTCCTGGAAACTGTGAACGAACTGCTTGCTTGGTGTGGCCCATCCAGCAGACTCCACATCTCCAGACTGCTTGGGGAAGCGGATGAACATCTCGGAAACAGCCGAGAAAAGAAAGGCAGTACCATTGATGAGAAAGGCGCCGTGGTACCCGGTCTTGCCCAAGATAAAGGCTCCAACGATAGGTCCGATGATCTGCGTTGCTGCCCTGGAGAAATTGTTCAGAGAGTTGGCCTTGACCAGCTCTTCTTTTTTCACCATTCCCGGCACCGCCGCTGAGATGGCCGGCCCGAAGAGCACCCCGCAGAGAGACGATAGAACCGTCGCTCCGTACAGGATGGGCATGGTTAGGTAGCCCAACCTGTGGATGAAGGCCAGCGAAAGGATAACGAGCCCCCGGACAACATCCATGGAGACCACGATCGTCTTGCGATCCCACAGGTCCGCGAGGACCCCAGTAAAGGGCGCCAGGATCACCATGGGTATGGATGAAGCCAGGAGCAGAGTGCCCAGAGCCGTCCCTGAACCGGTCAGATCCAGTACCAGCCAGGTGAGGGCCAGGTAATGGACTCCATCTCCGATCTGAGAAACGAGGCGTCCCCAGAAAAGCAGGCCAAAGTCTCGGTTGATGAACAAGCGCTGTCCCAGTGTCTGTTTTGCCATCTTCATTCCCATCCCCTTGTTCAGGTCTTACCCGCAGTATACCTTCTGTGATCCAGGCTCCGACACTGGCTGGGGATGGGTAACGGCTCCGCCCCTAGTCCGATTCAACGCAGCGCTTTCAAGAAAACCTTTCTGTTACGAGGCCCGTCGAACTCGCAGAAGTAGATACCCTGCCAGGTTCCCAGCTGCAGATGGCCGTTCTCCACCAGGATGGTGCAGGAGGAACCAAAGAGCGACGCTTTGATGTGGGCATGGGAATTGCCCTCAAGGTGAGTGTAGTCTCCATGCACAGGGATCAACTTGTTCACAGCATGGAGTATGTCGCGTACCACAGCAGGATCCCCGTTTTCGTTGATGGTCACCCCCGCTGTTGTATGCGGAACGTAGACAACCACTGCGCCGTCCTGAAGCCCCTCCTGGGCCACGAACTTCTTCACCTGCTCGGTGATCTCGATGAACTGCTGCCCTTGACTGGTGCGTACGTTAATGATCATCACATCACCCTCCATCCCATTCCTTCTAGGCCTGCTTCAGCGCACAAAAAGGCCGAAGAACCGCTCACACAGCGTGCAGTTCTCCCGGACATAGCCCTCCAGCCCATCGTAGAGGTAAGGCACGAAGTCCCGGAACGTGCTGTAGGTACTGCGGTTGGCCTGGTAGTATTCCAGCTTCTCGACGACGAAAGGCATGAGGTAAAAGCCATAGCTCATGTGATTAGCCATGACGATCTCTGCCGTATCTGGTCCGAAGAGATCCCGGGCAGCCAGCACCTCAACACCACGCAGCACCTGCTCGTTCAAGAAGACACCCGTTGTTGAATAAGCCTGGTCGCGCATGATCTTTCTGACCCGCCAGAAGAGAGGCCTCAACCGACGAGCACGCTCAGGATAGGCCTCCAGACTGGGGTTGACGAAAGAATGCCCCAGCTCGTGGATGGTCAGCATCTCCAGGGAGACACTAGTGGGGAATTCAGGCCTTCCTGAACTGGTGCCCATCTCTCGAACGATCTGGATAGCCAAAGAGCTGCCGCTGCTGTCTGTGAGCGTTGCCCCATAGCCTCCCCCCGGGAACATGCTGGGTGCCATGATCAGCTCAAAGTTCCCGGGTTTCCACCCGAAGAAACCTGCCAGCCACTCCTTCAGCATCTCCTCGCGAAAACCCTCCCTGGACGGGGCAAGGCACTCCTCCAGGTACGATTCCCAAGCGCGGAAAAACTCCATAAACCCGGACTTCTCGGCCAGATCTACGAGGGCCAGGCGGAATTCCTCCAGCTTATCCCGGCCCCCCGCCCTTTCCACCAAGTTTTCACTGTACGGATGCACGACAGACAGTTCCGGAAGCGGCCCCAGATGGCAGATGAATGCGGGTGGAGCATCGTAGGTGAAACCCTTCTTCGTAAGCTCCTCGGCTATGATCACGGCCTCGTGGTCTTTGTAGGCGGAGAAGAAATCCTTGAGTGCTCGGTAGTACTCATTTCCCGGACCGTCTGGCCCCCGCCTTTCTATCCAGGATGTCTGACTGAGGACTCCAGCCATCAGCTCGATTTCCGGCAGAATCCGGAGAGCGGCCGAACTCGTGCTGCAAAACCCAGCGAGAGCGAGCAAGATGCAGACCAGCACCAAACCACGTTTCATGTTAATCCTCCGTTATTTTCGTAAATATTACATTGACCATCACATCCGCCAGTCACGCTGTCGCTGCTGGCCAGCAGCCCAACAGCGCATTTCGTATTCCCCGAGTCATATCCTCCTCGCAAAACGCGAAGAACCAGCGGCGAATTTACAATCTGAGAATGATTATCACTCACGTTGACAGCAAGAAATGGCAGTGTTACGATCAAGGTGCAATCTCCGAAGTCCGTTCGGGGCGTGGGGGACCCAAGCTTTTGGGGTGAATCTCACCGACTGGTGAGAGGGGCGACTTGGGCGTCCTAACCCGTCAGCTAACCTCACAGGAGTACTCCAAGCGTATTGTTGTTGCGATGGGCCAGTTTTGTCAAACGCATACGCTTTCGTTCTCCAAGCTGAAAGGGAAAGGAGATCCACCATGAGGAAACACCTAGTGAAAAGCCTCCACAGTTTCTGGCTGACCAGAGGTTTTGATGGAACAAACCGCCAGGTCGAGACCTATTTAAACCTGGAAAGACATCCTCGCCAGAAGAACCAGAACTATCCTCCGATCGTCGTCACTCCGTTAACGTTCTTCTAGAGCCATTTGTTCTCCTCTCCGCCCAGGGCCGATGCCCTGGGTTTTTTGCTGCTCTGGACCTCCACACACTCAATCCGCCGCTCCAGAAAGAGGGCCCTGCACCCGTCATTTCAAGTGCAGGGCCCTTTTCTGGTCTAGCAGCTTACTGCGTTATCAGCTCCACATCCGAAGTCGATTGCAGCGAGTAAGTGGCAGACTCCGTGGGATCAAACTCCGTCAGAACGGGCCACCAGCTCCAACCCTGCCCGTAGTCAAAGCCAAGCAGGTCCGTTTCTGAATAGTAGTCTCCCGCATCTACCAGATCGTTCTTGTTCACGTCTACCCAAGCGATGAGCTGGAACTCACCGGCTTCGAGACCGGTCAGCACAGCTTGGCTCTCAGGCAGCGGCATCCTCGTTTCGGCAGCGATCTCAATCTCGGCGCCGTTCCTGATGCCCTGGATCAGCCTGATCTCTTCAACAGCGTTCACCGCCCAGTAGGCGTTCACCAGGCCGTATCCATAGTAGTACTCGTTGTAATCGTTGATCTTCATGCAGGTCCGTTCCAACACCTCTCGCACTTGGCTCTTGGGGATGCCGTTGGACAGCATAAGCCCGATCACGCCCGCAACGTGGGGCGAAGCCATCGATGTGCCCGTCATCCATGCGACCCTGTTACCTGGATACGTACTCGCCACGAAGTCCAGATACGCCGGATTTACGTTGAAATCATATCCTCCGCCACCAGGAGCCAGAACGAAGTCCAGAGGACCATGGTTTGTATAGGTCGCAAGAGGAGGATCGTAATCCGTGCCCAACAGATGCAACCCACTTGCTGTAGCGCCTACGGCGATCACAGCGGGATGGGCAGCGGGATAGGAGATGACCGGTCGGCCGTCGTTGCCAGTCGCGGCCACCAAGATCACCCCTTGGGCAGCGGCGGCTTCGAGCGCGAAGTCCTCAAATTCGCTGTAAGGACCACCGAGAGACATATTAACCACATCCACCGGGTCGTCGTTCAGCAGGTTACCCTCTTCGTCCATCAACAGGCCGGCCGCGTAGAGGAGGGCATTGCCGATACCCCAGCTGTCAGCATACCCGTACTGGTCAAACACCTTGAGGGCCAGGAGATCTACGTCCCACATTACACCGGCTACAGCAAGACCATTGTTCGTGGTCGCACCGATGGTCCCAGCTACATGGGTGCCATGGCCGTCGTAGTCGTAGATGTCGTTATCCTCGGTGAAATCGAAAGAATCCTCCAGGTTCAGGTTCTCTTGCAGGTCGACATGCTCGGGGTCAATACCAGTGTCGATCACTGCGACCCTGACGCTCTTGCTGCCAGTGGTTACCGCCCAGGCTTGCGGCAGGCGGATTTGATCATAGTGCCACCACTGTGATGCTCTCGCGTTGGAAGGATCGAACGCATAATACGGATCATCTGGATACTTGACGCCAAACAGGAAACGCCGTGCATTCTGTTCGGCAAAGGTGGTCCCGCTGAGACTCTGCAGCGTGCTGAGGTGATTCTGGCTAAGGGCACCGATCATCCCGGATTTCGGTGTGACAAGGTATGCGCCGAAGGAATCGATGGAGTCCTTGATCTCGTACCCGGCACCACTGAGCATGCTGATCCGGTCCTGCGTGCTGAGGGCCGTGCTCATCATAACGATGAACTCGTTGTCAATATAGGCGTCTTCCCATTCTTCCTCCGTATAGCTCTGCACCGTTGTTCCGGGAAGAGTCCCCTGCCCGGCCGCCTCTGCGTCTGTCACGAGCTGCTCAACGGCAAAGGGGAAGGAGTGAGCCATCCGCACTGTAGCGTCTACAGTGGTCTGGGGAACAAAGACAGCCATGATCCATTTGGACCCATCCATCGTGACGATGATCGGGTTTTCCTCGGTCCAGCCATCGGGAACATCGCCGTACCAGCCGATGAAGCGCCAGTCGAACTCAGGGATGGCCGTCAGTTTGACCTGGGTCGTACGCGGATAATAGTCAGTGCTGAGGCCAAGCGGGCTGTAGATGACCTCTTGGTCAACGTAACCTTCACCGTCTATCACTATGTTCAAGTCCTGTTCCTGCGTGGCAATGATAACAACATTCTCATCGCCCTTGGTGAACTCCATGACCTCTGGCGTGAAGCGCCAACCCTCGAGAGGCAGGACCTTCAGCGTAACCTTGCCTTTCAAGCCGCCCACGCCGAACTTGCCGTCAGCGCCAGTGGCTTCCAGGGTTATCGTGCCTATGTCCTCCCCCTCCAGCGCTATCTCTACGCCAGCCAATGGGACGCCTGCGCCGTCTCGGACTATACCGGCGATACTGTACTCCGCAGCATACCCGGTGATCACGACATTGCTGTCAGCCTTGGTAAAGGTAGTTGTCTTGGGTTCGAAAACCCAGCCTTTCAGATCCAAAACTGTCAGGGTTACGGTCCCCTTCAGTCCGTTCGCAGTGAACTTGCCATCAGCACCGGTCGGGCCCACGATGAATGACGTGATGTCACTACCCTCAAAGCTCAGTTCCACCCCAGCAATGGGGCTTCCCTGTTCGTCCTGGACAACGCCGGAAACACTATACTCTTTCTTGCCACCTCCTCCGATACAGCCTGCCATCAGCAAGCAAACGACCAGTAAGACGCTACCGATTCGATACAACTTCTTCAAGCAAGTCACCTCCGATGGTAAATTGTGTTATAATTACCAAGAGCCAAGAGGTTTTCCTGCTATATCGCAAAAAAATAACACAAACCTTAGCATTCCTCCCAAATACGGGGGACCTGCGAAGGCTTTTCGTAACGTGAGTACTTGGCCTTTCTCGAATATTGATGCTAGAACTTGTCCCACAAGGGGCGCAAAATGCGGTGCACAAGTACTGCGGCAACTGCGATGATCACGCCCTTGACAAGGTTAAACGGCACGATTGCAAATACCACCAGTGTTCTCAGGTCGACCACTGCTGCGTTGACCTGCGATGCCACCGATACGAAGGCATCCACAGGAAGGCCCATAACCACAGCGTACGCTGGGATGAAGATGAAGTAGTTGAGAACTCCCGCAAAAACAGCCGCGCCGACTGTTGCCAGTACTGCGCCCAAGATGACGCCGTTACGATGCGGCCATTTCTCGTACACAATCCCCAAGATCAGCACATAACCAGCGCCTACCAAGAAGTTGGCTAGTTCGCCCACACCACCTGTGCTGCTGCCCACGATCAGTTTCAGCAGGTTCTTGAGCAGTTCGATCATGACGCCGGCCGCAGGGCCCATGCTGAAAGCGCCGATCACGGCGGGCACATCGCTGAGGTCCACCTGCAGGAAGATTGGAAAGAGCGGCAGCGGGAAATCCAGGAGCATCAAGATCATCCCGAGCCCACCAAGCATCCCCATCTTCACCAAAGAACTGGTGGCAAACATGTTTCGAGACCGACTAGCATTGCGGATCATTGCCATCCCTCACTTTGTGATCTTTTCCACGAAAAAAAGCAACCCGAAATTCTTCAGGTTGCTGTGAAGGCAGCAAGACTGTCACCAGCCATTCTTCTCCCATCCAGACTATACTGTCGGTTTCGGAATCTCACCGAATCAACGATCAGGATTTGACCGCTCGCGGACTGTCACCGCCGGTAGGGAATTTCACCCTGCCCCGAAGAATTTCCGTATGCTGTTTTCAGGTTCAGTATAGCGCAGTGATCTGCCCGAGTCAAGGAACGAAAATCATTCCCGAACCAGGCAGAAGGGATGGCCCGCGGGGTCAAACAGCACGGTCCAGTGGTCCGAATACTGCACGGGAGACACCACCGCTCCACACTCAACGGCATGGGCGACTGCCGCTTCCAGATCGGAAACGGCGAAATCCAGATGGATGCTCTTCTGCTGTTCATCTGGACGGTCAGGCCAGACTGGGCGTTTGTATTCTGGCTCTTGTTGGAACAACAGGAACGGTGTCTGCGGGAAAACGCCTACTGAAATCCACTCAGGATTCTCATCGTACTTCTGCCAGCCCAAAAGCTTGGCGTAGAACTCGGCCAGTTCGTGAGCATCACTGCAGTCGAGAACAATCGCCTGCAGTTTGATTTTCACCTTCTTTTCCTCACTCATCCTCTCCCCTCCTTTCCCTGAACCTGTCGTCACTTGAGGTCAAACATGCTGCTGATCAACACATCCCCCAGCCTGGGAAAGAGCACGTAGAACCTGGCCCCAAGCTCCATCGCCCAGGGAAGGTTGATTTCCCGCCGGTTGGTGAGCATGCTCTCGGCGATCCTTTCCGCCACGGCGACGGGGTCCAGCACCCAGCGTCCGAGCCTGGACAGATAGGATCCTTTAGGATCTGCTTTGTCAAAGAAGTCGGTTTTGATCGGCCCGGGGTTGACTGTGGTCACGGCGATCCCGTGTTTTCTGAGTTCCAGTCTGAGGGAGTTGGAGTAACCCCGCACCGCAAACTTCGTTGCTGCATAGACGGCCGACTTGGGCGTCGCCAGCTTGCTCGCCTGGGAGGCGATGTTGATGATGTGCCCCCTGCCCGCCTTCTTCATTTCCCGGGCTGCCTCCTGGCTGAGCCGGATCAGGCTGAGCACGTTCACCTTGAACATTTCCTCGGTTACGGACTCAGGCGTGTCCACCGCTTCGGTGAACAGCCCAAACCCCGCGTTGTTCACAAGGACATCGATTGCTCCCGCTTCATCGAGGATGCGCTGCAGTACCCGCCCCACCTGTTCGCCATCTGTCACGTCGAGGGCGTAGGCGTAACTCGGGCCGCCCGAAAGCTCGCGGCAGCGTTCCTGCACAGCCTGGAGCCGCTCCAACCTTCTGGCCGCCGCTGCCACCACGGCCCCCCGCTTGGCTGCGGCGTAGGCAATCTGCTCACCCAAACCTCCAGAGGCCCCGGTGATCAGTACTACCTTCCCCTTCAACCTGTGAGGGTTTCCCATAACCGCTGCCCTCCTAAACTGTCCGTTCCTTCTGACCGTATTTTTCCGCGATCTTCACCAGCACTGCCGCACAGTCATCCATGGACTGGGCGCAGGCGAACTCCAGCTTGGAGTGGTGGTTGTGGCTGCCGGTACCAAGGTTGGGGCAGGGCAGTCCCATGAAGGAAAGGCGAGCGCCGTCCGTCCCGCCGCGTACAGGTACGCTGTGAGGCACGCCGCCAATTTCCTTCACCGCCTCATAGGCAGTCTCGATCAGGTGCCAATGGGGCTTGATCTGTTCGTGCATGTTGGCGTAGCTGTCCTCCAGCTCAACAGTGACCGTGCCCGCCCCGTACTTCTCATTCAGCCACCTGGCCGTACTCTGCATCCTCTCTTTGCGGGACGTGAAGATCGCGGCATCGTGATCGCGGATGATGTAGACCAGCTTGGCTTCTTCCACGCTGCCCACCATCGATATTAGATGGTAGAATCCCTCATAGCCTTCGGTGTGCTCGGGCCGTTCCACACTGGGCAGCAGGCCGGCAAACTCCATGGCAATCAGCGAGGCATTCTTCATCTTGTTCTTCGCCGCACCAGGGTGGATGTTCCGTCCTTTGACGACAACCCTGGCGGTGGCCGCGTTAAAGGTCTCATACTCCACTTCGCCAAAGGCAGCCCCGTCCACAGTGTAGGCATAGTCGGCTCCGAAATGCTCTACGTCAAACTTGTCGGCGCCGCGCCCAATCTCCTCATCCGGGGTGAAGGCGATCTTGATGGTGCCGTGCTTGATGCTCTCATCGCTGAGCAGGATCTCGGCCATGGTGATGATCTCGGCAATGCCAGCTCGGTTATCTGCACCGAGGAGGGTGGTGCCGTCAGTCACCACCAGGTCCTTTCCCACATAGTCTTTGAGAACGGGGAACTCTGTTGGGCTGAGCACGATATTTCCCTCGGGGTTGAGCACGATCTCTCCCCCATCGTAGTTCTCCACCAGCCGAGCTTTAATGTTCTCATAGGGGACATCGCGCACCACGTCCATGTGGGCGATGAAGCCGATCACTGGACCGTTCCAGTTCTCGATGTTGGCTTCGATAGTCCCGTAGACATAACCGTTTTCGTCGACATGGGCATCTTCAATGCCTAAGCTGAGCATTTCCTCGACGAGAGCTCTGGCGAATTCCAGCTGCTCAGGAGAGCTGGGACAGCTGGGGCTGGAGCTATCGGAAGCGGCAGGAAATGCCGTGTACTTGATCAGCCTCTCATAGGCCCGCATGGGTTTTCCTCCTTTGTAACTTCTCCACTGTATTCTGGTATGGTTCGAGAAAACGACGGCGTCCCCTTCCAGGACTTCACTTTTTCCAAAGACAAGGAAATGCTTCTCGTTCGAATTTTACGGCAGGGCAAACGGATTTGGAGGAGAATGTGATGAATCGCGCATACTTCGGCAGTATGCCGGAACGTCCTGCAGTTCATCACAAAGGAGGCGGTGGCAGCAGGAGGAAAGCACAGCGCGGAAGCATCTTCAGCCAGTCGATCATGGCACCGTCGGTTTGAGTACGTCGTCCGAAATCATATGGAGGGATTTACATGAACTGGTTTGCCGTATCGGTTGTCGTTGCTCTGCTCGCTTTCGCCACAGCCGCTTGGCTGTACCTTTGGGTCAGTAAACAGGCTTCCGGTACCAAGAAGGTCCAGGAAATTAGTGGACTGATCCGGGAAGGAGCAAGAGTGTTCCTGAACCGTGAGTACCGCCTGCTTGCTGCGTTTGTTCTGGTAGTTGCTGTACTGATCCTGCTCTTTCTCCCAGAACCGATCTGGCATGGAACACCTCAGCGCAACATCGTGATGGCCCTTGCCTACATCGCTGGTTCTGTTTTCTCAGGCTTGGCCGGAAAAATCGGTATGAACATCGCCACAATCGCCAACTCCCGGACCGCCACCGCCGCGGTGGACAGCATGGAGAAGTCCTTTATGATCGGATTTAGGGGCGGCGCTGTCATGGGTATGGCGGTCGTGGGAGCAAGCCTTTTAGGTGTCACGGGCATCGTTATGCTCACTGGTGATGTTGCCATGACTCTGGGCTTCAGCTTTGGCGCTTCGTCCCTTGCTCTGTTTGCCAAAGCGGGCGGCGGTATTTTCACCAAGACGGCGGACATTGCCGCGGACCTCGTTGGCAAGGTCGAGCTGGATATTCCTGAAGATGACCCGCGCAACCCGGCAGTAATCGCCGACAACGTTGGCGACAACGTTGGTGACGTGGCCGGTATGGGTGCTGACCTCTTTGACTCACACGTTGCTTCCCTGTCCGCAGCCGTGGTGTTGGCCGTAGCCCTGGACGGCGGCATCGGCAAGTTCACCCAGATGGTTTTCTGCTTCGGAGCCATCGGACTCCTCTCTTCCATCCTCGGGGTCCTGGTTGCCCGCATCAGCAAAGGTGCCGATCCCACTGCCGCCCTGAACAAGCTTACTTACATCACCACCGGGGTTTATGTCGTGTTGACCGGTATTGCCACCCTGTCCTTCGGGTTTGACTGGCGCTACTGGGCAGCGGCTATGCTCGGGTTGGGCGTAGGTGTGATCATCGGTATCGCTACCGACTTTTTCACCAACGACCAGCGCAAGCCAGTCCAGCAGGTGGCTGAAGCATCCCAGTCCGGACCGGCCTTTACCATGCTCTCAGGTATGAGCTACGGTTTCCTGAGCGTCTTCCCTGCACTCGTCGGCATCGCCGTATCTGCTCTGGGAGCGTTCCTGATCACTAACGGAATTGACCCAACGAGCATCACCGACGCTCTGTTTGGCATCTCCATCGCTGCGGTCGGCATGCTCTCCATCGTGGGCATGATCATCTCGAACGACGCCTACGGGCCCATCGTCGACAACGCCCGGGGTCTGGTTGAGATGGGCGGTTTGGGTGAAAAGGCTCTGCGCATAACCGACGACCTCGACAGCGCAGGCAACACCGTCAAGGCCATCACCAAAGGCTTTGCCATCAGTGCTGCCGGCCTGACCGTCATCGCCCTGCTCGGAGCCTTCCTGTCGGAAGCAAACGACGTACTGAGCGCCAGAGGCCTTGAACTGATTACGGGGTTTGATGTGATGAACCCGCTGGTCTTCTTCGGCCTGATCGTGGGTTCGGCTGTCCCGGCTGTCTTCTCCGCCATGCTCATGCTCGGTGTCAACCGCAATGCTGAGCGGATGGTTGATGAGATCCACCGCCAGTTTGAGGAGATCCCAGGCCTCAAGGAAGGCAAACCCAATGCCAAACCGGACTATGCACGCTGCATTGACATCGCCACCACGGGCGCTCTGAAAGAGCTCATCCCCGCCGGCCTGATGGCCATCCTGGTGACCCTGGCCGTGGGCTTCATCGGCGGAGTGACGGCAATCGGCGGCTACCTGGCTGGGAACATCGTCAGCGGCCTGCTGCTCGCCCTGTTTATGAGCAACTCCGGCGGTCTGTGGGACAACGCGAAGAAGTATGTGGAAGCCGGCAACCTGGGCGGCAAGGGTTCTGCCGCTCACAAGGCCGCCGTTGTCGGCGACACGGTGGGCGACCCGTTTAAGGACACCGCTGGTCCGTCCATCAACACCCAGATCACAGTGGTCTCTCTGGTTTCATCCCTGGCCGCTGGGCTGTTTATCCTCTTCTCGATCTTTTAGGGCTGAGAAACAGATAACTAAAGGGTGGGTTCACTGCGAACCCACCCCCTTTTTCTGTCCTACACCCAACCGAACGCCCGAAGGACTTTGTAACGTTCCACAGCCAGGATGCCCTGCCAGTAGCGCCGGGCCACCGAGAACTCCTCTGGATACTGTCCCCAACCCCAGGTGATATCCCAGATGCCCCAGTCTGATCTGCTCTCCAGGAAAAAGCGCAGGTTTTCTTCGACTAAGGGCCGGAGCTCCCCATAAAGGGGATCTGCTGGGCTCTTCACGAATTCCACAGGCTGAGGCTTGTAGCTGTGCCCCCAGCTGGCCGCATCACGGTCGATGGTTGCGCGGACGAGCGATTTGGCCTTTTCTTCCACCTCCGCATAGGAGTACCCCACCTCCGCTTCGAACTGCTTTTTATACGGCTGGAGAAGCTTCAGGCACTGCCAGTAGTTCCTGAGACAGTGCCACTCCACACTGTCGGCCGCCAGCAGGTACTCGACGGCAGGCTTGAGGGACTCCCAACCCAAAGCGGCTTCCGGCCCCTGGGAAGATGACCAGACGATCAGAAAGGCAGCCAGCTCCACGCTGGGATTGAACATCCACTCCTTTTGAGCATCTTCGCGCCACTCCCACCAGATTGCGTGGGGATGATCGTTGTTCTCCGGCAGTACAGTGGGCCACATGCCCGGCTCAACCTGCTCCGCAGACAGCAGATAGTCGCTCAACCTTCGTACAACCGGCTCTGCTGGTTCGGCCTGGATCTCTACCAAGATCTGCCCCGCCATCCAGCTGGCAATGGGTGACGATTTGGGCAGCCAGCAGTCCGGCTCCAGCCCGTGGCCAAAACCCCCGTCTTCATTCTGAAAAGCCGCCAAGCACCGAAGAACCTGTTCTTTCGAGCCGCCGCAGAAGTGGAAGTCCCACAGCGCTGCCTCCAGCGGCCTGCCATACCTGCGCAGCCATCGCTCCGCTCTCTCCATCAAGTCGCCCTCCTAGTTGAACCTCTTTTTCGCTACCACCCGTACAGGGCACCCCTCCGCAGGGATGCTCAGGGGAAAGGCCATCACCTCAAAACTCTTCAACGTGCTCAGCTGTTCCAGATTGGTCAGGTTTTCGATTAAGGGAATGCCTGCCCCGAGCAGTTTCCTGTGGATCGCAAAGGGAGGTCCATCCGGTGAAGGCAGATCCATACCCAGAAGCTTGATCCCCCGTGCGATCAGCCAATCCGCGAGTTCGTCACTGATCACAGGGTGCTGCGTGTAGTACTCCTCTGTGCCCCAATAGGCGCTGTGGCCGGTCCAGAGCAAAACAACATCATCTGGCATGATCAGCTCGGCAAACTCCGGCCCGCAGCCAATTGTGTCTTGACCTCGCACATCAAGCAGACAGCCGTTACCGATAAAGCGATCAAGAGCCAGATCGCTTACCCTTTGGCCGCCTTCCAAGAAATGCAGGGGAGCATCGAGGTGGGTACCTGCGTGCAGCCCCGTCTGCAGGCTGTAGGCGTTGTAGCCGTCCTGTGCGGCACTTCTCTTCTGCCTCAAGACAACCGGTTCATCTCCGGGGTAGACGGGCATCTGGTCCCAAAAAGGATAACTGAGATCGTAGAGCTGAGCCATGGCATCACATCCTGTCTGGAAGCGTTGTCAGATAGGCCACCAGGTCCTCCCTGGTACCCTGGGGGAAATGGGAGAAATCTGCTCCGCGAGTGTTGATCAGGTTGTCCGTAACCAAGAAAACCTCCATCCCAAGCTCAGCTGCGGGCAGATCCTCCGCCACATCGTTGCCTATCATCAGACACTCCTGAGGCTCCGCTCCAACGGCCGTCAGGATGTCTTGGAAGTAGCTCAGATTGGGCTTGCTGAAGCGGGAGTTCTCAAAGGTAGTGATCAGGGCGAAATCGCGAGGATCGAGGCCAGCCCAGCCCACCCGGGTCAGCGTGGCGATGCTGGGGAAAACGGGGTTGGTCGCAAGCACCAGCTGATACCCCTTGGCCTTAAGGACCTGAACCGCCTGTCGAGCCAGGGGGGTCGGCTGCACCACTTCCTTCAGCTTGGTGAACTCGTTGCTGTAGAAATCCTCAAACACCCTGAGGTGCACTTCCCTTTCGCCGCCGCAGCGGTAGAGGAACAGCTGCCAGAAGCGTTCTTCGTTGGTCATGGCTCCATCGTTGTTGAGCATCGCTTCCAGGCCTTCCATAACCGCGGCCACCAGCTCCTGGGGATGGTATCCGCTGGCAGCAGCCTTGGCAGCGAGCTCCCCCAGATAGGCCTTCATGAACGCCTGCATATCCATGGGCAGAAGGGTTCCATCCAGGTCAAAAAGCACTGTCCTCATACAGTCCACCTCCCCGCCCTATCTCGCGTACATTGGCAGAATTCGTCATGACACGGGCGAACACCTGCTCGAATTCCCACCTTTCGCGCACTGCGGTGTGGAAGTCGCCCCTCTGGTAAAGGGCTGTGCCGACATGGACCCCGACGGGACAATCGGATTCCCATAATTCCAGCAGCTGCTGCTGCTTTGGGTGTTTCCGGTTCAGCTCGAAGGCTGTGGCGAGCGCGATCTGAAAAACTTCAAGCGGTGAGTCTTCCCATTCCAGATGTATGCACTTGGACCGCAGGTAGGGCGTGGCAGCAGTCAACGCGGCCGAGCCAGCCATGGCATCTCTGGCGGCATATCTCACCTGCTTGATCCCCATCATAGCAATTGCCCCAAAGCACATGGGGCAGGGCTCCAGGGTAGTATAGAGGGTGTAGAGGCGCGGGTTGTGTTCGCTGTTCCGCAGCTTGCTCAGGGCCACCATCTCGGCGTGAGCCAGATTCGTTCCCGCCAGGGGAGTGCGGATCTCATCGTCATAAATGGCGTTCTGGCCGCGGGCTAGAATCCTGTCCTCCCCGTCAACAACCACACAGCCCACGGGCACGCTTCCCCGGCAGAAAGCATCCCATGCCAGAGAAAAGGCCTCCCGCCAGATGGGGCTGATCTCGAAAGACACGGCATAACCTCCCTTGAGCGTTTCCATGTACTTCGACCTCTGCATGCTCCTTCCCTCCGCTGGAAGAACGATACGATTTTCCTCAGGAGCTTCCCGATATTGTTACAATAGTGTATAATGAACTTAACACAATGGGATGCGGAGGGTCACTGATGGCAAACGATCACGAGATGATGGGGTTTTCCACGAAGGCGATCCATGGCGGGCAGGAACCAAACGCGGCTGGTGCTCTGGTCACCCCCATTTACCAGGCCTCAACCTTCGTCTTCGAGTCTGCCCAGCAGGGAGCGAGGCGCTTTGCCCAGCAGGAGGACGGCTACATCTACACCCGTCTGGGCAACCCCAACGCCGCAGAGCTCGAGCGGAAAGTTGCTCTACTGGAGGGCGCCGAAGCGGCACTGGCCACTGCTTCCGGGATGGGAGCCATAACCTCTGCGCTTTGGAGCGTTCTGGAACCGGGAGATCATGTGGTGGCAGGCAGGGCCCTTTACGGCTGCACTTTTTCCTTTCTAAGCCACGGTGCCAGCAGGTACGGAGTGGAGACCACTTTTGTAGATGCTGCCGATTCAGAAGAAGTGCGCAGGGCGCTGAGGCCCAACACAAAGGTTGTGTACCTTGAAAGCCCGGCCAACCCCACGATGACCATCGCAGACATCAGGAGGATCAGCGCCATGGCCCACGAGATCCCGGGCTGTCTGGTCTTTGTGGATAACACCTACTGCACACCCTACCTGCAGAGGCCCATCTCCCTCGGTGCCGACGTGGTGCTCCACTCGGCAACCAAGTACCTCAACGGACACGGCGATGTGATCGCGGGACTGATAGTCGGCCGGGAAGAGTTCATCAACCGGGTACGTTTCTACGGCCTCAAAGACATCACCGGGGCGGTCTTGAGTCCCTTCGATGCTTACCTCGTCTGCCGCGGCCTGAAGACTCTGGCCCTGCGTATGGAAAGGCACTGCTCCAGTGCCCAGCTGGTCGCGGAGTTCCTTGAGAGCCATCCCGCTGTGAAAGCTGTCTACTACCCGGGGTTGGCCAGCTTCCCCCAGAGAGAACTGGCCCAGAGCCAGATGCGCCTGCCCGGCGGCATGATCTCCTTCGAACTCGCAGGCGGCGTGGAAGCTGGAGTGACCTTGATGAACAACGTCAAGTTGTGCACTCTTGCGGTGAGCCTCGGCGACACAGAGACCCTCATCCAGCACCCGGCTTCCATGACCCATTCCACCTACACCGCTGAAGAGCGGGCCAAGTGCGGTATCTCCGATGGCTTGGTCCGCTTGTCTGTGGGACTGGAAGATCCTGAAGATATCATCCGCGATCTGCAGCAGGTCCTGGATACTCTCTAGGAGATGCGAAACACCACCGGCAAAGCATGCCTGGTGGTGTTTACTATCCATATATGAAGTTTTGGACCTAATATTGACTTCCGCCCGGCCTTCGCACATAAGTCGCCCCGCTGAGCAGCGCCGGGTCGCATTCTTCTTTCAGGAGAGCCAGGATAACGCAGTCTTCCCAAGCATCTCGGTGCTTGATGTACATGAACTTGCGCAGCAGCCCCTCCCGCTTGAACCCCAGTTTTTCCAAGAGCCTCAGCGATGCTTCGTTTTGGGGAAAAACTGATGCCTGGATGCGGTGCATTTCGATCTCGTTAAAGCCGAAGGGGATTACCGCCTTCAACGCCTCACACATGATTCCCATGTGCCAATACTCGCGGGACAGCTCATAGCCAAGCTCCGCCTTGGAGAAGTGATCGAAGTCGCTGAACCCGACCGTGCCGATCACCTTGTCGTTTGTTTTGAGGGTTATGCCCCAGCGGATGGACTGCTCTTCCCGATAACCCGTCTTAAAGAACCTGACAAAACCCCTTCCTTCCGCTACTGTCCTCGGCCACCAATCATAGTATTTGGCCAGCTCAGGTGTGAAATACCTCTGAATATCGGGACCGTCTTCATAGCGCAGCTGGCGCAGGACCAGCCTTTCCGTTTCCAATACTGGAAACTCAGTAAAAAAGGACATGCACTTACCAATCCACCTTTATTGGTTTCACCTCTAGTCTAGCACTGCAGGAGCAAAAAAGAATCCACCCGAGCGCGGATGGATTCGTTAATTGTCTGTTACCCATTTGGCGGAGTTGGCGGCGGCGGAGCCTCCACCAAAGCGGCAATGTGCTGGCAGGGAATGGCCACTCTCTGCCAGCCGTCCAGATCGACCACGGGACGCCTGAGGACCAGATAGGTTTCCTGCACCTGCCTGAGCTGCCACTGAGTGTTCAGGAGAAACTCGTCGTCATTGGTCAGCAGAACAAAAACCCAGCGGTTGATAAAGTTTGCCCAACCTTCCGGGCATCTGCAGCACAGTAACGCGGTTTGACAAACTGGAGGTGCACAACGCCCTTTCCGCGACCGAGCTGCAAGAATATCTGCCGGAAACAGCGGCCTATCGGCCAGAGCGCCTCCTGGAGGTGCTGGACAGCCGCGGCCAGGTGATCCTCAAACCCCGCCGCGGGCGGCTTGGTGTGGGTATCTACCTCATCAGGAAAAAGGGAAAAAGGTTCCAAATCCATCTCGGGACAAAATCGCCGATCATGTCCTTTTCCTCCCAGCAAGAACTCGCCGCTTGGCTGGAGGATGCCTTCGATGGCGGCTGGCTGATCCAGGAGTTTATTCCCTTGGCCAAGGTGGACGGCAGACCGTTCGATGTGCGGATCTTGGTACAGAAAGATGGAAACGGCGCCTGGCAGCCCTCGGGAGGCCTCAGCCGTTCTGCGTTTCGCCACTCCTACATCACCAATGTGAACCATGCACTCCGCCCGGCAGACCAGGTTCTTGACCGGGCTTTCCCGGGACAAAAGCTGCTCCCTCAGCTGGAAGCGATCAGCCTCCAGGCCGCGGAGTTTTTGGAAGAGGCCGCAGGCTCCCTTGGCGAGATCAGTGTAGACTTCGGCCTGGAAAGCTCAGGGACGATCTGGATCATCGAACTTAACGCCAAACCCATGAAAAGTCTTTTCAGAAGCATAGGCGGCGAAAGCCTCCTAAAAACTGTCTACAAAAGGCCCTTGGAGTACGCTTTGCACCTGAGCAAAGGCGATGGATAAAGGAGTTTCGTATCCCTCACCCCGGCGTCAAAGGCATGGAATCAACATTTTGTTTGCAGGATTTTAGTCCCGAGTCCAAAATAAATTACTCTATGGTATGCGTAATTACCTCTTAGACGCGCATTTTAGAAGGATATTTGGGGTGGACGTGGAAATACATTCGCAAGCTTTGCCTGGCCAAAATGGCAGAATCGTAGGACCAGAAGTGGACCAAGGGGGTGATCGCTGATCTCGAGTGTCGGCGACTGAGGGATTCGTGTTCATTGGAAATCTTAGAATGAGGAAGGTGACCTGTATTGTATCGTAAGACAACCATCGCGCTCTTGGCGATTGCTTTGGTCGTTGTCTTCTCCTTTGGCATTGCTGCCCAAGAGAAGAGAATGGGTACATGGGTAGATGAAGTAATCATCCTTGAAGAGCCAAATACCACAACTGCTGTTTCCCGTCTGCAGGCTGGCGACCTGGATATTTATGCGTCGACAAGCTCTGAAGCTCTGCCGTACCAAACCATCCTCGGCGATCCAAACCTCGATTACTACACCACCTTTGGATCGTACAGCGAGCTCACCTTCAACCCGGTTCTCGAGTTCGAAGATGGCCGCCTGAACCCGTTTGGCATCCGCCGTGTTCGTGAAGCGATGAACTACGTCATCGACCGCGATTACATCGCTCAGGAACTCTATGGCGGCTTGGCTCAAGGCAAGACACTCATGCTCAACACCGCATATGTCGACTATTCCCGCGTTGTTGAGACCGCCCGTGCCCTCGAGTTCAAGTATGCCTACGACTTCGAAACCGGCAAACAGATCATCGCTGAAGAGATGATGGATCATGGCGCCAAGCTCGTCGATGGCGTATGGACCTACAACGGCCAGCCCATCGAGATCCTCATCCTTGCCCGCAGCGAGGACGCCCGCAGGCTGGTTGGCGACTATGTTGCTGAGCAGCTCCAGAAGATCGGCTTCGCCACCAAGGTGGACTACCGCACCGGTTCTGAAGCGTCTCCGATCTGGATGATGGGCGATCCCAAGCTCGGTCAGTGGCACATCTATACCGGCGGTTGGGTAGCGGGCGCTGTATACCGTGACCAGAGCCACATCTTCCGTCAGATGTTCCACCGTTCTGGCCAGGCTTCTCCGCTCTGGCTGGCCATGGATCCCATCCCCGAGCTGGAAGAGCTCTGCGAAATCCTGTACTACAAGAACTTCAGCTCTATGGAAGAGCGCAACCAGCTCTACTCTCGTGCGCTCGAGCTGACCCTCCAGGATTCTCCGCGCATCTACACGGTTGACCAGATGTCCTACATCGCTCGCCGTGCTGAGATCTCGGTAGCGTCTGACCTGGCTCAGGGTATCGGCAGTACGCACCTCTGGCCCAGCACCATCCGCCGCGGCGACGAGATCGGCGGTACCATCCGCATGGGTTCTCAGCAGGTACTGGTTGAGCCTTGGAACCCGGTAGACGGTTCGAACTGGTCCTTCGACCAGCTGCCCATCAGGGCAACCTTCGACCGTGGCTTCGTGTCCAACCCCTACACCGGCAACTACATGCCGCACAGGATTGAGC
>DURQ01000056.1 GCA_012840725.1 Bacillota bacterium
GAGCTGCCGTAGCTGCCGATGATAGCCACCACTTGATCCCGCTCGATCAGCCTGGAAACGGCGTTAGCAGCTTCCACCTTATCCGACTTGTTGTCAACGACAATAATCTGGACTTCCCTGCCCAAGACTTCGGGCTTCAGTTCCCACGCCAGTTCGATGCCTTCTACGGTCATCTCTCCGCCTGCTGCGCTGGGTCCAGTCATCGGTTCAAACACGCCGATCTTAATCGGCTGCGCGGAAACAAGACCTACCCAAGACGAGAAGGCCAAAACCAGTACCAGCAGTGCTAATCCGACTCTACTCTTCACACACACTCCTCCTTTGGCGATTTAGAAAACCCGTCGAGATAGTGCTGTGTGTCTTGGCGCAGACGCTGGTATCGGGATTGCTGCGGACACTGGACTTCGTATTTTACATTTAACTAAAGTATACAAAGAGCTTGACAAAAAGTCAACATACCTGCTACAGGGCCAGATCGCGCTGCCCAGTATCCGATGACGGCAGAATTCACCAAAGAATGGGATTCTTCTTTTCATGAAATAAAAGATTTTTCCATTGCCCGTTACGATATTAACGAAACTTGACACGGGAGATCGGGAGTTCTACAATAAAGTTGTCCCAGCTAGAGAAGGAAATTTACATTTTGTTCGCGCTTAGTAAATGTTTCCACTACTTGTGCGCTTTTTTCTTGATATGCAGAGAACTGTACCGCGATGTCTGACGCATTAAGGGGATCGGGGGGTGGTGAGCGGGTAGAAGCTTTGGGAGGTAAGCAGATCCGTTGACCATAGACTTTTGGGACACAGACAGGAGGGTCTCACAACATTGAAAAAAGTACTTGTCGTCGTGCTTCTTATCGTCGCCATGTTCAGCGCAGCAGTATCAGCCCAGGTGAAGCCGATCAAGATCGGTTTGACCACCGTCTTGACCGGTGACCGTTCCCTGGAAGGCGAGTACGCGATCAACGCCGCCAAGATCATCCAGCAGGAAATCAACGATGCTGGCGGAGTTCTTGGCAGGCCAATTGAGATCGTGGTTGAAGACGCTCTCGGCACCGACGTTGGTGCAGTGAACGCATACCGCAAGCTTGCCAGCGATCCGGAGATCGTGGCGATCATCGGTACGGATAACTCCAACGAGAACATCGCGATTTCCAGCACCGTGCTGGAGTTCCAGATTCCCACCACTGCCCAGGGGAGCAACCCCCGCTTGAGGGATATCTGCAATAACGACAACCCATGGCTCTTCCAGCTGCGCGCCTGCGAAGACACGCTGATCGCAGCCCTGGTTGACTACGCTGTAAACGAAATGGGCTATAAGCGGTTTGCCATCATCCACGACACCGAGACCAACTCCGCCGCTCAAGCCCAGCTGTTTGCTGAAGGTTTGGCTAAATACGGTCTGGAACCGGTAGTTGTCGTTCCCTTTACCACAGGAACCAAGGACTTCTCGGCCCACATTGCCCGCGTCCAGCAGGCTAGGCCCGATGCGATCTTCTCCGGCGCCCTGCATATGGAAGCTGCCATCCTCGTGCAGCAGGTACGGGCCATGGGTGTAGATCTGCCCTTCTTCGGATCCAACGCCTTTGCTGACCCGGTAACCATCCGTCTGGCTGGCGAGTCCCTGAACGGTGTTTATTCCGCCGCAGGCTGGGTTCCCAACACCCCGAACCCGATCGGTGCAGCTCTCTCCGCGAAGTACAAGGAGCTCTACGGTGAGGAATGCGCTAAAGCAGCCGCACAGATCTACGACCATGTGCTGATCATCACCGAAGCCATCAAGCGGGCCGGCACCGCCGATCGCGCTGCGGTGCGGGATGCCATGAACACCATCTACGACTTTGACGGAGCCATCACCCGCTACGATCTGCGGACCAACGGCGATGCCGGACGCGGCGGACTTCTTGCTCAGATCGTGGACGAAGCTCCCGTCATCATCCAGCCCATCTACTCGCCGAAGGTGTTTGATTGATCTTATTGAGTGACTCAGCTCAGATGGCGGAGGGCGCAGGCCTTCCGCCATCTTCAAAGGAAGGGTTTCCATGAATCTGCAACTGCTCGTCTCTGGTATAGCCATGGGCTTTATTTATGCCATGGTTTCCATGGGTATGGTGTTGATCTTTCGGGCTGTGAACATCGTGAACTTCGCCCAAGGCGAGTTCCTGATGTTTGGCGGCTATTTTTGTTATATGTTCAACCGCCAGCTGCACCTCCCCATTGTCCCCTCGCTCATCCTCGCCGCCTTGGCCATGGGGGTAGTCGGCGTCATATTCATGTTCACCTCTTACTGGCCGCTGCGCAACGCCCAGATCCGGGCCATCGTCGTAAGCGCAATGGGCGCCTCTATCGTCTTTAAGGAAGGCGCACGCCTGATCTGGGGTTCGATCCCCGTCACAGTGGACAGAGTGGTCAAGGGAACGACGCTGATCGCCAACACGGCTGTGGTGCAGTGGCAGAACATTGCCATCATCGGCATCTCCTTTGCCCTCATCTTCTTCGTCTACCTGCTTCTGGAGCGGACGTTTATCGGGAACATCATGCAGGCCACGGCGCAGGACCGCTACATGGCTTCTCTGGTGGGCATCCCGGTCGTTCTGTCGATCGCCCTTACCTTTGCCCTGAGCGCCTTCATCACAGGAGTAGGCGGAGGACTCTTGGCTCCCCTCTTCTTTTTGAACAACACCATGGGCTACACCACAAACGCCAAGGCCTTTGCCGCAGTGGTCATCGGCGGTTTCGGCAGCGTACCCGGCGCGGTTATCGGTGGGCTTTTGGTGGGCTTGATCGAAGCTTTCGGTGGAGCGTACATCTCCACAACCTACCAACTGGTGATCATCTACGTGGTTCTGGTCTTCTTCCTCATGTTCCGGCCTCAGGGCATTTTCGGCACCAGAATCCAGGAAAAGGCTTAGGGTGGTGATCGCATGGTAAACAGACAGATAAACCTCAAAAACGCAGTCTTTGCCGCCTTCATCTTGGCCCTGTGCCTGAGCGTCCCTGGATTTACAGACAGCTACATGCTGCGCGTGTTCAATATCGCCTGGATCACCTGTCTCTGCGTGCTGAGCAACTACGTGCTTCTGGGCATGTGCGGCCAGAACTCTTTCGCTCAAGCGGGCCTGTGGGGAGTTGGCGCCTACATCACGGCCAACGTGGTCATGAAGCTCGGCCTTCCGCCGCTCGTTGCTCTGATCCTAGCTGGGCTGGGTTCAGGGTTCTTGGCTTTCGTGCTTGGCTTTGCCTTCTTCCGCCTGCGCGCCTACTACTTCACATTCGCGTCAGTGGGCTTGATGACCATCTTGAACGGGTTGTTCATGAACTGGACTCCGTACACCGGCGGCGCTCTGGGCATCTCCAATGTGCCCAGCTTTTCCCTGGGCAGTCTGGTGGTCAAAACGGAGAAGGCCAACTACTACTTGATCTTCGTGGTCTGCGTCATCGCTTACCTGCTGATCAAGAAGCTGTACAACTCGGCCTTGGGCCGTTCGTTCATGGCCATTAGGGACAATGAAATGGCCGCCAACTGCCTGGGTATCAACAGCCTGCTCACCAAGAGCATTGCCTTCGGCATCACGGGCATTCTCTGCGGTGTAGCCGGCGCCCTGTATGCTTTTCTGTCAGGCTACCTGAGCTACCAGACTTTCACCTATCAGCAGTCCACGATGTACTTGATCATGCTGATGCTGGGCGGAACCTCCGCCCCTTCCGGGGCAGTGATCGGCACCATGATCATCTCGCTGCTTCAGGAATGGGTCCGGCCGCTCCAGAACTACATGCAGCTGTTCTACGGCCTCGGCATTGTACTGCTGATGATCGTTCAGCCCGAAGGCATCTTGGGAGGGGGGAGAGCGCTCTATGAGAAATGGCTCAGCCGCAGAAAACCGGCCAGTACTGTCGCTCAGTAAAGTCTCCAAGCGTTTTGGCGGTGTTGTGGCCGCAAACGAGGTATCCTTTAATCTCTATGCCGGCGAGGTTCTAGGACTGATCGGTCCCAACGGCGCGGGCAAGACAACATTGATCAACCTGATCACCGGAGTAACACCGGCCGATGAGGGCGTGATCACCCTCTTTGAGAGGGATGTCACCAAGCTGCCCACCCATACCAGAGCCAAGTTGGGAATTGTGCGCACCTTCCAGCATCCCCGCATCCTGGACCGATGCGATGTCTACACCAACCTGGCCGTTGGCGCTGACCTAGCCAGCCGCCGGCGCGCAGCCACCCGCAGCGGGCGCCAGGCGAGGCTGGAGCAGCTTCTGGAGCTGGCTGGGCTGGACGAAGTGAACCTGCGGGATCCTATTGACAAGCTCTCCTACGGACAGCAGAAACTCTTGGAAGTGGTGCGGGCCATGCTCAGCGAGCCGGTGGTGCTCCTTCTCGATGAACCGGCTGCGGGCCTCAACCGCGCCGAGATGGCGCACATTGTCAAGCTGATCAGCCTGGCTACTGCGGACAAGATCGCTGTTCTCCTCATCGAGCACGCCATGGACCTGGTAATGAGCATCTGCCACCGCGTCACCGTACTCAACTTCGGACAGCAGATCACCACCGGATCGCCTGCGGAAGTCCAGAACGACCCGCAGGTTATCCAGGCCTATTTGGGAGGTGCGGCCAGTGCTGCGCGTTAGAAACCTCACTGCTTCTTACGGGTACAACCAGGTTCTGCACGGAATCGACCTGGATGTGGGCCAAGACGAAATTGTGACTCTGATCGGCAGCAACGGCGCCGGCAAGACCACACTGCTCAACTCCATTTCCGGACACGTCAAGATTACGGGCGAGATTCAGTACCAAGGCGTCAACATCGCGGGCCGCAGTCCCCATGCCATCGCCCGGATGGGGCTGCTCCAGGTTCCCGAAGGGCGCCATGTCTTCCCAGGCCTCTCGGTGGAAGAAAACCTGGGCGTCGGTACCGTTGCCGACCGCGGGCTGCGTATCAGCAGGGGTGATCTGTCGGCGGACTTGGATCGGGTCTACCAGATCTTCCCCCGGCTGAAGGAACGCCGCTCCCAGCTGGCATGGAGCCTGTCCGGCGGTGAACAGCAGATGCTGGCCATCGGGCGGGCCCTGATGGGGCATCCCAAGCTGCTCATGCTGGACGAACCTTCCATGGGTCTGGCTCCTCTGATCATCGAAGAAGTTTTTGAACGCATTGTAGAGATCAACCGCCTGGGAACGCCAGTCCTGCTGGTCGAGCAGAACGCCACTCTGGCTCTGAAGGTCTCCCAGCGGGCGTACATCCTCGAGCGGGGCCGCATCAAGTTCTCAGGGCCGTCGCAGGAAGTGGCCAACGATGAAAGGGTGCGGGAGGCGTACTTGGGCGTAACGAGGCGGTAACACTACTGAACGCAACCTGCACGGAGAGCAGAGAAAACCAAAAAAGGAGTGACTTCACAGTGATTTACCACAGCGCCAAGATCAAAAGGACCATCGTAATCCACCTTAAGATGGGCGAAGATGTCTTGGAGTCGATCAAGGAGGTCATCACCCGAGAAGGGATCAAGAGCGGTTTGGTTCTAACCGGATACGGGACGCTGGATATCGCCCGGCTGCACTACATCACACACACGAACCTCCCTCCCAATGATGAGTTTATGGTAGTAAGAGGCCCGCTGGAGCTGACCGGTATGCACGGGGTCATCGCCGACGGCGAGCCGCACATCCACTTCACCTTCTCCGACAAGGAAGTGGCCTACGGCGGCCATCTCGAGCCTGGCTGCCGCACTCTCTACCTCTGCGATGTAGTCCTGGCTGAGCTGGAGGATGTGGACATGCATTTTGTGGTCGATCCCGAGACCAAGCTCCGGGGCCTGACCATGGAGCCCAAGAACGAAATGCCGGGCGTCAAGGTGGAAGTGGAGGATGCAGACAACATTAGGGTCATAAAGAACTGAGGGAGTCCTGCAGGTAGATCGCTCCTGATCGTCAAAAGGGTAAGGATGGGCTGAGTGCCCGGCCTTACCCTTTTCGCTTATCTGGGTCTTTCCTGGCTGTCCTGGAGCTGTGCCGCGGATAGCCCTGCATAGAACTATCCCAGAAGTGAACCCAACCTGCAAAGGGGGATGACAGGATGAAGGTCACTGTTATCACCGGAACAGAGGTCAAAGGATGCACCTATCACATCAAAGAAGCATTCCTTGAGGTACTGCGGGAAGACAGCGAGATCACGGAGTATGTCTTGCCCAAGGATCTGCCCCACTTCTGTACGGGCTGTAAGACCTGCTTTATGAAGAGCGAGGTCTTCTGCCCACACGCCAGCTGGGTCGGTCCGATCTGGAACTCGATCCTTGCGGCAGATCTCTTAGTGTTCGCCTGCCCGGTGTACGCCTTAAGAGCGCCGGGTCAGATGAAGGCTCTGCTGGATCATCTATGCGTTCACTGGATGGTGCACCGGCCAGACGAGCGGATGTTTGGCAAAAAGGCAGTGGTCTTAACCAACGCCATCGGCCCGCTCCAGAAAGGCGCGCAGCGGGATATCGCAACCAGCCTGCGGTGGATGGGAGTGCCGGATATCCGGAAGCTGGGCGCACCCTTGATGGTGGATGCATTCTGGACAAAGCTCCCGGACAAGAGGCGCGAGGCGATCGTGCGCAGAGTACACAGACTCGCTGAACGGTACAGGGATGGTTCCCCGGCGCGCCGCAGCGTGAAAACGAAGGTTCTCTTCGCCATGACCAGGATGATGCACCAAGGGACTGCCAGGAACGAAGATCCCCTCTCTGCAGACAACCAATACTGGCTGGACAAGGGATGGATCAAGAAGTAGCCGGACAGTTCAGTCGATGTCCAGGCCCATGAAGAACACGTCTACAAACCTGCCGTCGATCATGAACTCCCGCGTTCTGCGGCCTTCGAGCTGGAAACCGAACTTCGAGTAAAGGTGGATGGCAGCCCGGTTGTCCACCCGCACTCTGAGGTTTACCTTGCGGATTTCCCGTGTGCGCCTGCACCACCCCAAGAAGGTCGAAAGCATGGCAGCGCCGATGCCTTTGTTCCAGTGAGCCTTGCGCACGCTCATGCCAAACTCTCCAGCGTGGCTCATGCGCCTGCGCATCCCACCCATAAAGGATAGGCCTGCCACAATCTCACCGTCCAGCAGTCCCAGCAGGTAGATGGCGTTGGACCGCTTCTCCATGGCAGCAAGGAACTCTTTTTCCTGGGCCAGCGTCATATTGAACTCCCCAGGCCCGAATGTGAGGTTATCGCTTTCCCCGCTGATGGCCTCAACATAGCTGAGCAGGCCGGGAGCATCGCTGGGGGAAGCTTCACGGATCTCCAACTCTTCCCCGCTCTTGAGTCTGATGTTCAGGGGCTTGAACTTAGACATGGACTCTCCCCCTCCCTGGGTATTGCACCTTGGATTCGCCTTCCCGCTTTGATTTCCTACCAAAACAGAAAAGGTAACTCCTTGGGTAACCCTGCCCCAGTCGGCAGGGGGAGGAACGCTGAGGTTTTTGCCGTATGCTTTGGTGAAGGAAATCGCCACATCAGGGGGGGAAGCCCATGATAGTCAAGGAACTGTCGCTGCTTGAGTGCCTGTTTGAGTTGGGTTTCGGACTTCCACCGCTGGGAAACTTCATGGTACGCTCCGCCCTGAAGAAAGACGGCACCGTCTTAGGAGCCTGTTTGAACGAGGGAGACACGGCAAGGTGCGTGGGGTTAGCCGTTGTGAACTCAGGCAAGGCCTTAACCATAGACTATGTGTTCGTCCCCGAGGAGTACCGCGGCCGGGGATATGGCACCAAGTTGGTCGCAGCTGCCACCACTCTGGCGAAAGAGCGGGAGGCTGTGGGGGTAAGAGCGCGGGCGGTGATGGGGGATCCCTCTGGTGAGGTATTCGCCCAAATACTTGAGAGAAACGGTTTTGAGGTCTATGATCGGGCGAGGTTGGTGAGCTTCGCTGATGACGACCGAACCAGAACGGCCTGGCAGGAGTTTGTGCAGGATCGGGCCGGCCGCATCTGTGCCAAACTGAAGGATAGGGGGTACTGGACAGTCTCCTTTGCCGACGCGAGTCCAGAGGTGCTTCAGCACTTTCAGGAGGATGTGAAGCAGCACTTCCCACCTCACCTAAACCCCAACATCTTCCTCAACAACCGTGAGCACCGGCTCGCAGCCGACCACAGCTTCATAGCCCTTAAGGGCGACGAGTGTGCAGCGTATACCTTGGTGACGACGATCGATGGGAAGACCTTGAGTTTCCAGCAGCTGTCCGCCAGTCGCAAACACCAGAGATCTGGGGCTTTCCTGCTGCCCGTCGTCGCCACTGTGGAGACAGCTTTTGCTAAGCGTCAGTACAAACTGATGTCAGCCATGGTCTACGACAGCAACGAGAATATGAACCGGCTGGTGGATGGGTTTATCGCTCCTCTGGCCACGAGCATCAAGACGCAGCGGTTTTACAGGCTCCTATTCCAAGAGCATCTTCCCAGGCAGGAATGCCATGGGGAAGGGTGCCAGCATGAAAGCTGCTGCACTTCGTCGATGTGAGACCGCAAAAAAAGGGGGCTGCTGGATCAGCGGCCCCCTTTCTGTCCGGCTCAATCTTTTCACACTTGGAAACGGCTCATATGGGAATCCAATGTCTCTGCTGCTTTAGCGACCTCCACAGCAGACTGGGCCATGTGCTGCGTAGATGCAGACTGCTGCTCGGTGGTGGCTCCCATCTCTTCTGCGCCTGCCGCCAATTCTTCACTGGTGGCAGCGATCTCGGCGATGCCCTGGGTCAAAGACTTGATCGTGTCGGCAATCTGCGCAAACATCCCACCCGTGTGACCCACAACATCGATGCCCTCATGGACCCTGCGAGTGCCTTCTCCTGCACGGTCAACAGAAGCCTGCACGGACTCCCGTATACGTCTGACCAGCTGGGTAATTTCCCCTGCTGCCTGGGCTGACTGTTCAGCCAGATGCCGTACTTCTTCCGCGACCACCGCAAAACCTCTTCCCTTGTCACCGGCCCTAGCTGCTTCAATCGCCGCATTTAGGGCAAGAAGATTGGTCTGATCGGCAATCCCCGTGATCAGAGCTACCATCTTACCTATTTCTTCAGAGTGCTGGCCCAAGTCTCTGATCTCAGATGCCAGCGCCGTGACTACCTCGTTGATCCCCTGCATGGACTGGACGGTGCGCTTGATGTCCTCCGAACCCTGTTCGGCAAGCTCGTTGGTCCTGTTGGCCAGGTTAGACATCTGCTGCGTGTTGTCACTCAAACGGTCAGCAGCATTGGCAAGTTCATTGGTACTGCTGGCCAGCTCCTGCACGGAGGCGCTGTTTTCCTGAGCGCCTGTGGACATCTGCTCTGCGGAGGTGCGTACGATGCCAACCGCTTCCTTTACCGAACTGACCATCTGGTGCAGATCTCGTTTCATCTTGTTCAGCGCCTCAGTCAGGCGGCCGATCTCGTCTCTGCTGCGGTAATCAACATCGGCAGCAGCCAGGTTTCCACTGGCGATCTCGTTGGTCAGGGTCAGCAGGCCGGCAATGGGTCTGGTGATCGATCGCGTGATCAACACCGTGGCCACAACAGCAGCCACAACCGCCAAGATCAAAAGCCCAACAACAGTGTTGGTAGCTGAGTCAGCGTTCTGACGGGCTTCTCTGTTGAACCGCTCAGCCCGAACCTGAGCTTCATCCACAACCTGCTGAATGTAGCTCTGCAGCAGTGCGACTTCTTCAGCCATCTTGTTTCGGCTCAAGTCAGCGGCCACGGCAAAATGGCCTAGGTCCAGTTCAGCGTAGATCTCCTGCCTGGTTGCTTCCCAATCGGCGAAAGCCTGGACCGCTGCATCGATGACGGCGCGATCGCCTAAGAAGCTCTTGTAGAGTTCATCGAAATCAACGAGGGCTTCTTGATGCAGCTCCTCGACGACCGCTATGTACTCTTCACGCGTTGTCCTGCTTCCGGCTACCACAATGTCTTTCATGGTACTGGCCATCGAGGTGATCTTCACCTGGATGTTCAGCGCGTGCGTGTGCGCCATGTACGAATGGGTGTACATTGTCTCAGTAGAATCCGCTATGCGGCGCATATACACGATGCCGAAGCCGGTAACTACAGTACTAACTAAAAGCACTAGGGCAAAACCCAAAATGAGCTTCTGCGCTAGCTTGAGGTTTTTGAACATGCTGCCCTCTCCTTCACGACTGCTGCGAGTCGTTCAGTTTGTTGAATGTCAAAAAGATCCGGGAACAAAAAAGCCATTCCACAGGATCAGGAACGGCTCTAAGGACACCAACCAGGATACCCCGGTGATGCTGGTGAAGAGCGGCTCGGCCATCATGGTTACGTGTAACTTTAGACCCGGAGCTTTGCGTCCGTCCCTTTCGAAACGTTTGCCTTTTTTCTTCCTCGTTTATCTCTCATTAACATTGTCGCATTGAATTACTGCTGAAGTCAATATGCTGATGGCGCTTTTGCGGGAGAGCTCTCCCAGCAGTCCGCCCGATGCTTTCGCGTCATTGCTTGGCCATTGCGAGGAACTGTTTGTACAGCGGGTCAAACTCGCAGCCACAGCTCCCGCATTCTACATCAGCCTGTTCGACGGCTTTAACGAGTACCTCTGCAGCCGCGTTGAGATCTCGGCCAGAACTGTAAGCCGCGAGCCAGGCCTTGGCAGGCTCACCGATCAGGTCCCATCCAGACTCGGCAAACTTCTCTACAAGGGCAACAAGTTCTGCGTTTACCGTCAACACGTCTCCTCCCTTCCAGCGCACTCCACAGGTGCAAGAGTAAGATAGCAAGCAGCTTGCTTATGGATCGTATTCCCCCTCTGGAAGGATAATCCTTCCAGAAGATACGCCGGCATGTGGGTCACAACACTGTGCCGGCGTCGTTTTCTACGATCAGTTATGGCATAACGGCCGCTGACTTGGCGACTTCCTTCCGGAACCCATCTTCATCGAACAGGACATGTTCCAGGAAGATCTCGCCTCCTTCTGGGCTGAGGAGCCTGCCGATATTCCGGATCAGGAAGCCCCAAAGGGCAAACCACGGTTTTACGTCCCGGATGTCTTCGATATCCAGGTGGGTGCGCTCACGCTTGGCCCAGGTACGGAAACGGGCCCATTTCTCCTTGGAGGAGAGGTTCTTGTCTGTCAAGTTGTAAAGCAGCCAGCCCAGGTCCAAGAACTGCAGTTTGCAGCGGACTCCACTTTTCTGTTTGGGCAGGCGCTGGACTTCTTTGCCGTTGACCAGATCGACAAAGGCCCCCATGAGGTCTACGCCGGCAAAGTACCCGAGGATCACACCGGGAACAATGCGAGGATTGCAGTCGATGAGATGAAGCTTGCCAGTGGCTTCGTCCTGCATATAGTCGAAGCTGATGAAGCCTGTCCAGTTAAGATGCTTGATCAGGCGGGCATCGAAGAGTTCGGCCTCGGGCGAATCAACCGTAATCCGGTAAGAGCTTGTCCCGCCGGTTACGGGAACGGTGCGCAGGGCACGGAAAACCACATTGCCCTTCACTTCTCCGTTAACGGCCAGGTTAACAGTACAGATAAGGGGGCCCTTAATGTACTGCTGGATCAGGGGAGGATTTTCCTCCAGCTTGTACTTCTTTACTATCTGGCCGTACTCCCATCCCGCAGTCTTCGGATCGGTCACAATTGCCTGGCCATGGGCGTTGCAGGCCACGCGGGGCTTGATCACCATCGGCCCGTCCATCTGCTCCAGAATCTTGACCGCGCTCCGGACAGAGTCGGGCGCTTCGGTACGGGGTATTCTCACGCCAGCTGCCTTGGCGTACTCCCGCATGGCGTCTTTGTTGTGGGCATAGGTGATCTCCTCAAAGGACATGGAGACCATCTTGGTATGCTGCCTGATGATGTCGCGGTAGTAAGACATCAAGAAGCCGCACTCCAAGACGGGGAAATAAAAATCGTACTGATCCCGTTTGAGCTCATCGATCACGGCGCTGGCGAAACCAAAGGGATCGTAACGGAGGGATGGCGCTAGGATGCGCTTATCTACTGCGTTCGAATACGAGACAAAACTGCGGATATGGGAATCAACCACTGTCACTTTGTAACCCAGTTCCTTAAGGCGGCGTACCACAAAGAGACTGGTGGGTGAGGCTGGTGTAGTCACTAATGCTTTCATTTCGGCTGCCTCCAATAGATCAGCAGTGCGGCATCGGAGCCACCTCTGAAGATTTCGATTCTCACAGCAAAGTTCCTGTAAGGGGAAGTTTAATCTTTTCGCACCCATGCCGATGGCAGGCTGCCCCACGATTTGTTGCTGTTCGTTTCGCTTACTCGCTCAGCAGCTTACTCAGGATACTCAAGGTGAATTCCCAGTTCATCATGTTCTGCTGATACAGCTCCCGGCCTTTGCCTGTGATGCTGTAGTACTTACGGCGGGCGCCCTGCGATTCTTCGCCCCAATACGACGTGATGAATCCGCCCTTCTCGAGTCTCTTGTAGCTCGAATACAGAGTGTCGGCCTTCAGTTCATACTGGCCGGCTGTGCGCGCCAGGACGAGATTGTAGATCTCCAAACCGTAGCGGTCACCGCTCATCAACATCGCTAAGACGATTGTGTCCGTGTGCCCTCGCAAGAGGTCAGAGGATAGTGTTGGCTCCACGGCAGTCTCTCCTTGAAAACCCGTCCGAAAGAAAAACCCGCTGACTGCGGGTTCTCTTCTCTGCAGTGTCAGTAGTGGGCCGGCTCAGTTCACCCCGCCAGACCCTAGAGGTAAATGACATCGAGGTACGTAGGCGGCTTGGGTAAGGGAACCCCGTCTTTGAGCGGGAAGGCAAACAAGTTGTACTTCAGCCGAACCCAAGCCTTTGCCGCCATCTGCTCGTAACCCTGGTCCTCCCTGCCCAAAGCGGTCACAAGGTAATGGATGCCCTTGGCAACTGCAGCCTGCCTTACCTTCTCCAAGAGGGGATTGAGGTCAGAGGGCTGATCCACGACCAGGTCGAACAGCTGCCACACTTTGATTTGATCTCCTTCGTTGGGAATATGAGGGAGGGAGAGAAACCGAGAACCCACCTTGAAGATAGGCCTGGCCAGCCGGAAGATCTTAGGGATACTCAAGACGCGGTTAGTGTACTCCTCGCTGGTATCCCAGACCTTAACAGAGGAGCCCCTGAAGGTGAACCTGCCCAGGAGATAGCGCTTGCGCTGCTCGAGGGTGGCCGTGCTTTGGAGGAGATCTGGGAAGAGATCCAGGCTGCCGAAGTGTGTATCGTCAGCTGCATTTACCAGCTTTTCATCCGAACCAGGTGTGAAGCCGACCATTTCCACTTCTTTTGGCCTGCGGCAGAAGCGGGCATGTACGGGGATGGTAAGAAACTCCTTGGTCTCAACCACCTGCGCTCCATACCTGGTGATAATACCCATGGAGCGCTCGTTGTCTTCCTTTACATAACCGAACAGGAAATCCAGATCCCTGCGGATGACTTCCTTCTGGGCCGCCTGCCACAGGCGGAACATGTGCCGGGGAAGCCCTTGTTGGGCTTGGGGGTTGGAACGCCAGTCAAAAACCAAACCGCCCAGCCGCGTCTCTCCGTTCAGCTTCACCGCGGCGGGGCCCACTCCCATGATACCAAGGATCATGTCTTCCTCTTCGTCTTCAGCCACTAAAAAAACGGGGTCAGCGAACTTTTTGGCGCGAAAGAAGTAATCTTTCCGTTCGCTGACCAGTTTTATCTGTCCACCCTGTGGGGTGAGTTGCTCAATGGCGATCAGTTTCTCGTTATCGGAGGCGGTTGCCGGTCGAACGCGCAAGAAGGGACCCTCCTAAAATGCTTGCCATTTCTTCAGCTACATGTCTGCCAAGCTGCGACGATGCAAACGGATCTGTCTCCGTCCCTCAGCTCTGCGTGCATGTACCTGCTACTTGGTATTGTCACACACATATCCTTGGCTGTCAATCAAAGATCGCCCCCACGCAGCAGAAGCAGCCCTGCACAACGCGCGGACCGCTCCTGCCTTTAAAAACTGTCCCAAAGAACGATCATTCGGGGTATTTGGCGTAATGAATGTTGCCGCCCGAAATCCATACACCCTTTTCTTTATCGTAGATGCCTTCCCAGTCGCCCTTTGCAGCCTCCCCTTCTCCCATGCCCACATCGCCTCCGTTGTCTTTGTCCAAATACGAGGTGAAGGTAACGACGTCGAAGAGATCGAACCCGCCCCCAAGCCCAACCTGATTGTGACGTCACGCCCGGCCTTGATGATCGTACCAGGTTCGTGGTGCACCGTAGATCCGTCAAGATCGATACTGTCCAGCAACACCAACGGGCAGTTTGTACGCCACATCTTGTCACCTCCCGCCTGCGGTCGATCGCAGAGGTAGACGGCGTTGTAGGTGTTTTCCGAAGCGGTTACGGAGATGGTATGAACTTCCATCGATATCCTCGCAGGATATGTGTTGTAAGAAAAGGAACAATCCAATTCTGCCTGATAGGCCAAGTAGTCTAGACCCCGCAGGTTGTATTCGAAAACTATTTTCCCGAGCCCGACATCGTTTGAACTGACTGAGAGCGCCGCATCCCCGTTCGAATAGTCCGCCTCAGTGCCTCCGTACCGGATCCGGCAATTCGCGAAAACGCAGCGACCTGCGTGTAGTGCAATCTCGATCGTTGCCCAGTCCCCCGGTTGGGGAGCGGCCGGGGGATAGGGGCAGCCGCTCCGTCCACCGTACTCGTCATCGTTGATTGAGGTGAACACGATAGGCTTGGCATCAGTCCCTACTGCAGTCAACTCGCCAATAGTCAACACCCGTAGGGAGTTTCCTGATAGTTTGACTGTTGTACCCGGGTACAGTTTCAGGGTGCCCCTTTCGATGTAAAAATCGGAGCCGGGCGCAAGGACGAACGCTACTTCTGTCTCTCCCCATTCGATGGCTTCATCGAAGAACGTAGCCCCAAATGCATCTGACACAAAAATGCCCTGGCGAGTGTTCGCATCGCCGCCACTCGGAGGTTCAAATACGTTGGAGTCATCCAGGCTTAACTTCACACTGATCACGAGCGGCGCGTAATTCCCATAGAAGGCGTTGTTGGTGATGGTCGCACCAGATGCCTGGCCCGCATACAGTCCAACTCCTTCCGAGTAGGCGAAGGTGCAATTCGTCACTGTATTTCCTGATGTCGCCCCCAGGTCGAGCATGGTGCCATCCGATGACCCACCATAGTAGAACTCGCAGTGTTCGAACACATTGCCGTTGCTGTTAAGGATCACCCCGCCCCAAGCGCCAGCCGCGGCTGGGCCGGAATTCTGGTTACTCTCGCCATCGTGGGAATCGTCGTTCAAGGAGGTAAATACGATGGCTTTTTCAGCTGTGCCTTGGGCGATGATCTGCCCTGTTGAGTCAATGCGAAGTCCGCAACCATCGGCGAACTTAACTATGGCGCCTGGTTGAACCGTCAGCGTACTCTTAACCTCGATGTCCTGACGGATTTCATATACCATCCCGTCCAACCACGTTGTGGGTTGAGTGATGTCCTCATCTACATCCACGATGTTAGTGACATCGAAATACCACGTGTGTGTTGACGAGAGGTTAAAGGTGTTCTTTACGGTAACTGTCACCTTGGCCAGTCCCATCTCCGAAGGGGCCGTCCATTTGGCCGTCTCCAGCGGATGATCCTGCAGTGCGCCTCCGGTTGCGGTCCAGGTGAAGGTTAAGGGAAGGTCTTGCGGATCTTCTGCAGTTATCGAAAGATCATATTCCCCGCTGATCTGCGCACGATACGGCTTCTCGCTGCTGGAAGCGGGCAACGGGTTGGTGATCTCGGGAGGCTGCACCGTGATGGTTATGTTCCAAGTCTGGCTCGCAGTTCTCCCTCTACCGTCAGATACGGTCACCGTTACTTCTGCCGATCCCGGTTCCATGGGCGCCGTCCACTTCGTCTCAGCGCTGCTTCCCCCGTCCTCAAGCGTGCCGCCCTTGGCTTCCCAAGTATAACCGAGGGAATCTCCGTCTGGGTCTGATGCCGTAACGCTGAAATTCACGACGTCGCCTTCGTTCACCCAAAACGTGTCTTTGTCTGGAACAAAGGCGGATATCACGGGCGACCGGTTTTTGACAGTGACGCTCCAAGTCTGAGCTACAGCGCCTCCCTTCCCATCCGAAACAGTCACCGTTACTTCTGCCGTCCCCGGCTCCATGGGCGCTGTCCACTTGGTCCTGTCGCTTTTGTCATCGTCAAACGTACCGACTGTGGCTTCCCAGGTGTAACTTAAGGAATCCTTGTCTGGGTCCGAAACCGAAACGCTGAATTCCACGACTTCTCCCAGGACCACAGTCAGCTCGTCGTCAACTGGAGTATGGGCGGTGATCTCGGGAGGACGCGCTGTGACTTCGATGTGCCACGTTTGGGTTGCACTGCCTCCCTTTCCGTCTGACACTGTTACCTTAACGCGAACATGACCCGCTTGAGATGGTGCTGCCCACTCAGCCCGGTCACGGTGTTTGGACTGAAAAGCGCCACCCGTGGCCTCCCACGTGAAACTCAGAGGATCTCCGTCGGGATGGGAGGCGGTCACGTGGAAGTCGATCACCGAACCGACATTCACTTGGAAATTGTCGTCAGAAGGAACATGTTCAGTTATCACAGGCGGCCGAACTTCGACGGTGATGTTCCAGGTCTGGTTCACAGAGCTTCCTTTTCCATCCGATACGGTAACCGTGACAGCGACACTGCCGGGCTCATTCGGAGCCGTCCATTTTGCGGTTCTTCCCGCGGCATCGAGCGTTCCTCCCGTAGCCTTCCAGGAGTAACTCAAGGGATCGCCATCTGGATCCGATGCGGAAACGCTGAAGTCCAGGGAACTGCCCACGTTCACTGTCAGCGAGTCTTTTGCTGGAACGTACGAGTTGATCACGGGCGAACGTGCCGTTACTGTGACACTCCAGGTCCGGTTTGCTGTACCTCCCTTGCCATCCGATACGGTTACCGTAACCACGGCATCCCCAAGCCTTCTCGGGGCGGTCCACTTGGCGGTGCCGCTGTCCTCGGCCTCTAGCGTGCCGTTTGTGGCCTCCCAGGCGTAGCTTAAAGAATCCCCATCCGGATCTGACGCCGTGATGCTGAATTCGATCACGCTGCCCGCGTTTGCCGTCAGCGCATCTTCGGCCGGAACATGGGCGCTGATCACAGGAGATCGGTTGATGACCGTTACATTCCAGGTCCGGCTTGCATAGCCACCCTTGCCGTCTGATACGGTGACCGTGACCGCAGCACTGCCGGGTTGATCGGGGGCAGTCCATTTCGCGGTACTGCTGTCTTCTGCCTCAAGAGTGCCGGCTGTGGCTTCCCAGGAATAACTGAGGGGATCACCGTCTGGATCTGAGGCAGCTACGCTGAAGTCAGTCACCGTACCAACGTATACTGTCAGCTCTTCCTGCTCTGGTGAAAAACCCTCAATGATAGGAGATTGGGCTGTTATCACGACATCCCAAGCCTGCGCTGCGACACCGCCTCGGCTGTCTGATACAGTCACCGTGATCACGGCGCTGCCAGGCTCACTGGGAGCCGTCCACTGCGCCGAGCTGTCGACGGCCTCAAGCGTTCCTTCTGTGGCTTCCCATGAGTAGCTCAGGGGATCGCCGTCCGGATCGGAGACAACAACGCTGAAGTCTGTTACTGAGCCCACATTCACAGAGAATTCCGTTTGAGACGGCGTGTACGACTCGATCACAGGTGGATTCTCAGGACGGACGATGGTGACATTCCAGGTATGGGACGTCACACCACCTTTCCCATCACCCACAGCCACTATTACCTCCGCGCCGCAGGGCTGATCAGGAGCGGTGTAAAGTGCAGTTCCTTCTCCCTTACTCTTCACCTTTCCCGCAGTGGCCTTCCACACATAGCTGAGGGGATCACCATCTGGATCTGTGACCGCGACGCTGAGTTCTTGGACAGATCCTGTTGTCATGGCAAAATCTGGTTCCTCAGGGCAACAAGAAGTGAGCGTGGGAGGCTCGTTCTTCTTGCCCTTACCCCAACATCCCTGCACAACCAAGACAAGACACAACAGCAAAACCGCTGCCAAACTCTTCTGCGCCTTCAAAGGCTGCACCTCCCGTGAGCTTTGGGTTCCTGACCCATCGTTTTGACCCGAATTCGACAGATGACGGTGCGGTAACACTCAGGCAGCAAAACTCGACGCGCTTCGGGGGCGCGCCGTGGGAAAGGGCTGCTGTCTGTGTCTTTTCTCGTAAATGTCTGGAGGTATTTCGGGAGGTAGGGCATCAGGCTGGTGCCTGTGCATATGGGGAGCGGCCAAACGGCAGCTGAGCCTTCCCTAGTCAGTCCGGCCTGCACACTGCTTTGCGAGATGCCCCGAGAGTGGGGAGCCCGTTGGGAGATGTTTGTGTGGCAAAAGAAGTCGGTGGAGTCGGCTGTCGTCCACGGATGGAGTGGGTTCGAACACCGAAAAGGCGGTTTTTGGGGTATTTGTACCCAGTCACCAAATTGCAGCAAGCTAGACTTGTCCGTTACGTTTTCATTTTTATGTGTCCATCTTGCTTCTGTGATTGTGGGTGAGATGTATGGACCGTACCC
>DURQ01000057.1 GCA_012840725.1 Bacillota bacterium
CAGATACCCCGTCTGGACCATCAAAACGTTGCTGACGCTGTGCATGATCATGGGATACACAACGCTGCCGGTATCTTCGTATACTTTTCCTGCGATGAGCCCTTGGCCAAAGGCATAGAGGAGCTGGAAAGGATCCGCCTCAAAAGAAAGTGGGAAAAGGGAGAAATCGGCGTGGGCCAAAGCGAACAGGAAGGCAGCTATGATCGTTTCAACGCCGATACCCAACCGGATATTGACCCTTCTCCCAAGCTCAGCCACGAGGATCGTGATGGGCAGCGCCCTGAAAAGAAGCTCTTCGGCTGGTCCAGTGAAAAAGAACTGGAACAGCAGCGTCCCGATGATGTTCCTCCGGTTCAGCGGGTAAGGGTAGGACGGAAGTGAGTTGGTCATCAGCATAAACACATGGACAACGAGGGTTATGCCGATCAAAACGGCGGTGTACAGAGCAACGTACCTGACCCCCGCTTTTCTGTCGCCAAGGCCGAGGCCGAACTCCAGCACGTCCACCTTGTTCAGGAACAGGATTACTGCAAGGGTCAAGAGCATCATGGCCGTATGGTGAACGACGTTCCCCAGATAGGCGTTATCCGGATCAAACCGTTCATACGAACCCAGTTTGGCGAGTCCATTTGCTGCCCCGCAAATTGCCCTCTGGATCCAAAACAGCAGGTGCATCAAGGCCGCATAGGACACTATCGTGTCAAATCGCTTCATCTTCATTTTCTTTGAGACCTCTCCTTCCGGAACCCAGTCTTTTAACTTAACGTTCGTTAGACTCCGGGCATAAGAATCCAATCTCCGAAGAAGTCCGAAGACTTCAACTGAAACGATCCCGCTCAATTCCCTGGAGAACAATGGCAATCTCCTCTCTTATTTCCTCTTCTGGAAGATAGCGGTTCTTCACCACAATATTCTCGATCATCGTCTCCAACAGGTGCACCAGCGTCCTGACCACTGCTTCTTCGTTGGGCGTGTTCTGGATGTATGGCTTGAGGATTTCTCTGTGCCTGGGCATTATGCCTTTCTCCCACTCATCCATCAGGCCCATCAGTTCTTCATCGCCATCGAAGGTCAGGTACACCTTGATGCCGAGCCGGTAGACCTGCCGATCGTAGTCGCTGAGATGATTCAACCCATAGATGAACTTCGTGTAGAAGTCAACGACACTGCCGCTCTTCACGTGCGATGCCTGCCTTTTCACTAGGTCAAAAAACTCCTTTTTGATGATCTCATCAAAGAGTTCTTTCTTGCTGCTGTAGTAGTAATAGATCATGGGCAGTGAGCAGCCCACATCCCTGGCGATGCTGCGTATTGTGGTCCCGTGGTACCCGTTTCTGTTGAAGTGTTCCACAGCCACCTCTTTGATCCTGATGCGCAGGTCCTTCTCTTCCATAGGCCACACCTTCTTTTACCTAACGTTCGTTAGTATACTAACACGAGATGACTTCCTGTGTCAACAGCCCGCAGGAACTTTTTTTGATTTTTCGGTGACGACCCTCGTTGCGGATTTCGCCAATTTGACCGTGTGGCTGCCTAAGGTTGTTGGTCCATGGGAGATTACCGTTGAGCTTGGCGGCTCCAAGCGCGCTTAGTTCACTCAAACACCATATTCCTGTTGACGGAAGCAGTAGGTATGGTATCCTATAAACCGGAAACGTGAATAGGTTCACGATCACAAACGGCTCGAGCGGGACCTCGCGGAATCCAATCCAAATCCGAAGCAAGGGAAGAAGGAGTGCTGCAGAAAAGATGAGGAAGACATTGTTGTTTGCTTGCAGTATGTTGCTCATTGCTGCGCTGGCATTCTCAGCTGGCGCCGCAGAAGTTGAGACACTGGTTGGTAAAGGCCAAGGGTTCGGTGGAGAGATCACCGTTACCGTCACAAGGCAAGACGGCAAGATCCTTTCCGTTGAAGCCGTCGGGGAATCCGAGACAAAGGGCATCGGCACACCTGCGCTGGAGAACATTCCTCAAGCCATCGCTGCCGCGAACTCTCCTGATGTGGACGTAGTATCCGGTGCCACTGTAACCAGTAAGGGTATCATCTATGCTGTTAAGAATGCTCTGGATCCCGTGAGCTACCCGTGGCCGCTGGAGCAAGCAGCAAAGACGGTTGAGCCCGTGGCTGTGACTGCGGCTAAGGTTTACCAGGGCTTTGGCCTTTCGAATATGCATCGTATCGGCCCAGGTTCGGACGATACAGGCACGCAGGTTTACAGCTGGAACCAAGTGATGGCCCATGCCCTGTTTGATGAAGATGGCAGGATTGTCGCTCTGTACGTGGACCAGCTCGAAGTTGCGACCCCGAACTACGACGGCGAGGGTATGCCGCACTTCAGCGGCTTCCCCGGCCAAGGCGGTTACAACTTGGACAGCGACCACGACGCGAAGGTAGATGGAAAGACCGAAGATACTCTCGAGAACTTTGCTGCTGAGATCGCAAGCTGGCAGACCAAGAGGGAGCGCGGCGACAGCTACCGCATGGGTACTGGTACTTGGAGCAACCAGATGGACGCCTTCCAGAACCTCTTCATCGGCATGACCGTTGACGAGATCGAAGCATGGTTTGCCAAGTACTGCTCAGACCGGAATGGCCGGCCGCTGAATCCCGCCACCACTAACGAGCAAGATCTGGCCAAGCTGGCAGCTCTGACCGATGCAGAAAAGGCCATGCTGGCTGACGTGGTGACAGGTGCTACCATGAGCCTGAACGACTCCCATGGCAACATCATCGAAGCTATCCGCAAGGCATATGAGAACCGCCGCCCGCTCGACATTACAGGTGCTGCTTACATGGGCCTCAGCCTGTACAGCACGCACCGCAACGGCCCGGGATCTGACGACACCGGAACACCCGTGTACAGCTTCAACCAGGTGTTTGCAAATACTCTGTTTGACGAGAACGGCCGCATCGTAGCGATCTTTGTTGACCAGCTGGAAGTGGCTACTCCGAACTATGATGGCGACGGCATGCCGCACTTCAGCGGCTTTCCCGGCCAAGGCGGTTACAACTGGGACATCGACCATGACGCCAAGGTTGACGGGAAGACTGAGGACACCGTTGAGAACTTCGCCGCTGAGATCGCAAGCTGGCGGACCAAGAGGGAGCGCGGCGACAGCTACCGCATGGGTACGGGTACTTGGAGCAACCAGATGGATACCTTCCAGAAGCTCTTCACCGGCATGACCGTTGACGAGGTGGAAGAGTGGTTCAAGAAGTACTGTTCTGATCGGAACGGCCGTCCGCTGAATCCCGCTACCACCAACGAGCAGGACCTGGCCAAGCTGGCAGCTCTGACTGCTGGAGAAAAGGCTATGCTGGCTGACGTGGTAACAGGTGCTACCATGAGCTTGAACGACTCCCATGGCGACATCATCAGCGCCATCCGGAAGTCTTTTGAGAACCGGGTAAGCATAGACCTCACGGTGGAATAATCCAGAACTCCCAGCGCCAAGACCTAGAGCAACGAGACGACCGACGGCAACCGCTGTCGGTCGTTTGGTCTCGGCGCAGGTTCGAACCCTTCGGACTGCAGCGATGGCTGCGGTCCTTTTTTCTGCCCTTTTTGGAACGTGTAGGACATAAGGACCGCGGAGTTGTCCTTCGGGGCAAATTTTGGATCAGTTCCCTCAAACCAGGTGAGCAGATCGACTTCTACTTCCACGCCAAGGCGATTCCTGATCGTTTTACCGTGTAAACCCTTACCCGTTTTGGGTCGGGCATGTCCGCAGATGGCGGGGATAACCATCTGGAAAAACGGGGATGATTTAGAAAAAAGTGGAGGAGGAAACGTTGTGAAACTGGTTTCGTTGCGCTGTACGGTTTTGGGGCTGGTGATGGCGGCCACTGCCTTGGCTTCGGGGAATTCGATGGCTGATCAGTTCCCGCAATGCGGGGCGCGTGCCTCAAAACTGCTGAATACAGGGGTTGTTGACGTTGGCCCAAGCATAGTTGGGGTCGATGACCCTGGCCATCCTATACGCAAGGGGCCTGAATCCACATTTGGGCCAAAATGTGGATGACGCCAGGTTCGTGATCCTCCAATCCGTAGTCATGTACCGATATCCTTTTTCTCGCATCATACGGCAGCCCGCGTTCATAAGGCTCTGGCCAACGCCGCACCGTCTGTAGCCTTCCAGGGTGCCTGCCACAACCAACTCCACGCAGTGATCCGGTACCATCACACCTGGGGAAGCTGTGTCATACATGTGGAATCCCACGGCCTGTCCGTCCTTTTCGGCGAGGAGCACCACGGTATCCGGGTCTTCTAGAGAACGCCTAAACCCTTCCCGAATATCTGCCAACACCTCTGGGAAGACTGGCATGAAGGCCGGCGCAGTGTTCTGGTATTTGGAGATGATACTGGACATGCGGGCCATCACATCGCCGTCCTCCTTGGTCGCCAGCCTGATCTCTACGTTAGCATTTCTGAACGGCCTGTACTCTTCCAGATCCAATACGGCATAGACTTGCTCGATGCCGAAGCTCAATCTAGAAAATGCGTCCAGGTATGAGGAATCTGCAAGAGGTACATAGGCAGAGTGGGTAAAGCAGCCGCGTTCCAGCCACAGAACCGACGCCTCAGCATATAAATGCCGTATCAGCTCTGCTGGTTGGCCCGCTGAGATGGCCGCACCCTCATAGGGGATTGCGACGCACCTTCCGCTTCTGGTGTCGATCCGGATCATCCCAACAAGATAGCCAACGAGCTGGCCATTTTGGATGGCTCCAACCCCCAGAGCACTGCCGCTTGCGAGCATCTCCCGCAGTCGTCCACTGATCCGCTCCATCTGCAGGAAGCTGTTCTTAAGGAATGGGAACAGTTGAGACTCATGTTCCTGCCGTCGCATGAGGAGATCAACCATGCTCGATATGTCTTGGTCAGTTATTGTTCTGAACAGATAGTCTTCCAAACCTGACCCTCCTTACCTAGCCAACGATCCTGGCCGGCCTTAAGTAACCAAAGTGACGTGGACGGCAGACGTGCGATGGGTATCCCCAAAGCAACATTTCACCTGCAGTTGTTATGGCAAGTATTCCTGCTTGACTCGAGTCGCTTTCTTGTTATCCACGTCTAGATAGTCAATATAGGGCACTGAATCGATGTACTTCCACATAGTGATGAGCTCTGCTGCTACCGCGATAACTACCTCACCAGGGAGCTTCGTGTATCTGTCAAAAGAATCCCCATGGGACTCCTTGTACAATCGGATGAACTCTTCGTTTCCTGGTGCGAAGGGGTTTCCCGCAATAGTGGCGATCCCCTCAACCTGCACGTTGTTCCAGCACAGAGCCACCCTGTTGTTTTCCCGTATCTGCTTGTACTTCAGGTAATCTTCATGGGTCTGGAAGTAGATCTTGAGTCCGCTGTTCACGATGCTTACTGATCTAGCAGTGACTCTATCGTGGGAGGAGGTGGCCAGGACCCAAATCTTGTTGCTGCTCAGATACCCCACGATGTCCCCCAATAGCAGATCGTAGTCAAGTTCCACACAATGGACTTCCCTTGCTTCCACAGCAGCCTTCCCTCCCTGACATTGGCCGCTGCGGTGGATTCTCCGAGATGACTCCAAGGTACCTTTATGCCGCGCTTCACCCTACTTCGCTTGCCCAAGGATATTCCCTGCCTTCCGTGGAGGCCAAAGGCAGTCTGTGAGCTGAGTTTGTTACATAGAGGAACAAGTCACGGGCGCGGCGCAAAAAGCCTCTGCTGGCAGGAGCACTCTGCGCGCTTCCCAAAAGTACAAGGGAACTTGCCGCAGAACTTGTGATCATAGTCCTGCGGGACAGTGCGGTCCCGTATCGAAGGCGAGGTCGAATCGATGGAAGGTTACCAGCTGAGGATTGCCCTGAAGGAAATACCAGCTGTTTGGAGGAGGGTTCGAGTTCCAGCGGGGATCACGTTTCGCACTCTGCACCGGGTTATACAGTTCGCCATGGGGTGGCAGGACTGCCATCTCCATGATTTTTCCAGTGACGATGATCCCACTGTCTACACCGACAACTCGGAGGCAATTGAGGAATACGAGTACTACCTGAAAAACCCGGAAGAACTAGCACGAGTTCATGAGGTCTATCCTCGAGACGCCGATGAAATCGAGCGGCAGCGTGAAGATCGACAGCATCCTCCAGCGGTCCGGCAGGCTAAAGTATGTGTATGACCTGGGGGATGAGTGGGAACATGAAGTGGTCCTGGAGGATGTGGTCGATCTTGCGAACGCTTTCCCCGTATGCATAGGAGCCGGTGAAGCATGCCCGCCGGAAGATGTTGGTGGACCGTCCGGATACATGGACTTTTTGGAGGCATGGCATGATCCTCGGCATGAAGACCACAAGAACTCTGTCATGTGGGCCACTTCGTACTGTACACTGAAGGCTATGAGCCAATCGACCCGTTCCACTTGGGGTATCTTCTGTCATTCATCCAGCGCTACGGAGGAAGGGAACGGGAGGTCTCGTTCTTCAGTGACCGTTTACTGGAACTCTTCCCCGACTTTTTGGATCGTTACTCGGAGCGCTATCGATCGGAAGAAGTCGCCAAACAGGCATTCAGCGGGTACCTTTACAACAGGATCTTCAGCCGCTTGCTGGCTGAACTCGGACTCGTAGAGACAAGAGAGGTCAAGGGAAGCACCTACTCGGACAACAAATACTTGATCCGCAGGACAGAGTTGTTTGATCAAGTGTTCGCGGTTTGGTAGGGGTCTGAGCACTGTTACCATTACGAATCTGCCCGTCATGCGGGATGGTTCAGCCGCTTCCGGGTCCTTTTAGCCAGGTAGAACGGTTCCTTGACGACCTGATGCGCGCCATGGCCCAGGGACAGTATTGGGTTGTAACCAACCGTCTGCACCCCGAGACCGTTGAGGAACATGTAAGGAGAGGATATGATTTCAGAACCTCCGTAAGCGAAGAAATCCGCCCGCTTTCAGAGTATGCAGATCTTGTGTGGGAGATAGATTCCATAGAGTTCAACGATCTGAAGACTGAAGCGGTAGGGGTTGCGGCCTTTAGCCGCGAGGGCCACCTCAAAGGAGAAGTTTCTATTGCGCTCGAGGAATACCTCGACTACTGGTTTATAACCGAGATCGACGTGATCCCAGGTGGCTCATCCAAGTGATGCTTGAGGAGGTGTAGCCTCCGATGAGTGATCACACATCTCTGGCTACACCATGGCTGGAGCTTTCCCTCAATCCCTCAGCCACTGGCGAGAGCTCCAGGCAGAGGTGCCTAGCGGCCAAGAATACCGCTCCTGCGGCAGCGTTGAAATCGGGCAGAGTGAGTCTCTGCCTGGGCGCGGCCAACCTGATCTCTTCTTCCATGGGAACAAGCACCCATCTTCCTGCGGAGAACACCCCTCCGCATGCTGCGACCCGCCCTTCGGTCTTGGTCAAACCGAGTTCAGCCAAGGCAGATACGGCTAAGCGGCCGAGCTGGCGGCCGGCATCGGCCAGGATCTCCTGTGAGGCCCCATGGCCTTGGTCAGCCAGCGTCCCGATCGTTTTGCTGAATCCACCGATATAGCCGCGATCCAGCGGTGTCTTGTAGATCAGTGGGATAAGCTCACTTGGGTCAACAACGTTGAAATAGGACTTGACTGCCTCCAGGAGCACCTGATCTTCGGGGAGGCGGCGGTCATAGGCCCGCATAACGCGGCGCAGAGCTTGCAGAGCGATCCAAAAAGCGCCACCTTCATCGCCCAGCAGATAGCCCCAGCCGCCAACGCGATGGCTGCGTTCACCGTGGATGCCGTAGGCGATGGAACCGGTGCCTGCGATCACCGCCACGCCATCGGTTCCGCTCAAGGCGCCCAGTAAGGCTATGTGCGCGTCGTGGGCCACCACTACCCTGGTAAAGCCTTCAGGATGGAAGGCTTCTGTTAGCTCAGCCTGTTCCGAGGGGCGCCCAGCCCCGGAAACACCAATGGCCAGCGTGATTTGAGGCACTGCTTCCGCTTCTTCCAATCCACTCTGGGCCCAGCATCCCCGCATCGCCTCACGGACAGACCGCAATACTCCACTAACGCCGTTCACGGTGTAGTTGGCGGGCCCTCCATGGCCGCGACCGAGCACCCGGCCTTCCAGGGTCGTCAGCAGAGCCTCCGTTGATGTTCCGCCGCAGTCTATCCCCAAGAGGTACATTGCCTATCCCCTCGCATTGGCTGACCTGCGCTGGGCGAGCGCTTGTTTCGTTCGCTCAACGGCCTGCATCGATCGCCCGTAATCAACTAGGGCAACGGCGATAAACAGCGTATCGATCACACTCAGCTGAGCTATGCGTGACGAGATGGCGCCGCCCCGCAGGATGCTCTCCTGCGAAGAGATGAGAAGGACGTGATCGGCCGCACCGGCGACAGGGGAAGATGGATAGTTGGTTATGGCAATCGTGGCGGCACCGGCCGAGCGAGCCGTCTGCAGCGCATCCACAATTTCCCACGTCTCACCAGAGTAGGAGATACCCACAGCCACATCGCCGGGTTTGAGCAGGGACGCCCGGGTGATCTGGGCATGGTAATCAACAAAAGCATTGGCTCTTAGGCCGATGCGCGAAAACTTCTGGGCCGCATCTACAGCCACATTCCCGGAAGCCCAGATGCCGTAAAAATGGATCTCGCCAGCGCTGCTCAAGATCTGAACAGCGGTTTGGAGTGTCTTTGGATCTAGAACCCGCCAGGTGTCCTGCAGGGCAGTGATGCTGGCCTGGAAGATCTTGTCCCGGATGGTTTCCACGTCATCGTCCAGCTCTATTGCGCCATAGATGGGTTGGGTCTTCACGGCCACGTCTTGGGCCAGCAGGATCTTAAACTCCTGAAATCCTCTGCACCCCAAACGCTTGCAGAACTTGACAACCGTGGCATCGCTCACCCCCGCTTCCAAGGCCAGTTCCGTGATGGTGAGGTGGACCGCCCGTGAAGGGTTACTTAATACCGCATCGACCACCTTCCGCTCTGCCGGTCGAAAATCTGAGTAGGCATTCCGCAGTTGAGCGATGATATTCGCAACCTGGCTCATCAAAACACCCCTGTCTTTGGCTCAATAAAGGAAGTACTCTCTTCTCATCGCGGCGAAGTCCTGGGCCTGCTGTTCCCATTCCTCCAGAAGCCGAGCTACCCCCTGTTGATCCCGTTTTTGGATCAACTCCCGCAGGGCCGTAGTCCCCGCCAAAAGGTCAAAGAAGTACCTTCCCTTTGAGGGGCCAAGGAACTCGAACTCATCGTACATACTGCCCGTTACACTGAGCAGGTGAACAGCGGTAGAGATGGGCGAAAACTGCTCTCCGTCCAGAACATGGAGCTGGACCCCTCCACAAACCTTGTCCTTATGTTTGCTGAACATGGGAGTGAAGTAGGTGGGACGAAAGGCTGCGCCGGGCAGACCCAAGTTGTTGAGTTCCTCTGCCCAAGCGTAGGGGTCAACCCAGGGTGCACCGATCAGTTCGAAGGGGCGGCACGTGCCCCGGCCCTCGGAGAGATTGGTGCCTTCCACCAGGCAGGTTCCCGGATAGACCAGCACCGTATCGGTCGTGGGCATGTTTGGAGAGGGCGGAACCCAGGGGAGGCCCGTGTCCTTCCAGGTGAATTCCCTCTGCCAGCCTTCCATCTTCACCACCGTGAGATCTGCCCCGATCCTCCGTGTTTCGTTGAAAAACAGGGCCATTTCGCCGATGGTCAGCCCGTACCGGATGGGAATCGGGTAACCAACAAAAGACTGGAGGCTTTCTTCCAGGATCCCTCCGCTCACAACCTCTCCCCCTAAGGGGTTAGGCCGATCGAGGACGAAAATCCGGAGGTTGGCTTCAGCCGCCGCCTCCAGCAGGTAGAGCAGGGAGTAGAGGTAGGTATAGAACCGGACGCCCACATCCTGGACATCGAAAACCAAGCAGTCTACCTGTTCGAGCATCTCCTTGGTCGGCTTGAGGTTGGCTCCGTAGAGGCTGTAAACAGGCAGCCCTGTGCGGGGATCGACACCTGTCTCAACCTTTTCGCCTGCTTGAGCATTGCCCCGCAGGCCGTGTTCCAGGCCGAAGAGGGCGCTGACCCCGCCCGCTGCGGTCAGAAGATCCAGGGTGGATCTCAGCTGGCCATCCACGGCACTGGGGCTTGTGACGAGTCCGATCCGCATCTTCCCAACGTACCCATCCAACTTGGCCATAAAGCCGGCAATTCCCTGCTTAACCACGGCCCTAGCCCCTTCCTCCATCAGAAACCAGCTGCAGCGCCCTGCCCACTACGCCTTCTGCCTGGGCAAGGAGATCCTGCGCCGACTGCAGATCGCAGCCGGCCTTGAGCATGACGATGGCTGCCTTTATGTTGAACCCCGCCTTTTCCAGCACCTCGCACACCAGCTCTGCGGGTGCACCTGTCACTTCCTGAACGATCCGTTCGGCGCGCTGCACCAGCTTGGCGTTGGTGGGGATCATATCAACCATCAGATTCTGGTAGACCTTGCCCAGCTTGATCATGAGGGTGGTGCTCAAGGTGTTGAGCACGATCTTCTGCGCCGTTCCGGCCTTCATGCGCGTCGAGCCCGCCACCACTTCGGGGCCCACTACGGGCGCGATGGTGACATCGGCAATCTTGGCGATCTCTGAGTCGCCGTTGCAGGTTATGCCGATGGTGGCCAGCCCCATTTCTTTAGCCCTCTGCATGGGAGCCAGCACATAGGGGGTCCTCCCGCTGGCCGTGATCCCCACAAGGGCATCGGCTGCCGTGGGGTTTTGGGCTAAAAAGTCCGTTAGGCCGGCCCTGCTGTCATCTTCCGCCTTTTCTACGGGGACAAACATGGCGCGCTGCCCGCCGGCGATGAGAGCCTTAACGCGGTCTTCTCCCACTCCGAAGGTGGGGAGAAGCTCCGCCGCGTCAAGCACACCGAGCCGCCCGCTGGTGCCAGCGCCCATGTAGAAGATTTTCCCCCCCTTTTTGAACACGGCCACCAGCAGATCTGCCGCCGCGGCGATGCGGGGGACTTCCCGCTGGACCGCGTCGATCACCTGCTGGTCTTCTCGAGTGATCAAAGCTACTATCTCAGTCGTGGAGAGCGTGTCAATGTTGAGGCTGGCTTCGTTGCGCTCTTCCGTGGTCAAGTTGTTCAGTTTAGGTATGGACTCCATCACACAACCGCCTTCACAGATAGTAACTCCCTTAGAGAGGCTTGCCCGGAAGGGCATCTCCCTTGTGAACCTTGGCGCCTTTGGGACGCATCAGCCCCACGGCGTACTTCTTCCTTGCGAGGCACCCGCGCATGACCGCCAGGGCCTTGTAGTAATCGAGGTAGCGGAAGTCGGAGATGGACCCGCTGAACAGTTCATACTCGGAAACGGCCCTAAGCCACTGATCAAAGCTGTCTGTGATGTCCACGTAGGTGTCCACCTCAAAGCCATAGGGGTCTTCCCAGTTTTCGGCGAAGAACTGGGTGTAGCACCCGTGAGCCGGCAGTTCTCGTTTGATGGCGGGCAGAGCCGCGTAAAAGATGGCGTCTTGAACGATGTAGTACGTGGCCTCGTGGTCTTTGTGCATACTGCCCTTCCAGTGGGTGATCATGATATCCGGTTTTTCTGCCCGGATAATATCCGCTAAAGCATATTTGACTTCATCGTTAACCGGCAGCTCCGCATCTTTGTAGGGCAGGAAGATGGCCTTAGCTCCCAGGGCAGCCGCGGCCCGGTGCCCCTCCTCGATTTTCTGCTTGGCATAGTCCTCTGGGGATAGGGTTTTGTGCCCCTTTTCGCCCGGCGTTAGGTGGACCAGCACCGCCTCATGGCCGCTGCTTGTGTATTTGGCAACGACGGCCCCGGCCATGATCTCCGCATCAGCGGCGTGGGCCCCGACAACCATTATCTTGTGTTTCCCTTCCATTGATTGCCCTCCTAAGCAAGCTCCTTTTTGCATACGTAGAACCGGCGGCTGACCGTGAACCCAACGCTTTGGTAAAGGCGGCCAGCGGCGCTCGTTTCACTGGTCCACAGGAACCATGCCCCGTGCATCCCCTGGGCCCGCATGGAGCTCAGACAGAGATGGAGCAGGATCTTGCCCAATCCTTTGCCCCGCTCTTCCTCGGCAACGCCAAAGGGGCCGAAGCGTTCGGGTATCCCTTCATAACCTCCGTGGAGGCAGAAACCAACCAGGTTGGAGCCATGGCGGGCTACAAAAATCCTGGACAAAGGAAGCCCCTGCAGGATCCCTTCGCGGATGGCCCGGCCCCAATCGGGGTTGAACCTCTCGTTGGCAAAGGCGATCAGCTCAACCAAGTCAGAACTGCCTGCAGTCCTGAAAGAGTACCCTTCGGCCTCCCGCACTTTGATCAGCTCGCGCACTTCCGAAGGCATGCCGTAGCCAACCAGGTTCAGATCCATGGCAGCGGCAGTGTACAACCTAGCAAACCCCAGCTTCTGCAGGAATTCCCACCCTTCCGGGTAGGTCTGTGCGTCTAGGCCGGGCAGAACGTAGTTGGGTGCGTAAGAGGCGAAGAACACGTTTCTGCGGCCCTGCCTTCGGAGAAAGTCAAAGGCCTGTTCGAACAGGGCACGCCCGATCCCCTGCCTGCGGTGCTCTGGATGGACAAAGAAGAACGGAATCCAGCCGTTCTCCGGTTCCAAATCGCTTCCAGCCATGGGCATCAGGCGCCGCACCGCATAACAGCAGCCCACGAGCTCGCCTTGGGAAAAGGCCAGGCGAAGGCCCTCTGGGTCGAAGTTACCGTCCAACAGGACCAGGCGCACGAATCTGTCCAAGGTGATGGGATCCTGGGGCAGGGCCTCATTCCACAGCTCCACAATCGCCCTTTCATCTCCCGGCAGATAGCCGCGATACTTAATCATGGTCGGTTCCCCCTGTTCCTTCCAAAAATGGCCTCATCAGGTCTAACGTATCGGTGCTGATGGGTGAGCAAAAATATTTACTCGTTTTGCTCCGGAAATCAGCCTCATCAGTAAGGTGATTTCTTCACCATTTGGGAGGAATTCACCTTCCAACGAAGAAAAATATCGTCAAAGAAGGGGGGATCGGCGTTAAGAACTGCTTTGCGTGTGGTTAAGGTGAGCTTTTGGCATCTAAGGCTTTCATTCGAGGAGGTAAAAGACGTGCCTAAGAGAATGTGCGTTTTAACGGCTCTGCTCTTGGTCCTGGCAGTCAGCGCTTCCGCCTTTGCCAACTGGACCGGGACGATTACCATCTGGGACTGCCCAAGATGGGGTAACGAAGAAGATGACAAGTTCCACTGGATCAAGGGTAAAATCGCCGAGTTTGAGGCCAGCCACCCGGGTGTGAAGATCGAGCTGGTCGAAACACCCTGGGCCGAACTGGGCGAGAAACTCAGCGTGGCCATTGCCGGCAGAGCATGGCCGGATATTGTCCCTGTGGATATCAGCGGCGCCATTAACCGCAACCATCTGGAACAGGGAGTTGTGGAAGCCCTCGACGATTATATGACCCCTGAGGAACTGGAGGACTTCTTCCCAGGCGCCCTCGAGGCCTACACCTACAAAGGCAAGCTGTACGGCATCCCCATGTCCATGAGCGTCCACGTTATGCTGCTCAACCTGGACCATTTTGCCGAGGCTGGCGTGGAACCGCCTGAAAACGGCCGCTGGACTTGGGATGAGTTCGTGGAAAAAGCAAAAGCCCTCACCTTTGACAGTGACGGCGACGGCGTGATCGACAAGTACGGGTTCTCCACCTACATCCTCCCAGGCTACTATGAGGCTTGGCCCTTCTTCTACATGGATGGAGCTCAGCCCATCGTGAACGACGAGTTTGGCTTCAACACCCCCGAAGCCATCAGCGCCATCCAGAAGCTTGTTGATCTGAAGTTCGTACACGGCGCTGCACCAGTTGAGATGGGCAGCTCTGATGTGGGCGGAACCTTCAGGGCTCTTGCTCGTGAAGGAGAACGCTTCGTGGCCATCCAGCCCTGGAACTCCTGGGCCATCGCTACTGTGACAGGCGAAGGCGTCAACCACATGCCCAATGTGATGGTGGCAGAGTATCCCATCGGCGAATCCGGCCGGCCGATCACAATTGGCGGTGCCGGCGGCTGGGTAGTCATGTACCAGAAAGACCGCAGCAAGCTGGATGTGGTTGTGGAGTTCGCCAAGTTCCTCTCCACTACCGAGGAGCAGTACACCTTTGCTCTCAACTACGGCACGTTCCCGTCTAGGAAGTCTACCGAGGCCATGGATCCCTTTGCGGATCAGCCCCTGATGGCCCGGGCGGCGGAGATGTTGGAGTATGCCGTCACCGTTCCAGAGCATCCCAACTGGGCGCAGATCGATGCCCGCATCCAGGCCGAGCTCCAGCTGATCTTCGCCGGGGAGAAGAGTGTGGAGCAGGGCATGAACGACGCCGCAGCGCAGGTTCAGCGCCTGCTGCGGTAGTAAAGCAGAAGACAGCAATCAAGACTTGGGGGGCGCCAAAACGCCCCCTCTTTTGACAGTCAGGAGGTTGCCCATGCTCAAGCGTATCTGGAAAGCCCGTTCCGGCTACCTGTTCATCCTCCCCAAGTTCGTTTTCTTCACCGTCTTTGTCCTGGTGCCGATCATCTGGTCCTTCTTCGTCTCTTTCCAGGAGTACCGCATTTTCGGAACCGAATGGGTGGGCCTGCGCAACTTCAGAGATGCCCTCCAGGATGACCTGTTCTGGATGGCCGTTTCCAATACCCTGCGCTATGCAGTGGTAGTCACACCCTGTTCGGTCGCCATCGCCCTGATCTTGGCTTCTTTAATCCATCCCCTGAGGCCGGGCGCCCAGACCTTTTTCCGCGCCGCCTTTTACCTGCCCACCGTGGCCTCCAGTGTCGTTATCTCCATGGTCTGGCGCTGGATCTTCCAGACCCGCTACGGTTTGGCCAACTACTTCCTCAGCCTAGTGGGCATCGAGCCCATCAACTGGCTGCACAGTTCGGCCTGGGCCTTAAGATCGGTGATCATCATGGCGGTTCTGACGCCGCCGGGAGTTGGGGTCATCCTCTATCTTGCGGCCATGGGCTCCATTCCTGAAAGTCTCTATGAAGCGGCCCGCATCGACGGAGCGAACCGCCTCATGCAGTGGTGGAAGATCACCGTGCCGCTGGTCAAACCCACTACCCTGTATCTTCTCATCGTGTCCACCATCGGCTCTTTCCAGGTGTTCGACCAGGTTATGATGATGACTCAGGGCGGGCCCGGCTACGCTACAACAACCATCGTGCACCGCATCTACAACGTGGCGTTCCGCGACTTCGAGTTCGGCTATGCTGGAGCAATGTCCATGCTGCTGTTTGCCGCGGTGATTGTCCTTGCGCTGATCCAATCGAAGCTGGTCTCCAGTGATGCTGAGTACAAAGGGTAGGTGGAGACGATGAAAACACGCCGAGTATCCAAAATCGGGATGGCCGTCATCTATGCGGTCCTGATCGCTTGGGCCGTCATCTCTTTGATTCCCCTTTATTGGGTGTTCACAACATCCCTCCAGCAGCCTGGCGAAGTGGACGTGATGCCGCCGAAGCTGATTCCCACTGTGATCAGCCGCTACCTGCCCCTGCGCCTATCGGGTGAAGCAGAAGAGGCAGCAGCCTTAGTGGACGGTGCTTTGGAGAGTTATCGGCTGCTGTTTCGGAAGACCAATATGGGCCGCTGGTTCCTGAACAGCCTCATGATTTCCCTCTGCGCTACCACCGGCATTTTGCTCTTGGATTCCATGGCCGCCTTCAGCTTCGCCAAAAAGGAGTTCCCCGGGCGGAATTTCCTCTTCTGGCTCATGGTGGGAACCATGACCATCCCCGGACAGGTGCTCCTGGTACCCATGTTCATGGTGGTCAGGGAGCTCAACCTGGTCAACACCCCCTGGGCGGTTCTCCTTCCCCAGCTGTCCATGGTTTTTGGGGTCTTTATGCTGAGGCAGTTTATGCTTACCATCCCCAGTGAACTCATGGAAGCGGCCCGCATTGACGGCGCATCCGAGTTCGGAATCTACTGGCGGATCATGCTGCCTCTCGCCAAGCCGGGGCTGGCAACCTTGGCGATTCTGACCTTCACCTCGAGCTGGAACTCTTTCCTGTGGCCGCTCATCGCGATCCAGAAATCCGAATGGTTTACGCTCCCCGTGGGCTTGAAGACGCTGCAGGACCAAAACCTGGTGAACTACAGCCTCCTCATGAGCGGGGCAGCGGTCGCCGCTGTGCCCATGATCATCGTCTTCCTTTCCTTCCAGAAATACTTCGTGAAGGGGCTTACCCTCGGAGGAGTTAAGGGATAGGCCCATCTTCTACAGAAAAGGTGAAGCAGATGCAGAAACTGACTGTTGAGGCCAAGGCCGCTCAGCTGCTCATGTTCGGGTTCCCAGGAACCGAAGTATCCCCCTTCCTCAAAGACTTCATATTGCAAAACGGCCTGGGCGGCGTCATCCATTTCGCCCGAAACGTCAAGAACCCTTCGCAGTTAGCTGCGCTCAACCATGAACTGCAGAGTATAGCCCGGGAGTCGCCAAATGGGATCGGCCTGCTCATCGCCGCGGACCAAGAGGGCGGCACCGTCGTCCGCTTAACGGAGGGAGTGGCAGTTCCGCCGAGCGCCATGGCCCTAGGGGCAGCAGGCAGCAAGAGCATCACCGAGCGCATCTGCTCCTTATCCGGCTTTGAACTTGCTGCCACAGGGATCAACATGGTCTTTGCCCCCGTCTTGGATGTGAACAGCAACCCACTCAACCCAGTGATCGGAGTGCGTTCCTTTGGGGAGAATCCGGCCAGAGTAGCCGAACATGGCTCAGCGGCCATTCGGGGCTTTCAGAGGTATGTCGCGGCGGTGGCCAAGCATTTCCCCGGGCATGGGGATACTGAGCTCGATTCCCACCTGGCCCTTCCTGCGGTACAACACGGGCGGCAGCGGTTGGCGGAAGTGGAACTTCTGCCCTTTAGGAAAGCCATTGCCAAAAACGTGTCGGGGATCATGACCGCCCATGTGGTGTTCCCGGCTATCGAACCCACGCCTGGGCTGCCTGCAACCCTTTCTTACCGTGTGCTGACGGGACTCCTCCGGGACGAGCTGGGGTATGAAGGGCTGATCCTAACCGACTGCATGGAGATGGCCGCGATCTCCGAGACCTTCGGGACGGTCGAAGCAGCCGTGATGGCTGTGGAAGCCGGAGCCGATCTGATCCTGATCAGCCAAACCGAAGCGCGGCAGCGGGGAGCCTTTGAGGCCATCGTGGCAGCGGTGAAATCGGGGAGGATTCCTGAAGAGCGCTTGGATCAATCCCTGGAAAGGATCCTGAAGGTCAAACACATGCTCTTGAGCAGGGCCCAGCCTCCGCTTGATCTGGTTGGATCCCGCGAGCACATAGAGATCGTGCGGAAAGCGATCAACCGGAGCATTACGGTGGTGCAGGATCAAGGCAGCCTCCCTATCCGGGAAGGCACCAGGATTTTGGTGGTAGAACCCATCAAAACAGCTGCCAACATCGCCGAAGACAGGCTCGTAAACGTAGGAACCTTAGCAGCTGCGCTGCTTGGACAGGGCCTCACCAACCTTGAGCAGATGACGGTTACTGCCCAAGTCTCGCCTGAAGAGCACAGGGCTGTGCTTGCCAAAGCCCAAGGCTTCGACATGGTCGTGGTGGTTACTTCTGATGCCCACCGCCAAAAAGGGCAGGCCGGGCTGGTTCGCGCCCTTATTGACGCAGGACGAAGGGTCATCGCAGTTGGTGCCCGCACCCCCTATGAGCTGGCCGCATTCCCTGATGTGCCCACCTATGTGGCGGCTTACGGAAGCAGGCCCATGGTCTGGGACGAGACGGCCAAGGTCCTGGTCGGAAAGAGCAGGGCGGCAGGACGGCTGCCTGTTACCATACCCACAGCGCTGAAATAAGCTGATCGAAATGGAAAGGATGCCGGCAATGGGTCGTTATGCGGTTGGGTTAATGTCGGGTACATCGCTTGATGGAATTGATGCCGCCTTGGTGCACGTGGGAGAGCGCCCAGGCGACATCTCTTTAGTGCACTTTCTCACTCTTCCTTACACCCCCGAACAGAGAACGGCCCTCCTGCGCCTCTGCCAGCCTGGAGAGTCATCGGTGGCCGAGATCTGCGCCATGAACTTCGAGCTTGGCGAATTGTTCGCAGCGGCGGTCAAGCAGCTCTTGGCCGAAGCGGGCTTCGGGCCGGAACAGATCGCCGTGATCGGCTCCCACGGGCAGACCATTTACCACATTCCAGGCCGTTCCACCCTGCAGATCGGTGAACCGGCAGTGATTGCAAACCGGACGGGGATCACCACGGTGGCCGACTTCCGCCCTGCAGATATTGCCGCAGGGGGCCAGGGGGCGCCGCTCATCCCTTACTTCGATCAGATCATGTTTGGCAGTTCCGATGGCCTGACTGCGGTGCAGAACATCGGCGGGATCGGGAATGTCACCCTTGTTGGCCGCCAGGCAGACCAGCTGCCCTGCATCGCCTTTGACACCGGCCCTGGGAACATGGTGATCGACGCCATCGTTCGGCTGATGACAGACGGCGCCTTAAGCTTCGACGAGGGTGGAAGACTCGCTGCCCAGGGCCGGGTAAACCACGAGCTTCTAGCGCGGCTTATGAGCCATCCCTACTTCAGCGAGCTTCCTCCTAAGACTACGGGGCGTGAAGTGTTTGGCTCGGCGTTCAGCACAGAGCTCTGGCACAAGAGCGGCCTTTCGTCCTGGGACCTGCTGGCCACCGTCACCGCCTTCACAGCAGAAAGCATAACTGACCAGTACCGCCGCTTTGTGGCCCCATACGGAGAAATTGAGCGGGTGATTGTCGGCGGTGGAGGGAGCCACAATGACACTCTCCTCAGTATGCTGCGGGAGCGGCTGAACTGCCCCGTCTATGTCCACGAAGACTTCGGGATATCCAGTGATGCGAAAGAGGCCATGGCCTTTGCCCTCATGGCCCTGGCCACCCTGGACGGGAAGAGCAGCAATGTCCCCCGGGCGACGGGCGCACGGATGCCCGCTGTTTTGGGAAAAACCGTGCTGCCCGAAAGGCAGAAATCCCTGGGGAGAGTGGGAAGTGAGAAGGAGGCCTTGAGCCTGCAGTCGTTTAGGCTCGTGGAGGAATTTGTGCAGAAGCGCAATGCCTCGGGCGCCGTGGCCATGGTGAGCTATCGCGGAGTAGAGTATGGGCCCGCGGCCTTCGGCCATGTGGGCTTTTTCCCCGGGGCTGAGCCGGTCACACCAGAGAGCATCTTTGACCTCGCCTCCCTTACCAAGGTTGTGGGCACCACCACAGTAGTCCTGCAGCTCCTCGAGGAAGGCGTGCTGGACCTCCAGGCAGAGGTGGGAGAACTCCTAAGCCATGTTCCGGCAGACAAGGCCAGAATCACGCTTGAGCGGCTGCTCAGCCACACTTCGGGGCTTCCTGCCTGGGCGCCCCTCTACCAGCTGGCCGCAACGCCTCAAGAGGTCGTGCCGGAACTTCTGAAGCTGCCGATGGAGTATGAGCCGGGCACGCAGGTGGTTTACTCCTGCATGGGTTACATCCTCTTGGGCCACATTCTGGAGACGGTAACCGGCACTCCCCTCAAGGAACTGATCCAGCAGAGGGTGATAGAGCCTCTGGATCTCAAGGACACCTGTTACAACCCTCCCGAGGCTGTACTGCCCCGGGTGGTATATACCGAATGGTGTGTCCGCAGGAAAGAGTTTCTGCGGGGGACAGTACATGATGAAAATGCGCAGGCTTTGGGCGGAGTCAGCGCCAACGCGGGGCTCTTTTCCACAGCCCGTGATCTGGCCAAGTTCGCCCAGATGATCCTGAACAGGGGAGAGATCAATGGGAAGAGGCTGCTGAACGACAGCACTTTCGAATTGCTCAGCAAGTGTTTCACTGAGGGGCTGAATGAGCGCCGGACCTTGGGCTGGCTGCTGCACCAGAAACAAGGATCCTCGGGGGGCGGGCTCCTTTCTCCCTCAGCCATCGGCCATACCGGGTTTACCGGAACATCGCTCTGGATCGACAGAGAGCAGGAACTTTTTGTGATCCTCTTGACCAACAGGGTTCATCCGGTGCGGACCAATGACGCGATTATCCGTTTCAGGCCAGCTTTCCACGATGCGGTTGTCAGGGAATTGACACAGTAGGGAGAGCCCGGGGATGGCAGGAGAATTCACCCAACCGGTGGAACTGCTTCAGCAATCTGCCGCGTGCTAACGCTCTGGAGGGACTATGAAAATGACCAGGTTTGAAGAAGGGCTGCAGCTGATCGAAGAAAGATGCGGAAATGGGAAAGACAATGTCATATCCCTTGCGACCATCGCCTTGGAACCAAATGCAGAAGGCAGCCCCCGGCCCTATGTCCGAGAAGTGGATGCGTTTTATGAAGATGGTGTGTTTTACATCACCACTTGGGCCCAATCCACAAAAATGCAGCAGATAGCCCGCAACCCAGAAGTTGCCTTCGCGGTCAGCGGGCAGTGGTTTTCGGGCAACGGGATAGGGGAGAACCTCGGCTGGGTGCTGGATCCGAAGAATGCCTCCCTGAGGGCAAAACTCAGGGAAGCCTTTGCTCCGTGGTACGATTTTGCCAACAACGAGAGTGACGAGAACTGCGTCATCCTGGCGATCCGCATCACCAGAGCGACAGTGATCAAGGATCACCACGCGGTGGTTTACCACATGGACTTCTTGAACAAGGTGGAGACGGAGGAAGGAAGGATTAAGTAAGAAAACGATCGGCAGGATCAACATATGTAAGGGGTTGACCTGGTGGAGCGAGAAGTAGAACTGCAGTTTTCCGATGGAGTACTATCTGACGCAGCCCGGCGCTTTGGTGTGGCCGCTGATTCTTTGAGGCGTTTAGGTGACTTTGAGAACTATGTGTACGAGGGCACGGTTGACGGCGTCAGCCGCATCCTCAGGCTGACCCACAGCTCACATCGAAGTACCGACATGGTCCTGGGAGAGCTGGAGTGGATCAATTGTCTTGCGGAAAATGGAGTCAGTGTGGCCAAAGCCTTTCGTTCAACTGCCGGGAACTTGGCGGAGGAGATCCGTGTAGGTGAAGACTACTTCGTCGCCAGCCTGTTTCAAAAGGCCAAGGGCAGATTGCTGGACCGCACGAATCCCGCAGAGCCAACCCGAGAAATGATCATCGAGTGGGGAAGAACGATCGGGAAGATGCACAGGGCGACGAAACTTTTCGAGCCATCTGAAGAAAGGTTCAGGAGGCCCCATTGGTTTGAGGACGATTTGATGTGCTGGGAAAAGTACCTCCCAAAGGAGGATGGGCACATTGTTGACATCGGTTATGCACTGCTGGACCATGCGAAGAGTCTGCCGAAATCAAAGGACAGCTACGGTCTGATCCACACCGATGTCCATCCAGGCAACTTCTTCGTCGATGGCAGCAGGATAACGGTCTTTGATTTCGATGACTGTTCTTACCAGTGGTTTGCGAGTGATATAGCCATAGCCGTGTATTACACGATCTGGCTGCTGCGCGGCAGTTATCAGCAGGAGGAAAAAGACGCCTACGCCAAGTGGTTCCTGGAAAACTTCATGGCTGGCTACAACGAGGAGAACACGCTCGACGGCTTCTGGCTGAACGAGATTCCTTTTTTCCTGAAGCTGAGAGACATCACCTTGTACACCGTTTTCCACAAGAAGTTCGATCAGGACGGCCTGCAGAAATTCGCCAAGCTGCTTGAGGGACTCAGAACACGGATTGAGCGGGAAGTCCCTATCGTGGTTCTTGGCTCCTATAGGGGTTGAGAAGAAAATAAACCTCGCGTTCCATGTTCTGGATCGCGAGGGTTTTTCGATCAATCGATCATCTGCCGTTAGCCATGTGTTGTCCAAAAGCGGCTCTGGTTCAGCAGGCGTTTGACTTTCCCGACACGGTGTACGGGTTCTTTCCCAGCACATGGTGCCAATAGCATCGAAACAGGCAGAGCCACTGCACGAAACAGATACTTGCCAAAGGAGTATCATGATGCAGACCAATGTCATGGCATACCTTCAGCAGCTGCGTTTTCGTGAAAAGGGAGGGCAACCCGGACTTCATGGCTCTGGTGACGAAGTGTGAATAGGCACGCCACTGGTTTCGCTGAACATCAGGCTCGCGCTTGCGCCTGAATTGCAGCAGCACGACATCGACTCCCGGCATGGGATGGAAGTCGTCCCTCCTGAAGTAGTAGACGATGCCCATGTCGAAGCGAGGCTTGATGAGAAGTGACTGCAGGGATTCGGAAGGCCTTCCCAAGAAACGTTTTGCCGCCCCCTTTTCCATGGTCAGCCACATCTCAACAGGAGGGTTCTCTGCTTCTGTAAGCTTTCGGACTATGTCCGTAGTAAAGCAGAAGGGGATACTCGAGAAAACCTTGTAAGCTCCATCCTTGGGCAGACGCCAGGTTAGGAAATCTTGATGGTACAACCGCACGTTCTCGGAATCTTGGAACCTTGTGGTCAAGGTGTTGTAGAGCCTGTTGTCGATCTCAACAGCGGAGACCAGTCCACAGGTAACCAGCAGACGCTTGGTGATATGACCTTTTCCAGGTCCGATTTCGATCACGTGATCGTCTCTGTCCAAGCTTGTCAGGCGAATGACTCTATCTATCGTCTGGGAACTCGTAAGGAAATTTTGCGTTGCCCAAATTGGGCGACATTTCTGCCGTTTGTTTTTGGACACAAAAATACACCTCTTTCGGAATTTTCGCATCGAAAAAGGTGCCTCAAAGAAAACGCTGTTACGAGCGCTTCTTCTCAGGCACCTTTATCTGCGAGTGCGAAAAATACCGAACATAGGTGTAACTCTGCCCCCATGAGTGTCTTTGCCTCATAGGATACCACAGTCTTCATCGGAGATCAACGGCCACAGCCAGTGTGGATGGCGTTCTTCTTGTTGTTCCCGTTACCGCTCTTGGCAGACCGGGCAGATATACGATGCCGTGCTGCCGGTTTTGATGGAGACTATGGCTTCTCCGCAGACCGGGCAGGGCTTGCCTTCCTTGTACCCAACCAAAAAGTCATCGGTCGTAAAGCCGCCTGATTGCCCGAAGAAGTCCTTTTCGTAAGCAAAGGTTCCCTTATCCCGTGAGTGGTTGAGTACCTCCCCCATGCTGTCATAGAGCCGCTTGATATCCCCATCATCCAGCTCCGATACCTTCCTCTGCGGATGCAGGCGTGCTTTGAAAAGGATGTCGTGCATGTACATGTTGCCGATGCCGCTCACGTTCTTCTGATCCATCAAGAAGGCCTTGACCTGCGTCTTCTTGCCTTTGACGAGCGCCAAAAAACGTTCAAACGTAAACCTTTCGTCAAACGGGTCCATGGCTATGCCCTTTGTGTTTGGCTCAGAGGCCAGTTCGTCGCCCTTTACAAGAAGAAGCTTGCCGAACCACCAAAAGCGGATCGTGTATCCGCAGCCATCTTCAAACACGACCTTGACTTGGTACTTTTCCGGTGTGTCCTTCTCGTCTTCGAAGAACAGCACATCGGCGCCCATCCCCAGGGAGAGGAGGATGTTCTCGTCGTTACTGAGCTCTGTGACTATCCACTTCCCTTTGTTCCAGACATCAGTGATCTCTGCACCGCTGACCCGCTGCGCGAATTCAACGGGCTGAACATTGGTGCATTTCTCCTGCAGAAGCTCGACAGAACTGATGGTTCTCCCACATAGGGTTTCTCTCATCTGCCTCGACAGCCTATGGATCTCGGGCAATTCGGCCATGCTCTGCGCTCCTTTCCGGCTCATATTGCTGAGGACAGGTATCTTAACGCCATCGTCAGTGGCCACTTGAGAACCCTGAACAGAACATTTTCAACGTTCCGGCCCATCCGGCAGGGATCTTCCATTTTCTGCCGAAATGCGCGGTCAAAGTACACGCTGTTCTGCGCAACGAGACTCCTTGGGAGGGAGGAAGGAAACGTGAAGGGCAAGCCGGCTGAACGCCAAAAGCAGGGGCCCAAAGAGCCCCAAGATAAGGCTCGGGGCGACAAGGTCAAAGACGGAAACCTTGATTATGTGACCGGCGGCACACTCGTGGCCGACTGGACATGTCGAAAATGCGGCTACCGCAATGTGAACGGCACATACTGCGATGGCTGCGGTGCCCACTGGTCCGAAAAGTGATCTCCCGGCGCTTTGTCTGCGCTTGATCTTGCTTACAGGACTCTGCGATGTGCGAGCCTCTGCCACGGGTAGAGGCTCCATCGCGATGCGCACAAAACGTCCCCCTCAGCAGCTGCAACTATCTTTCCAGATGTACCTGGGACCTTCAGAACCGAAGAACCCTTTTGGTACAAATCCCGCTTTTTCAAGGACTCTCTGAGAGGCGATGTTATCCGGAGCGGTCTCCGCTTCTATCGACCGAACTTCTGGCTGCCGGGATGCCCAGCGAACCACCGCCGATACCGCTTCGGTCATCAGTCCCTTTCCCTCATTCCCTGGGTTCATCCCGTACCCGATTTCCACCATCCCGCTGCCATCAATTCCCTTAAAGGCCAGACTGCCGACTATCTTCCCGCTGTCATTCAGTGCCAATACCCATATGGCGTGCCAGATGCGGTGTTCCGGATCGCTTCTGCAGCCTGCAAGCATCTCTGAAAAGGCCTGTCTCAGCATTGCGTTCGGTTCTTCTTGGATCATGGCTTCCATTTCTTCATCAGATAGTGGATAGATGGTCAGCCTCTCGGTTCTGATCGTTACCATTTCTGCTTCTCCTTTGACGCAGATTCAGAGGCAAAGCTTGTCACTCAAGGGCTTTGCTCCGAAGCAGGTTCGCAGCGTGATGCTTCTAAGGACGATGCCCGGTGTCGTAACACCATTTCGCGATTTCCGCGATCAGCTCCAGGGGCAGAGGCCTATCGTAGGGGAATTGAACAGCTCCCTTACTTGTCTTGTACCCTGCCAGCTTCTCTTTGAAGTGCTCGATGGCTTTGTCGCCTGGGTACAGCCCGATATGCCTTTTTGCAGCCGCAAAGTGGATGATGTTGGTTTTTTTCCAAAAGGTCGGCATGCGCCAGGAAATGCGTTCTTCCGCCCCTGGTAGGGCCTCCCGGATCGCACTGCGCACCTGTTCCAAAAGGGGCTGAATTTCCTCTGGTTGGGCTGCAATATACTCATCAACCGTGCTCAGCACTTCGCCGCAAGCGTGACCCTGATTTGTCTTTGGAAAACTCCGTCCACATTTTGGACATCTCCACATAGCTGAGTCCTACCTCCCCAGAATCGTGATGATGATCGCGGAACCCACTGAAAGGACATTACCGATGCTGTGCATCATCATGGGGTAGAAAACGCTTCCGCTCTTCTCAAGACAGTCACCGTAGAAGAGCCCCAGCGCAACGCACAATACCACCTGCATGGGTGAGTATGAGACCCGGAAGGGAGCCAAGGAAAAATCGACATGGGCCAGTCCAAAGATCACCGCTGCAGCGATGTTGGCCAGGCTCGCCCTGCCTGAGAAGACCCTGTCCTTCAGTACCAGTCCCAGCATGGTAATGGCAAAAGCTCTGAAAATGAGTTCTTCTGACGGACCGCTGAGAAAGAGCTGAAACCCCAGGTAACCCAAGGCATTCCTCGCGGTCAGAGGCAGGGACAGCGGCTGAAAGGACTTCGTCAAAAGCATGACAGCATAGGAGCCGATCATACACACGCTGTAAACCAAGGTAAAGCGCAGGACATACTGCCTGCCAACCTTTTTGTCTCCCCAGCTCAACCCGAAATCCAGCGGAACGGTCCGCCTTGTTATGGCGATGATGGCCAAAAACAGGGCGGTTTGAGCAAGGTGATGGACAGTTAACCAAGCGAAAGCCCCATCTGGGTCAACTGCTCGGTAGTCAAAGAGGTTTGCGATCGCACCCGCGACCTTGGGAATCCCCAACAAGAGAACGGTGAGGAAAAGCGTCCAGCAAAGGGATTTTAGCACTTTAGCCATGTCGTGTACTCACCTACCCTTTGGTCTGCGGCGCTTTGCTTGGCGATTCGAAGATGAAAACATCGCCTAGGGTGCCGTCATCATATTGGGCTTGGGGATGGCTCGGCATATAGATGAAGTCTCCTCCGGTGTACTCGGAGACGATCTTGTTCCAAAAGTGCACAGAGCCAAGATTCTTAGGATGCCTCTTGAGCTGCCACTTCCCGGGGAACATGTCAAATACCCGAAACGCGGCATATCTTCCAACGCCGCGGCCGCGGTACTTGTGCATCACGAAAAACTCAGCCACCGTATGATCGGTCGCTGCCTCAACTTCGAAGTAAGTGTTGATCATCACAAATCCAGCCAGTTTCCCATCGACCTTGATGAAAAAGGCATGGCGCCCTTCCTCTGTCCAGTAATAATCCAGGTAGTCATAGCCGTACAGGCCCAGGTTGTTGACATCCCTCTGGTCGTATTGGGAAAACTCATAGTCGTACTTCTCCAGCAGGTTGCGGAGGATCTCTTTTTCGCTCACATCAACGGGAACTAGTTCAATATTCAAGCGCTGCCGCCTCCCTTTCTCTCGGCATAGTCAGGATCTCTGGCCTTTGGGCCCCATCGTTCCTTGTCTTCTCCGAAGTGCATATCCGAAGGCCAGGCCCAACACGATGCCGGCTGCATGGGCAGGCCCTCCCACTGAAACCTGGGGGTTCTGAACGGTCAGCAGTGCGTTCACTACGAAGAGTGCGGCGACCCAATGTACCGCCTTGGATTTCAGGATAACTGTATCAGGCTTGAGTGCCGCGAAGGCTGCCGCGACTCCGAAAGCCGAGGCTGATGCACCAGCGATGGGCCCTCCCTGGAAGCCGATAACCGCGGCATACGCAACTGAGCTCAGGCTTCCAACGAGCCCGCAGAGAACATAGACGCCCAGCAGCAACCCTTCGTTTGCCTCGTTTTCCAGGCGCGTGCCGAAGATAAAGAGGAGGAGCATGTTCAGGAGGATGTGGATGAACAGCTCATGGGAAAAAAAGGCTGTAAGCAGAGACCACGGTCTCTCCGCGATCAGGTCTGGGTTAAGCAGGAAGATATCGGCTAGATCTGGTGAAGCGTTCAAAGCAGCGAAGATAACGATGTTTGCAAGTATGAGGATGGCTGTTGCTTTGCTGTTCCAGAGGTTTGACTTCATCTCAAGTCCTTTCCCCGCGCATACCCGCCCGGGACGCGATAGTAGTAGATGGTGCTCCTTCTCTCTTTTCCATGGCCCTTAGCGGAGCCAGTTCGGTTAATTGTTACAAGTTGGCTGGCACCGCTGATGCGAAGATCGATACCTCCCCCCGTTTTCTCCATTTAACTTCAGCGCTTTTTTGCGATCCCCTTTTCGGTGGATGCCGTAAGGAAAAAAAGGGGTGACTTTCCAAGAACGGCACTTGTGGCGAGGTGCCGGCGGGAGTCGAGACCCGATTGCCGCCGTCTGGACCGCAAGTCCATCATCTCTTTCAAGAAGCTTCAGGCCAGGGGTGCGTGTGAAGCATACGCCTGGATCATGCCGGCAAGACTAGCGCAATGGGAGGCATGAACGTGAAGCAATCACCTGAGAAGATCCGCAGTTGGTTTGACAGGCATCGGCAGAAGGAACTTCGCATCCGGAAAGACGAGGACGGAGATCTGGACGTGTCCAGAATTCGCTTGGAGGACGTGGAGTTTATCCAGTACCACGGCACCGATGACTACCTTTCGCCGCAGGCCATTTTACTAAAGGGTGAGGGAACTGTCGCAGTGGTCGATGGTGAAGAGCCGATCCCGGGTGGGACCTATGAGATCTCCCTCGACGATCCATGGTTCAGTGCCGCCGACGACAGCAGCCTGCATCTCAGCACAGACCGCGCCAGTTACCTGATCGAAGTCATGGACAGTGCTGAGCCGGACGGCCGGTGAAGTCCGAACCGCAGGATCTGGCGGACTGATCGGAAACCGAGATTTGGCCCTTCCCTAGATACACGCAAAAGAGCAGCCTCGAACTCCCGCCAAACAGGGGTTTTGGGCTGCTTTTCCTTTTCCCATCTCAAAAACCCCAGTGAACATGGCCGTTGGGCTGGCGCCCAATGGGGGTAACCAAAGGTTACATCTTTTAGAATCTGAGGCGGCTAGGAAGGAATATTCAAAATACAGCAGAAATCGGTTGCTGAAACAAGTTCGGAGGCTGTTGCTCAACTAACAACGCATTGGGGAGGTACAACCGATGTTCAGGAAAACAGTCGTGGGTGCGTTCTTACTTTGACAGTGATCATGGCGAACGCGCTGGGATCCGGCGGGCTTTACAGTATCCATGCCCAAGAATGCACAGCGCTGTCACTCAAGCCTGTCGACGAGGTTCGCAATGCCTTCTTCCACTTTGCTGATGAGTACGGATGGGACCAGTTGATCTCCGAAGCGATGGGGGAAGTCATTGCGGAAGTGATTTCTAACGGGCCTTTCATGACGGCTATGAGTACTCTCCTAACGCCGAGATATTTGTGGGTGGAGAGCATGTTCTTTGCAGCTCAAGACTCTCAAGACCTTGAGGAGGCGGAACGGGAATTCTACGAAGTCGAGTACGTTGATCCCTCGGAGGCGGTACATATCTTGGTCGCAATAGCGGATCGCGATCGGGAGAAGCTGGAGGAGAACGGCTTGCAGTTCGTCGTTAGGGACTCGGCGGGAAAGGTCTACCAGGATAGCGACATAACGGTTCTCTTGGTTTATCAAGATGAAGGCAGCGTGATGGGGTTACCGTACTACGATGTGACCTATCAGTTGGTTGTGGCCGGTGACTTCCGGGAAACTGACCACATCGAACTCTTCGTGTCTGCCAAGGGACACGAAGAGTGCGCAGAACATTGTTGGGAGCTCGAGTGATGGAAAGCTGAGGGATCTGAAGAGGAATCCTGCAGCATTTGGCAGAAATTACAAAAAGGCGCCTTCTGCACAGTCCACCTATGCGAGGAGAGGAAGGTCATCGTGAAATCGTCTGTTACGGTTGTATTGGCAGTGGTGTTGGTAATCTTGGCTGGAGTAACTGCTGCAGGTCCATATCTTACGATGAGGCAGATCGAAAAGGCGATCAATGAGAGGGATGCGGTCAGACTTGAGAATTACGTGGATTTTCCAGCTCTGCGGACTAGCTTAAAAGAACAGCTCCGGGCCTCAATGGTGAAAGAACTTGCCGCAGAAGATGATCCTTTTGCCATGTTCGGCATGGCACTCGCCAGCGCATTAATTGACGGCATGGCCGATGCGGTCCTTACTCCAAATGGCTTGATGGCCTTGATCTCCGGCGTTGAGCTCGAAGAGGTCGAAATGACTGATGTCTCCAGCCGAAAAGTCGATCTTCTCAGGAATTCGCGATGGACTGTGGACAGTCTCAGCAGTGTGTCGCTGTGGGTTAAGGCGGATTCAGATGAATCTAGATTTGTCCTGCAGCGGTACGGACTGAAGTGGAAGTTGAAGAACATCATTTTCCCAATGTGACCAGCTGCGCCGCGGAAGGCAGACAGGTTTTAAACCATGGCCATCGAGAAGATATAGAAGCAACGAAACACTAGCTGCACTTAGGAAAGCCGTGATGATGTGAAACTCCAACAGGTGCTGAACCGGGTCTGCAAAGCGGTTGAGGAGTATAGGATGATCGAGGAAGGGGACAGGATTGCCGTCGGTGTCTCTGGGGGCAAGGACAGCCTTACCCTGCTCTATGCTTTGGCCCACATGCGGCGCTTTTTCCACAAAAAGTTCGAGCTCGAGGCCGTCACGGTAGACCTGGGTTTCCCGGGCATGGACTTCTCTCCGGTTGCCCAGCTCTGCGGGGAGCTTGGTGTCAACTACACGGTGGTGGAGACCCGTATCGCTGACATCGTTCTCAACGGCAAAAAAGAGGACAACCCCTGTTCTCTCTGCGCCAAACTTCGGAGGGGTTCGTTCAACGAAAAAGCGAAGGAACTTGGCTGTAACAAGACTGCTTACGCCCATAACTTCGACGATGTCATCGAAACGATGCTCCTGTGTCTGTTCTACGAAGGCAGGTTCTCCTGCTTTCTACCGGTGACTCGGCTGGACAAGACGGGACTGGTGCTGATCAGGCCGCTGATTTACGTGCGCGAAGCAGATATCAAGGGCTTTCGGAACAGATACCACTTACCTGTAGTTGAAAGCAAGTGCCCCGTTGCAGGCCGGACAAAACGTCAATATGTCAAGGATTTGGTCAGAACCCTCCAGGCCGACATCCCCGACCTGAAGAAGAATTTGTTCCACGCTGTCAAGACAAGCAGCATACCGGGCTGGGTGCCCGAGGAGCGGGCAGAACAGCGATAACAAAAAAGCCAGCCGTGACATCACACGACAGGCTGTTTGGCTGTTATATGGTGGGCAGAGAGGGACTCGAACCCCCGACCTCTACGATGTGAGCGTAGCGCTCTAACCTGCTGAGCTATCTGCCCGTTGCTGCACCATTAATTCTACCGCTGCGGAGTAACTCTGTCAACCCTTCAGCTTCATTCCGTACGGGGCTGCGCCTGCGTTACAGGTACAGCCCCGTGTGTCAATCCGTGACGGACACAATCGCTTCATCGGGTCAGCGGCCGCCCCAGCCTCACACTCTCTTTACCGGCAGCACGTACTTGAAGTACTGCGCTGGATCGAAGTAGAAGTATGCAATTCGTCCTGGCGTGGTGTCTAAGGCGTAACCGGTGCCGGTGAAGTCAAACTCTGCCATCGCCTTTGCTACGCTTTCGCCCACGCTGGGGGTCTCCTGTTCGTAGTCGAAAGGCCCGTGTTCAAAGACAACATACTCCGCTTCAGGGACATCCATCAGGAGCATCTGTGGGGGTACCTCGCCAGAGTAATCGACGGGAAGCCGCACGCCGTAGCATTCTGCATGGGGGAAGCCCCAGTCGCCTACCGTACCTTTCGGATCGACGATGTAGCCCATGATCTGCCCGCTTCCGCTGTCAAGCTCGCCTCTACCGCGGTCATCCAGCTTGCCGGGGATGCTGTCCAACAGGCCGCAGATGGTCGCGCAGTCCTGCCCGGGTATCCGGCTCTGCTTTTCCCAGAAGTCCCAGTAGCCGTTGCTTTCGTAGTTCTTGATGTGCAGGAACTTGTGCGCCGGCATGTTGACAAAGTAGACCTTGACATCCTTTTCCGACTTCATCATGCCGATATCCTCCAATCCAAGAAAGTAGCGGTCGAACGGGTTGATTTTGGTGCGCAGCACAACAGGCTTGGGGTTTCTACGGTACTCACTCGGAGTTACTCCGTACAGTGCCCTGAATGCCCTTGTGAAGCCCTCATGGGACGAAAAACCGTAGTCCAAAGCGATATCCAGTATCTTTTTGTCGCTGTCCCGCACTTCTATTAGTGCGAAGGCCAGTTTCCTCCGCCGCAGGTAGTCCCGCAGCGCCATACCGGATATCTCCTTGAACTTCCTCGTGGTGTGGAACTCCGAGTATCCTAACCTTCTGGCAAGTACGCGCAGGGTCAAGGCTTCATCGTTGTGATCCTTGATACAGCGATCGATTTCATCAACGATTTCCTGAACCTGCCTGTGCCACTCGTACACTCTCATCTCACCCCGTTTCAACCACCCTAACCTGATCCTAGGAAAACAGAAGGGATGCGGCTTGATTTTACTTGCTATCTCGCGGCAAGCCGGTCCCGAAGGTGCCGGCTCCTCCCATCGGCAACTGCGCACTTCGAGCCAGTGCGGATCACCTGGATGTTCAGGTTGACCGAAAACCACGCGTGTATTCTCCTTTTCAACAACCAAACCCTTTGTCCCATTTGGACCCACACACGCCCAAATCCGGACTCTGATCGAGGTCGATGTTAGGGCGATTACACGACCTGAAGTAAGCAGGATGTTCAGTTCCTTTAGACCCGGAGGAAGCAGCTGCCCGATGAGGACGGGGTCGTGGAAGAATACCTGGATGAGCTGCTCGAGGAATCAGTCACTATGCACAAGCGTTGGCAAGAAATCGGTGGTAGCCACAACGGATCGACAACAACGATTCAGCGGCCGCGTAGAAAGCCGCTCAGCCAATACAGTTTTCACCCAAATACTGCAGGACTCATTTGGCGTTTGGGGAAAGGTTCTTCAGCAATAACTCCAGGGAGGCGGCGTATCTTGCGGCGCAGAATACTCGTTGTACTGCTGTTGGTCCTCTTGGCTTCGGTCGCGGCATACAAACCAGTTATGAAGATGTACCACGGCCTCACGTTGTTCAGTCCAGACAAGCTGACCGTCAATTTCCGCAGCCTAGACAGGTGGTTCGCCGTCCGGTCTGTTGCCGCAGGCCCCGAAAAGGCGGATTTCAACTACGACCTGCAGGACCTGCCTCAAACGTACGTCTACGCAGGCCAGACCAAGAGCACTGCTCAATTTATGGAAGACACTCAAACCACGGGCCTCATCGTAACCAGGGGAGGCACCGTGGTGTATGAGGAGTACTTCCTGGGAAACAGCGCTTCATCTCGCTGCATCCTGTGGTCAGTGTCCAAGTCGATCGTGTCCGCACTGGTAGGCATAGCCGTGGAAGAGGGTTTGATCCGTGACTTAAGCGATCCAGTCACCGCCTATGTGCCCAGCCTTGCTGGCAGCGGGTACGATGGCGTCAGCATCAAAGATGCCCTTCAGATGTCTTCAGGGATCCGGTTTATAGAGGACTACGCTGACCCCAAGTCTGACGTGAACCGGATGGGGAGCATATCCGTTGGGGTGGGCGGGACGCTGGAAAGCTTCCTGGGTAAGCTGGAAAACGAACGGGAGCCGGGAAGCAGCTGGAAGTACGCCAGCAGCGATACGCAGGTACTCGGCATGGTGCTTAGGGTGGCCACCGGAAGGGACCTGGCCAGCTACGCCCAGGAAAAACTCTGGCAGCCCGCTGGCATGGAGGCAGATGCCCATTGGCTCGTGGACAAGGCTGGGGTGGAAGCTGCGTTCGGGGGCCTCAATGTGGTTCTGCGTGACATGGCACGCTTCGGCAATATCTACCTCAATAACGGTTTCTGGAACGGAAGGCAGATCATCAGCCCGGAATGGATCAGGGCCTCGATCACCCCGGATGCGCCCCGCCTTCGCTTGGTGGAAAGCGATGGTTCAGGCGTGAACATGGGGTATGGCTACCAGTGGTGGGTGCCTGACGGAGAAGAAGGGGATTTCCTGGCCATGGGCATCTACGGGCAGGCCGTGTACGTCAACCCGCGGCGTGGGGTGGTAGTCGCAAAGACCTCAGCTTACCGGGATTACCTTAAGGACGGCAAGGCCATGGAACTGGAGAGTGTGGAGTTCTTCCGGGCTATCGCACGGGCCTTTGGGACGCTGTAGTTATCACTGCTGGGTTGAAGCCGGCATCCCGTAGAATCAAGTGCCGGCTGGCAGAACTTGTCTGCTGTGGCGGCTTGGCGTTCTGTCCAAAGGGGGGGAAAGATTTGTCCCGGTTAACGACTTGTCTTCTTGCAACCATGCTTGTCTTGGCTGTGCTCGGCGCACCAGGCTGCGGCTCAGCCCAGGGGGGCGGCAGCACCTTGGGAGAGCTGCAGGCCTTTTTCGCGCGCAACTTCGGTGATAGCGATATCCTGTACTTGGACAGCATATGGAACATTTTGATATGCAAGCATCCTGAACTTGAGAACGTGCCAGGTGATGAGCCGACCAGAATCTACGTCGACAATGATCACCTGGCATCTTCTTACACAGAAGATTATTCCCTCGAGTTCACTGTTCTGCCGCTATCTGAATCGGAGACCCATCTTTTCGTCCGCTTCTATGGTTGGGGCGAACTGTTCTGGGATCTGGAGTTCGAGGACAGGACAGCCGAACTGTTCCTTCGCTGGAATGCTGGTGACCGCTTCTTTGAGGCCATAGACATAGACGATCAGTGCGAGATTTTTCTCAACGACCGTATCGCCGCCGGGGTGCTGCAGCTGGACAGTGAGGATGCAGCCGTGTATTTGTGGGGAAGTTCGGGTGCCGCTGGCTGGTTTGGGGACTTTGCAGTCTACCGCTTCGCCGAAGAAACTGGTTATGAATGTGTGTTGCACACAGGCAGTCCGCATGTGGTGATCTCGGAGTCACCAGCTCCGGCGCAGGTGACAGTGACCATGTTTGGCTCGTGGGATGGCTTTCCCGTGAGTGACTTGGGCTTCCTGCCCACGGGGATGCTCTTTGACCTGGCGAGGCGCTGGGAAGTGGTCTTCACTTGGGACAGGAGCGTTGGTTCCTTTATTGAGACAAGCAGTCGGGAAGTGATGCACGGGCTGGCCGTGGTCAACCATTTCCTGCAGGCGCTCAAGGAAGGCCAGTTTGCGAAGGCGGCGCAGTTCGTCGGAGAAGGCTTTGACATGGAGATGGAGGCATTGGCGGATGATGCCACGCGGCTGCTGACTTACCACCTGATCCCATCGTATAACCTCTCCGTTTCCTGGAAAGATCTCATCCGTTATGAACCGAGGGTGTCAGAAAACATGCTTGCGGTGTTGGTGATCAAGACTCCCGATGTCACAAGCTGGCCGGTGAGGGAAGACCTGGTTGAGGCAATTGCGGTGTTCGAACTGACAAGTGAGGAACCCCTGCGAATTCTGTATGTCCACTTCTATGGCCTGAACGATGAAAGACCCAGTCCATGACGGAAAGGAGCTGCCTCCATGGGCACAAAAGGTAACAAGGGAAGTCTGCCCAAGAAAGATGATCTGCTGGAAGAAACTCAGGCGCTGACTGAGGAAGACATCGCAGAGCTACTGATCTCCCTTGACCTCAGCGCGGTCAGAGAGACTATGCGCAAGTCCATGCTCCTGGACATCCTAAGTGTCTTGTGTGTTATCAGTTAACGTTACAAGGAAGCGGAAATCGAAAAGTACATCACAAATGCACTGGCCAGGGGAGTGCTGGATCCCAAGGCAAAGAAGCAGATAGAGAACCTCATAAAGGGGATTTAGGGCGCCCGAATATATGCTCCGCTTCCTGATTCTGCCCTTTTTGCCAGTTTCGTAAGGGAAACTGGCTTTGTTTTGCTGTTACCTGGCTGTAAACCCGGTTCCGTTTTCCGAAAATCGCAAACGCCATATTGACAAGGTGCATTTCGAGGAGTATGATCAACAAAAAACTGTTTGGTTTCTAACCATTCATGATGTCGTAGTATTGGAGGTCCTAATAATGAGCAGATCCACACTCGCTGGCGCAAAGGTCAGTGCCCTTGATCCAGGTTCAGAGGTGTTGGGTCGAGATGTCCTTTTAGGCGTAAGGGACTTGCACACTTACTTCTCCACCGATGAAGGTCTAGTCAAGGCCGTCAACGGTGTTTCTTTTGACATAAAGAAAGAATCCGTTTTCGGTGTCGTTGGCGAAAGCGGCTGCGGAAAGAGCATCACCGCTATGTCCGTCATGCAGCTGCTGCCAAAGCCTCACGGGAAGATTCACTCGGGGCGCCTTTTTTTTCGCCAGAGCGACGGAAGTATAGTAGATCTCGCCCAGCAAGATCCGACTGGCCCCGTGATGCGGCGCATTCGCGGCAATGAGATTGCCATGATCTTTCAAGAACCGATGACGTCGCTCAACCCGGTGTATACTGTGGGCCAGCAGATCGTCGAGGCCATCACGCTCCATCAGAAAGTCACGGTCAAGCAGGCGTGGAAGATGGCTGAAGACATGCTTGCCAAAGTCGGTATTCCCATCCCCGCCCAGCGTGTGCGGGAGTATCCATATCAGATGAGCGGCGGCATGCGCCAGAGGGTGATGATCGCCATGGCGCTGTCCTGCAACCCAACGCTCCTTATTGCCGATGAACCGACCACGGCCCTGGATGTAACGATCCAGGCCCAGATCCTTGAGTTGATGATGCGGCTGCAAGAGGAGTACAAGATGTCTATCATGATGATCACCCACAATCTCGGAGTAGTGAGCCGGATGTGTGATGAAGTGGTCGTCATGTACCTGGGGAAAATCGTTGAGCAAGCTCCGGTTCGTACTCTGTTCCACGAACCTGCCCACCCCTACACCGTGGGACTGCTCAACTCCATCCCCAAACTCGGTGGGCGGAAGAGAAGGCTCGTGCCAATCAAAGGGGTTGTGCCCGATCCCCGGGATATTCCCGCAGGCTGCAGCTTCAGGGAACGCTGCCCCGTGGCCATGGATATATGCACTCAAGATCCACCGCTGGTGAACCTTGACGACAAACACGCTGTCCGCTGCTGGCGTTTTGCCTCAGAAGGCGTGACGGAAAGGGATGCTTAGTGATGACGACTCCACACACAGGAGAAATCTTGTTAGATGTTAAGGACCTGCGGAAGTATTTCCCCATCACCAAGGGCCTGTTCCGTCGCACCGTGGGCTATGTGAAGGCTGTCGAGAGGGTTAGTTTCCAGGTCCGCAAGGGAGAAACCTTGGGAGTTGTTGGTGAAAGCGGCTGCGGAAAGACGACCATGGGCCTCTCCATCATGCACCTCATACAACCGACCGAGGGCAGCATCCGCCTCAATGTGGATGGGAATTGGCAGGATGTCAACACGCAGACCATTCGCCGGCTGCGTGACAAGATGCAGATCGTTTTCCAGGACCCCTACTCTTCGCTGGATCCGCGCATGCGCATCCGTGATATCGTGGCTGAACCTCTTCAGGCACACGGGATGAAGAACCGCCGTGAGCGCTATGAAAGGGTAGAAGCCCTGCTAGAGGCGGTGGGTCTGGGAGCTCACCACATGAACCGTTTCCCCCATGAGTTCAGCGGTGGTCAGAGGCAGAGGATCGGCATCGCCCGGGCATTAGCCTTGAACCCTTCGCTCGTTGTCTGCGATGAGCCCGTATCGGCGCTGGACGTTTCTGTTCAGGCGCAGGTCCTGAACCTCCTCGATGACCTGCAGGAGCAGTTTGGGCTGACGTATTTGTTCATCGCCCACGACCTCTCGGTTGTTCAGCATATCAGTGACCGCGTGGCTGTGATGTACTTGGGACGGATCGTGGAGATGGGGGATGTGGACAGCCTGTTCGTTACGCCGAAACATCCGTACACCGAAGCGCTGCTTTCAGCGATCCCCGATCCCGATCCGGATATTGTTCGTGAGAAGATCGTTCTGCAGGGAGATGTCCCCAACCCGGCGAACCCGCCGGCCGGCTGCCATTTCCATCCGCGCTGCCGCTACGCCCAGGAGCGCTGCCGGACGGAGATTCCAGACCTGAAGGACATAAACGGCCAGGGACATCTGGTGGCGTGCCACTACGCCAAGGAATTGGATTTGACCGGAATTTCCAGAGCCGAAACTGCCTAGGCCCAAAAGTCCGGTTGAAGTAAGCCATAGCTGCCAGGCATGGCGAGAAAGAAGAAAAGGAGGAAAAGAATGAAAGCGAAGGTCTGTAGTCTGATCTTGTTGTTGACGCTTTGTTTGTCGGTCTCTGCTTTCGCGGCTCCGTTTGACCCCGAGACGTTTATCTACGTCAGTGGGGCTGGCAGCCCGCAAACCCTCGATCCGGCGGCGGCGTATGACACGGCAAGCGGTGAGATCATCCACTACATCTACGACAACCTGTTCACCTACGTTGGCGGCGACCTCGACAACATCGGCCCCATGCTGGCCACCGAGGTTCCGACCGTAGCTAACGGTCTCATGTCGGAAGATGGACGTACGATCCGGGTGCCCATCCGCCAAGGTGTCAAGTTCCACGATGGTTCTGTGCTGACCCCTGAGGACGTGAAGTACACCTTTGTACGGGCTATGCTGGCGGATCCTGCTGGCGGACCCATCTGGATGTTCTTCGAGCCCCTGCTTGGTGTGCAGACCATGCGTGACGTCATCGCGATGGTTGGCGGCCCTGAGGACTTTGCTGACATTTCGGAAGTCGATCCCGCCATTCTGCGCAAAGCCTATGATGTCGTTGATGCCACCATCGAAGTCGACGGGAATGACGTAATCTTCCACCTGGTCGATCCCTATCCGCCATTCATCAACATCCTAACTAAGGGTGGCTCCTGGGCATCTATCGTATCCAAGCAGTGGATGATCGCCAACGGCGCTTGGGATGGCAATCCTGACACCTGGGCCAAGTGGTATGATCAAGCCATTGAAGAGATGACCCTTTATGAAAAGGGTATGGGTACCGGCCCGTTCAAGCTGGAGACCTGGGACAAGAGCGGTGACCAGATTCTGCTCAGCCGCTTTGACGACTACTGGCAGGGTCCCGCATCTCTGAAGAACGTTGTGATCAAGAACATTCCTGAGTTTGCAACCCGCCTGCTCATGCTGCGTGCTGGCGATGCTGACGCCATCTACGTTGCTCAGCAGGATCTGCCGCAGGTACGCGACATTCCTGGTGTGACCGTCGTTGATGGCCTGCCTCAGATCAACAACACGGTGCTCTTCTTCAGCTTCACCATCCCGATCCAGGGTAACGAAGACCTGGTTGGCAGCGGCAAACTCGACGGAAACGGTATCCCCAGCGACTTCTTCGCCGATGTCAACGTGCGCAAAGCTTTCTGCTATGCCTTCGACTATGAGGCTTACAGGGAAGAGGTTGCTCTCGGCGCCGGCGAGATTCCTAAGGGTCCATTCCCGCAGAGCCTGCCGTATGTGAACACCGAGCAAGAGTACTACTACCATGACCTGAGCAAGGCCGCTGAGTACTTCAAGAAGGCTTTCGACGGGGAACTCTGGGAGAAAGGGTTCAAAGTCGGTATCGTTTACAACACTGGTAACACCGCTCGCAAGACCGCTCTGGAGATTCTCGAGTACAACATCGAGAGCATCAACCCGAAGTTCCAGGTTGAGGTTATCGGTCTTGAGTGGGCCACCGTGCTGGATAAGCTCCGCTCGGCTTCGCTGCCTGTGTTCATAATGGGCTGGCTCATGGACTTCCCGGATACCCACAACTTCGCCGTTCCGTTCATGCACTCTGCTGGAACCTTTGCTGGCTACTGCGGCCAAGGCCTGATTGACCTGGCTAAGGAACAGTTCGATGAACTGATCGCAGCTGGTATCAAGGCCACCGATCCGGCGGAACGCGAGAAGATCTACTTCGAACTGCAGAGACTCTATGTTGAGCAGGCCATCGCCATGCCGTACATCGAGCCGACGACCCACAGAGTAATGCGCGACTGGGTACAGGGCTTCGAGTACTGCTCGGCCTTCAGCGCCAACTTCGATCTCTACAACATCAGCAAAGTTCAGAAGTAGTAACGACTGCGTGCTCACAAGATGGAGTAGGATTGCCTCCGGGCGATCCTACTCCCATCACTTCTGCTAGGTAAGGGGTAAGCATATGTTAACCTTCATCGCAAGGCGGCTCCTCTTTCTTCCGGTCGTGTTGATCGGGGTCACGCTTTTGATATTCGTGGCCATGTCTTTTTTGTCGCCTTACCAATTGGTCAGTACCTACATCAAGAGTCCGGAAGAGCTGAAGAACCAGAGCCTTGACGATCTGGTTCGCAAGTATGGCTTGGACCAACCGGTTCATATCCGTTATATGAACTGGATGAAAAACCTGCTCAAAGGCGATCTGGGATATTCAGTGTCAGCGAACATGCCGGTGACTGAAGCGATCGCTAAGCGTTTCCCGGCAACGCTGGAACTGGCCCTCTTCGCGACGATCCCCGTGGTCATGGGGGGCATCTGGCTCGGCACCATTTCCGCAAAGCATTACAACAAGCCGCTTGATCATTTCAGCCGGGTCTTTGCCATCGTGGGCTGGTCTTTACCAGACTTTGTCTTTGGACTCATACTGCTCATGCTTTTCTACGGCGTTCTCGGTTGGTTCCCACCGGGCCGGCTTTCGATGTGGGCTGATTCCATCGTCTTGACGGGGGACTTTGTCCGCTACACCGGGCTGAACACAATTGACGCCCTGCTCAACAAGAGACTGGACATCTTCTGGGATGCGGTTCGCCACCTGATCGCTCCCGTTATTACCCTTGCGTATCTCTGGTGGGCCTATCTCCTGCGCATCACCAGGTCGAGCATGCTTGAAGTGATGAACAAGGATTATGTGCGTACGGCCAGAGCCAAAGGCTTGACTGAAAGGGTAGTCATGAACAGGCACGTTCGCCGCAATGCCCTCATTCCCGTTGCCACCGTTTCGGGTTCCATGGTTTTAGGCCTTTTGGGTGGTGTTGTTATCGTCGAAACTGTCTTCGACTATAAGGGAATCGGTCTTCTGACTGCAACAGGGGCTCAGCAGCTTGACTATACACTGGTCCTGGGGACAACACTGTTTTATGGACTGCTTCTGGTCCTGATCAACTTAGTGGTGGACGTTCTGTACGCCATCATCGACCCCAGGGTGAGATTGGAGTGATCGCACTATGGTGATGAAGAAGTTACTGCGCAATCCGCTTTCCATGGCAGGAATGCTCATCTTGCTTGTCTTTATCCTTGTGGCAGTCTTCGCACCATGGATTGCTCCAACGCCAGCTAATTATGCCAATGATCCCTATCGTGTGCCCCGCTATGGCTGGGGAAGCAATCCTTCGCCGCCGACCAAGGAGCATCCCATGGGCCTAACCCAGGGTAAGTACGATATCTTCTACGGGATCGTTTGGGGAACCAGAACGGCGTTTCAGGTTGGACTCATCGTCACCGGGTTTTCCTGCTGCATCGGTATCATCATCGGTTCGATCAGCGCCTACATCGGCGGGAAATTCGATGAGGTGGTCATGCGCTTTGTCGATGTGTTCATGAGCTTCCCATTCCTGATCGCCGCGATCGTGATCACGACGGTCTTGGGAAGGGGCCTGGACAAGGTCATACTTGCTCTCATCATGTTCCGCTGGACTGCCTATGCCCGCCTGATTCGCGGTAATGTTCTCCAAGTAAAGCAGGAGGAGTACATCATGGCCGCCAGGGCCGGCGGGGTAACCCATGCGAAGATCCTGCTTCGGCATATCCTGCCCAACACCATCTTCCCAGTCCTGATCCAAGCGTCGATGAACATGGGCTCCATCGTGGTTACCGCATCTACCTTGAGCTTCCTGGGACTGGGGGCCCCTGAGGGGTATGCCGACTGGGGGCAGATGATCAGCTTTGCCCGGAACTGGATCTTGGGTACTCCAACCAACCCGCTGGCCTACTGGTACACGGTAGTCTGGCCGGGCCTGGCTATCGTCCTCTTTGTGCTTTCCTGGAACCTGATTGGTGACGCTTTCCGCGACATCATGGATCCTAGAATTCAGGGGTGAGGATCCCCAAAATTTACCGCCTAGAGACAAGCTCATAATGCAAAAAAAGGACGCTTTCGCTGAAGAGCGTCCTTTTTGTGTTAATTGGGCCAGATCAGCCCGCCGCAGATGAGCGGCAGGTGTGAGAGCAGCGAAACGGAATACTAAAAGTGTACTCCAGAGAAGGCGGGCGAGAGCAGTGAACAAGGTGGAGCAGAACAAAAAGGCCTGGAATCTGTTGGCTGAGGGGCATTTCAACCACTACAAAACCCAGTTCGTCGAGGACAGATACCAGTTCAACCCCATTGTCCTGAGGGAACTGGGGGACATTTCGGGCAAGACCCTTCTCCATCTGCAGTGCAACACAGGGGCGGACTCCATCGTTCTCGCTCGCATGGGCGCAACCGTTACGGGAGTCGATTTCGCCCCGGATAACATCCACTACGCCAGAAAGCTGGCGGAGGATCTGGGAGTGGAAAATGTGAGGTTCCTGACGGGCGACGTCATGGAGCTGATGGAGATCCACGCGGGGAAGTACGATATCGTCTTCACATCCGATGGCGCGATCGGCTGGCTGCCGGATCTCAACCGTTGGGCCAAGACCATCAGGCACTTTTTGAAGGATGATGGGTTCTTCTACGCCCACGATGCCCACCCGTTTTTCTTGGCTTTCGATGAAGAAAAGCTTAACCAGGGGATCACTGAAATCAAGTATCCCTACTTCAGCAAAGAACCGGATGAAGACGAGCAGATCGGTGGCTACGCTTCAGAAGCGAAAGAAGCTAAGTGCTATTTCTGGATGTACACCATGGGTGGGCTTGTCAATGCCCTGAGCAGAGCGGGGCTTTTCATCGAGTTCCTGAATGAACATGATCGCTGCGCTCCAGGGATGGGCGGCTCAGCAACGGACGAATCAGGTTTGTCGTACTATCCCTCTTTAGAGGGGGCCCTGCCCCTGACTTTCAGCTTGAAAGCCCGCCCGGTCCGCAGAACCACCGGCAGATGAAAGGGCAGGAGGAAGAAGAGGGGATTGGGCAGTGTTGGAGAAAAGTGGAAGAGTATACCCTGCCGTGGTGGACTGTGTCCCGCCGGCAGAAGGAAAGGGGATGATGCGATGAACATGCCTGTTCTGAACCCCGAAGTGACAACTTTCCTTGATACCATGAATCACCCCCTCAGGGATCTCATCGAGTATCTGCGGGGCGTAACCTTGAGTGCAGGCCCGGATCTTGTGGAGGGCATCAAGTGGAATGGACCCAACTACAGCCTTTTCGGCGAAGACCGCATCACCATGAGGATCAACCCG
>DURQ01000058.1 GCA_012840725.1 Bacillota bacterium
CCGTCTTCCTTTCCCTGGCTGAGGATTACAGGGAAATAGGGAAGGGCGACTGGCTGCGCACTCTTGAAGTCGTGCGGAAAGCCGATTCGGGAGTTTGGCAGTGGGCGCCGATCACTGTCGTCGGCCCAGATACCGAGGAGCCTCCTTGGGAAGCTACCCTAGAGGATGTTCTGCTCTTCGCCGAACAGCTGCCCTCCACTATGTACACCTATGTCCAGGAGTACTGGGTTGGTCAGACAAACCTTCTGCCCGTCGAAGAAGACGAGGACGAGTTTTACTTCCCGGGCAATTCGGTCTACGTTGCAGGGGTTCTCCCAGCGTACCTGGACTTTAAGGGGGCTCGGATGGGCAGGGGCAGCCTGTTTACGGTGGACGATGTGAGAAAAGGCAGCCCCGTCCTGGTGCTCACGGATATCCTGGCCCGCGACCTTTTCGGAAATGCTGACCCCATCGGCCAGGCGGTTCCCTTAGGGACCCAGGAAGGAGGGACCATCGAGTTCACTGTCATCGGCGTATTGGCCCCTCCCTCTGAAGAGGAAAAGGATACGCTCTTCGAGGACAGCCGCATAGCTTGGGCACCGGTTACGGCGATCCCGAGCCTTACAGGCGCCTCCCAAGGCACCTTCGCGTTCAACAACATCTCTGTGGGCATAGGCCAAGGAGTCAACCTTGCTTCAGCGGTGGAAATCGTCCGCAGCCAGGCAGAACTGATCTGGGGTGAAGATACCGTAGGCGTGAGGAACCCCCTCGATGCTTGGCGGGAGTCCATGCGGCATATCCAGCGCTTTGCCGCCCTAATCGGGCTGCTGGCGTCGGTGGGACTCGTTATCGCGGTGATCAACATCCTCAACTTGATGATGGCGCGGGTGATCAAGCGGGCCAAGTCCATCGGCCTGTCCATGGCTCTCGGGAGCTCCCGGAGGATGGTTTTCCGCCAGTTCATGATGGAAGCGGTCTTCCTTGGGATGGCTGGGGCTGTAGTGGGCATCGTCCTTTCCTTCGGCTTTGCTGAACTCTTTGAACGCGGCTACGGCTATCTGTACGGGACAGCCAAGGCAAGTGCCCGCATGGCGCTGGGCATCGCGATGGGTTTTGTCGTCAGTTTCCTGTTCGGTGTCTACCCGGCTTACCTGGGCTCTCGTGTTAATCCCGTAGATGCCCTGCGGGTAGAGTGAGGGGAGGGAAGGGGATGGAAACGCTCAAATTTACGTTCAGGATCATCAAGAAGCGGCCGCTGCGCTCCCTGCTCACCGTGCTCCAAGTGGCCCTCGGGGTGTGGATTGTCGCCGTCATCCTATCTCTGAACTTCGGCTTTGCCGGGAGATTAGCGGACATCAACGAGAACTTTGGTAAGTCCCTTGCCCGGATCAACATTTCCAAGTACGGCGAATACCAAGGGGTCAGGGTCATGGTTGATGTCACAAACAACCTGCGCTACGGAGACCTCGCCAGGCTCCGGGAAGGCCGGTACATCGAAGATGCGTTTATTATGGAGGACCTGTGGTCCCAGACGATAGTAGTTGACAACGTGGCCTACACAGTTATGTCGGCTGTGGAAGCATCGGCGGAGTACGCGGAGGCCTTGGGGCTGCAGCTGCTGGAAGGGCAGTTCTTTACCGAGGCAGATGTGGAACAGAAAAACCGGGTTGTCCTGCTGTCAGAACCGGTGGCCAGGCAGCTCTGGCCCAACCAGTCGGCTTTGGGGAAGACGATCAACCTGGTCGGTTTCGATGAAACCCGGACGCCGTTTCAGGTCATCGGCGTGTTTAAGTCCCTCCCGGCGCTCCTCGATTTGTTTGTCACCCAGGCTAACCTGATCTATCCCCTGGAGAGTACCAGGGTGCTGTCGCCTGATGCAGATTATGAGCCGGTGTACCGGAACATCTACATCAAGGCCGCTCAGGGAAGGATTTACGAGGCAGTTGAAGAGGCCAGTGTGCTGCTCGCCGACCGCGCCGTTGAAGATCTGACCGTGAATGCCCAGTACGTCCAGGAGTCCAACAGCTACCTGCTTGATCAGATGGATATGATGAACTTTATCCTTGGGGCCTTCGCCTTCATCGCCGTCTTGGTGAGCGCCATCGGCATCTTGAGCATCATGCTTGTGAGTGTGGTGGAAAGGACGCGGGAAGTGGGGCTGCGGCAGGCGCTGGGCGCGTCCAAAGCTTCGATCGTCGCGCAGATCCTCAACGAATCCCTGGTCTTTTCCCTGACCGGTTCTGTTCTGGGCGTGATCGCCGCCTATCTTACCTCTTCCTCCTTGATCGGAACCCTAATGCAGGAAGGGCTGTATGCGCAGTTCGATGGAGGCATTGAGCCCTCTGCTGCGCTTGTGGCGGTGGTGGTGGCTGTTGCCATGGGCCAGCTCTTCGGCCTTTACCCCGCTTGGCAGGCGGCGAGGATGGCGCCCGTGGAAGCACTGCGGGAAGGTTGATGTGAGCCGCTGCTTTGACGTCTTTGACATTGCACCATAACTCATCTATACTAACCTTGAAGGTTATTTTCGCTAGTATCTGCGGGGAAGGAAGTTGCCTGTGAAGCAGCCGCTGCTCGCCTTGGTCAACCTTAACAAATACTACGGCGATGTCCACGTCCTGAAGGATATTTCATTCACCATCAACGAAGGGGAGTTTCTTACCCTCCTGGGGCCTTCCGGGTGCGGCAAGACCACCCTGCTGCGCTGCATCGCAGGGCTGGAACGCATCGAATCGGGGGATATCCTGCTGGAGGGCGCCTCAATTAAGGAACTGGCGCCGAACAAGCGCAACGTCAATACGGTGTTTCAGAACTACGCCCTCTTTCCTCATCTCAACGTGTACGACAACATCGCCTACGGACCGCGCATGAAGAAGTCTCTGAGCGAAGCCGAGCTGAAAAAGAGAGTGGTGCAAGTGCTGGAACTCGTGCAGATGTCCGGCTATGAACAGCGCATGCCCCATCAGCTGTCTGGGGGGCAGAGGCAGAGAATCGCCATTGCCAGGGCGCTGATCAATGAGCCGGCTATTCTGCTTTTGGATGAGCCCCTTGGCGCACTCGACCTCAAGCTGCGCAAGTACATGCAGACAGAGCTGGCCCGGCTGCAGCGCAAAACAGGGACTACTTTCGTCTACGTGACTCACGATCAGGAAGAAGCACTGAACATGTCCGACCGCATCGTAGTTATCGACCAGGGGCAGGTGCAGCAGTTGGGAAGTCCTCGGGAGATCTACAACAGTCCCGCCAACCTGTTTGTCACCAGCTTCATTGGGGACCGGAACATCGTCCCCGTGAGGGTCTTGGAAGTGGGCGAAGAACGGGCCCGGGTGAAGCTGGGAGAAGACAGCGTGCTGGTGCGCAGCTCGCGCACAAATGGAAAAGCCCTGCAGGCCGGCGAAGAGGCGGTTTTGGCCATCTTAATGGACAAGATGAGGGTCTCCTGCGAGGAAGCCGAGAATGCCCTGCGGGGTACGGTGGCGTCCATCCACTATGCGGGATCCCAGATCCGCATCGAAGTCCGAGTCGCCGACAGGATCCTCACCGTGGTGGAGTACCAGAAGATGGACTGCGACTGTGCAGTCGGCGATGCGGTCAGCGTCACTTGGGAAGACAGCGGAGCCATCCTGCTCCCCAAAGAAGACGGGTGGGAGGAGAGGGGCTTTTAGATGAGTACCTGGAAGCGAAACCTATTGGCTGCACCTGTTCTCCTCTGGATCGGGCTTCTGGTGGGCGTCCCCATGGTGCTCGTGGTTGCACTCAGCTTCCTATCCAGGGATAACCTCGGCAACATCGTCTACCAGTTTACCCTGGACAACTACCGCCGGGTTCTGGACCCCATCTACCTGCGGGTGTTCTGGAACTCGCTGCTGCTGGCCCTGCTCACAGGCGTGATCACGCTGTTGATCGGTTATCCCGTGGCATACATCAGCGCCAACCTCCCGCCCCGGCGGCGGGCCCTGGCCTTGGGGCTGATCATGCTGCCCTTCTGGATCTCCAGCCTGCTGCGCACCTATGGCTGGATGATCCTCCTCGGGAATACGGGGCTCATCAACAACCTGCTGCTGGCCTTGGGAATCGTCGACCGGCCGCTGCCCATGATGTACAAGTTCGGCACCAGCCTGGTGGGTACAGCCTATATGCTGCTGCCCTTTATGGTCGTGGCAGTCTTCAACTCAGTGGACAAACTCGATCGTTCGCTCCTGGAAGCCTCCTACGACCTTGGAGCGAGCCGGCGGCAGACCTTTTTCCACATCACCATCCCGCTCACCCTGCCCGGCATCGTGGGCGGCTTTACCCTGGTGTTCATCCCCGCCCTCGGCCTGTACTTCGTGTCTGACCTGTTGGGAGGCGGCAATACCGTCTTTTTGGGCAATCTGATCCACACCATGGCTACGCGGGGCAGGAACCGGCCGCTGGCCGCAGCCTTTTCCCTGGGCATGGTCGCCCTGGCGCTTCTGGTATTATCGCTGTACTGGAAGGTGAGCAAAGACAAGAGTGGGGAGGCGCTGTTCCAGTGAAGGCCAAAACGCGTGGATTCGGCACTGTCTATCTGTCCCTTTTCTTTGTCTTCCTCTACCTGCCCGTGCTCAGCGTTGTGCTCTATTCCTTCAACGCCAGCCGCTCCACGGCTCAATGGACGGGCTGGACCCTTGACTGGTACCGCCAGCTGTTCAGCGACCGGGCAATCGTGGAAGCCTTTCGGGTGAGCATTGTCGTGGCACTGCTCACCGCCCTGCTGTCCGCAGTGCTGGGCACCTTTGCAGCTGTCATCTCCCTCTGGGTCACATCTCGCATGAAAACGGCCATCCAGGGGATGATGATCCTGCCCTTGATCGTTCCCGAAGTGGCACTGGGAGTATCTCTGCTCTTCTTTTTCAACGCCATGCGCCTGCCCTTCGGGGTGTTGACGCTGGTGCTGTCCCACTCGCTGTTCTGCGTGCCCTACGTGTACATCATGGTCAGGCTGCGGCTGCAGGAGATCGACCGCTCGATTCTCGAGTCGGCCCTCGATCTTGGGGCTAGTACCTGGCAGATGGTGCGGACGATCATCCTCCCGCTGGTTGCGCCCTCCATTGTCACAGCAGCCCTGCTCTGCCTGGCTATGTCGCTGGATGACGTGATCATTTCAACGTACATGTCCGGGCCGCGCAGCACCACCCTGCCGGTGCATGTATTTTCCATGATGCGCGTGGGCGTTACTCCAAAGGTAAACGCGCTCTGCACCTTGATTTTAATCGGAACGTTTTTCATAATAGGATTGAGCCAGCTGATCACTAACAAGAGGAGGTTTGCCAAGTGAACAGGAAAAGCGCTGTACTGCTGATTGCCGCTGCGCTGGTTTTTGCCGCTGCGGCTGCCGCCGGAGCGCAGGCCAGGCCCGGCGAAATCACCCTCATGACCTGGGGAGGCGACTTTGTACCCCGGGCGATCATCGAGGAGTTTGAAAAGGAAACGGGCATTAAGGTCCACTACAAGGAAGTAACCTCCAATGAAGACATGCAGTCTCTGCTGGAGGCTAACCCGGATCAGTACGATCTTATCATCTGCACCGACTACATGGTGGACATCCTCCGCCAGAACGGCATGCTCGAAGTGCTGGACAAGTCGCAGATGCCCAACTACAGCAACATCAACCCGGTGTACCTGAACAAGTACTACGATCCCGAGAGCGAGTACGCTATCCCGTACGCCATCTCCATTTCTCTGCTTCTGGTCAACCAAGAAGAGGTTGAGAGATTGGGCGCCAAGCCCATCACCACCTACAGTGATCTCTGGCAGCCTGAACTGCGCAGCAAAGTGGTTGTTGTTGATTGGTCGGTAGAGATCATGGGCATTGTGCTCAAGTCTCTGGGCTACGAGTACAACGAAACCGACCCCGCCAAGGTTGCCGAGGCCAGGGAGAAACTTTTCGCCCTCAAGCCCAACATCGTGCGCTTTGAGACCAACACTCCCGAAGACTCGCTGATCAACGGAGAAGCCGTTGCCGGGTTCATGTACTCCAACCAGGCAGTAAAGGGCAATGCGGCTGATCCACGGCTGCAGCCGGTCTTCCCCACGGAAGGCATGCCCATCTTCATGGACTGCTGGGTCATGTCCAAGGCCGCGCCGAACAAAGAAGGTGCTTATCAGTTCCTCGACTTCATCATGCGGCCTGAGATCGCGGCGGAGATCGCCGATATCACCAAGTTCACCACCCCCAACAAGGCAGCCGAACCGTTCCTGCCGGAAGACTACAGGAACAACCCCATGCTCAACCTGCCCGATGAGGTTGTGGAGAACACCAGCTTCTACATTGGCGTAGACAAGGTTCTGGTCGAATACGAACACATCTACACCGAGTTCAAGCTGAGATAAGCAAGACCACAACAAAAGCCTAGGGAACGCACCCTAGGCTTTTTCGATCTTCATGGACAGACTGATCCTTCCCAGTTTCGGGTCCACGCTGAGCACCCGGACCGTGACGATGTCTCCGACTTGAACCACATCGGTGGGGTGCCGCACGTACTCGTCACTGAGCTGCGAAATGTGAACAAGCCCGGCCTTCTTAACACCTATATCTACAAAGGCACCGAAGTCCACCACATTCTGCACAGTACCCTTGAGCACCATGCCCGGGCTGAGATCCTCCATGCTCAGCACATCGGCCCGGAACAGCGGGGGAGGGAGTTCATCCCTGGGATCCCGCCCCGGCTGGCTCAAGGAGGCGATGATGTCCCGCACCGTGGGTACTCCCGCCCCGAGGCTCGAAGCCACCCGTTCGGGATCGAGCTCTCGCAGCTTGGCCCGCAGCTGAGAAAGGGCTTCTCTGCTCTGCAGGCCATCGGGGCTGAAGCCGCACGCGGCCAGGATCTCTCTGGCCAGGGGATAGGATTCTGGGTGGACTGCGGTGTTGTCCAGGGGCTCTGTGCCCTCGGCTATGCGCAGGAAACCCGCGGCCTGCTCAAAGGTCTTCGGCCCGATCCCCTTTACTTTCTTGAGCTCCTCCCGCCTTTTGAACGGGCCGTTCGCGGTGCGGTGGTTGACGATCTCGTGAGCGCTCTTGGTAGAAAGGCCGGAAACATAACGCAAAAGGGCACTTGAGGCCGTGTTGAGGTTAACGCCCACATGGTTGACGCAGCTTTCGACCACCGTGTCCAGGGCATCGGAAAGTTCCTTCTGGTTCACATCGTGCTGGTACTGGCCTACGCCGAGGGACTTGGGTTCGATCTTGACCAGCTCCGCCAGGGGATCCTGAACCCGCCGCGCGATGGATACAGCCCCGCGCATGGACACGTCAAGCTCAGGAAACTCCTCTCTGGCCAGCTCTGAGGCGGAGTAGACCGACGCGCCCGCCTCGCTCACCACCAGATACTGCACTGCGGGGCAGTATTCTTTGACCAGTTCTGCGGCTAGCTTTTCCGTTTCTCTGCAGGCCGTGCCGTTCCCGATGGTGATGAGGGTGACTCCGTGTTTGCTGACCAGGGAGGCAAGCAGGCGCAGCGCTTCCTGCCACCGCCCCTGAGGTTCGTGGGGGTAGATCGCCTTGCATTCCAGCAGCTGGCCGAACTCATCCACCACCGCAACCTTGCAGCCTGTGCGGAAACCGGGGTCGATGCCCAGCACGCGCCGGCCCCTTACGGGGCTCTGCATGAGCAGATTCTGGAGGTTCTTGGCGAAGATCTGGATGGCGTGCTTTTCGGCGGTTTCGGTGAGAGCGTTCCGGATTTCCCGCTCCACGCTGGGAGCTGATAGGCGGGCGTAGCCGTCCTCGATGGCGGCCCTAAGGTAAGGCGCTGCCGGCGAAGAGCCGTTTGTGATGACCTGGCGGCAGAGGAGGGTATGGACTCGCTCCGCATCGACCTCGATCTTTACCTTCAGAGCGCCGAGCCGCTCCCCGCGGTTGATTGCGAGGATGCGGTGGGGCGGGATCTTGGCCACAGGTTCGCGGTAGGCGAAGTACATCTGGAACTCCTCGGCCTCAGGCGCATCTTCCTTGTCGGATCTCTCCACTGCCAGGATCCCAGCATCAAAGGTGAACTTGCGCAGCAGGGCCCGCTGGCGGGGGTCATCGGCAAAAAGTTCAGCAAGGATATCCTGAGCTCCCTGCAGGGCATCTTCTATGCTGGGTACATCATCTGTGAGAAACCCCTCCGCGAGCTGCCTGGGATCGTCCCTGCCCTGGGCCAGAAGAAGGTCGGCCAGGGGCTCAAGACCCTTTTCTTTGGCGATGGACGCCCGGGTTCTCCGTTTGGGCCGGAAAGGACGGTACAGGTCTTCCAGTTCCTGAAGAGTAACCGCCGCCTCAACAGCAGCGCTGATCTCCGGGGTCAGTTTTCCTTGAGCCTCGATCAGGCGCACTACTTCTTCCCTGCGGCTCTGCAGGCTGCGCAGATAACCCAGGCGCTCCGCCAGGGACCTGAGCTGAACCTCATCCAGCTCTCCCGTTGCTTCCTTGCGGTAACGGGCGATGAAGGGGATGGTGTTCCCCTCGTCCAGAAGCGCGACCGTGCGTTCCACCTGCTCCAGCCGGAGTTTGAGTTCGGCGGCGAGCTGCCTTGTGATCTCCATGTGCATCCGCTCCTTCCTGAATAGAATAGCAGAACGGGAAGGAAGACGCAAAGAAATGTGGAACGATAGCTTGAGGTGGTAGCATGCTGGCAGAGTACAGAACGGTGGCGCAGGAAGCCGAAATCACGCTCGTGGAGAAGAAGTCCAAGTTCATCGCCCGCATCAAGCCGGTAGAGAGCCGGGAAGAAGCGGAGGCGTTCGTGGAAGAGGTGCGCAAGATCCACTGGAGTGCCACCCACAATGTACCTGCTTACATCATCGGCATCAATCAAGAAGTGCAGAAATACAGTGATGACGGCGAGCCCAGCGGCACGGCAGGCCTGCCCGTGCTGGAGGTGCTCAAGGCCAATGAGGTGGTAAACGCGGCCATCGTGGTTACCCGTTATTTCGGCGGCATCCTTCTCGGGCGCGGGGGATTGGTCCGCGCCTACGGCGGGGCTGCCCGGGAGGCCCTGACGACTGCGGGCATCGTCCGCATGGTACCGGCCCAAGAAGCGGCGATCACCGTGGACTACGTCCATGGGGGAAGAGTGCAGAACGAGCTGCTCAGCCGCAACGTGTCGTTGTCCGGCATCGAGTACCTGGAGCGCATCACCTTCCGGGTGCTGCTCATGCCTGGCGAACGGGAGGCGCTCCGCCAGCTCATCCAAGAAATAACCGCCAACGCCTTCACCTGGCAGGATGGGAGAGAGGTATACCGCGCCATCCCCCTTGAGGCGGAGAAATGAACAGATTTTTCTCGGCCTTGAGCCCGGTTTTGTACAGGGCTTCTGCTGTGGTATAATTAAGGAACCCAAGAACCACGCGGGGAGTGGATTGGAAGAGAGGTAGAAGATGGAGAAAAGCAGGAAGTTGGTTGTACTGAGTGTACTGCTTATCTGCTTCGCCTTGCTGGCCGGCGGAGCAGAGGCGGCCTTCCCCCAGCCTCAAGGCTTTGTCAACGATTTCGCCAATGTTCTGGACCGCCGCAGCAGTTCCGAGCTGCAGGTGCTGGCGGAACAGCTGAGGGAGAACCAGGGCATCGAACTGGCAGTAGTCACAGTCACCTCCACCGCACCGATGGATCCCAAGGAATACACCACCGCGCTGTTCAACGAATGGGGCATCGGCGGGCCAGAAGACAGCGGCCTTTTGATGCTTCTGGCCGTTGAGGAGCGGGCGATCGAGGTGGAACCGGGCTACGGCTTGGAAGGAACCCTGCCTGATGGCCTGATCGGCGCGGTGATCGACCAAGAGGGTATGCACCACTTCAAGGAAGGGGACTACGGGGCAGGTTTGTCAGCCATGGCCAAGGCTTATGCCAGCATCCTGGCTGGGGAGAAGTACGAGATTGCCAAAGAGAAGAAAGAAGACAATGGATGGCTTATTGCGTTCATCATCTTTATTCTGATCGTACTGCTGCTGCGCCGGAACCGCTTCTACGGGCCGCGGGGCACAGGCGGGATCGGTGGCGGCTCCGGTTCTGGACGGCCCATCATCTTCACCGGCCCGACCTTTGGCGGCGGTTCACGCCCGTCCGTGGGTAGAGGCGGCGGGTTTGGCGGATTCGGTGGAGGACGCAGCGGCGGCGGCGGAGCAGGACGGAGATTCTAGGGAAGGAAAAGGAGAGTGGAAAATGAAAAAGGGATTGATAGTGCTCATCGTTGTTGTGGCTGTCATAGTGCTCATTGCGGGTGCTGCCATCTCCCGCTACAACCAGCTGGTCGAGCTTGAGCAGAACGTAGAAGGCCGTTGGGCCCAGGTGGAGAACCAGCTGCAGCGGCGGGCAGACCTGATCCCCAACCTTGTTGAGACGGTTAAGGGGTACGCCAGCCACGAGCAGCAGGTCTTCTCTGATGTGGCCGATGCCCGTTCACGCCTGCTCGCAGCTAGGACTCCGGAAGATCAGATGGCGGCCAATGCCAGCCTGGACTCCGCCCTCGGCAGACTGCTGGCCATCAGCGAAGCATATCCTGAGCTGAAAGCCGATACCAGCTTCATCCGCCTCCAGGATGAGCTTGCCGGTACAGAGAACCGCATCGCCACCGAGCGCATGCGCTTCAATGAGGCTGTACAGGCCTGGAACACAACGATCAAGCGTTTCCCCATGAACATCTTTGCCATGGTGTTCGGCAAAGAGGCCAAGAGCTTCTTCGAAGCATCTCCTCGTGCGCAGGAGGTTCCGCAGGTCAGCTTCTAAAAAGATAAGGGGGGCGCTGCCGGACTACTCGTTTGAGTAGGGAGCAGCGCCCCTTTTTTGCTTCTGATCCAGGAAATGGGAGTGGAATTTCCTCAGAAGCCCAGCATGGGAATGGTGTACACTCCGCGTTCCCGCAGGGCCTCCAGATCAGCGGGGGGAATATTGTCCCTGAAATAGTGGAGCACTGTTAGGGCTTCTTCCGGATGCACTGTGTCGCCCCAGATCACAAGTTTTGTGAGCTGGGCCGGATGCTGGATCCCGTAGATGGGCTGGCCTTCTTGATCATAATCTAAAGCCAGGAGCGATCCCTGTTCCGCAAAGAAATCGAAACGGTCTTCTGGGACGGCGAACACGTCTGGAGGATCGCCGGCCGCGATGAGAACGACCAGTTTGGCATCGATCGCTCCGGCCGGCAGAAGCTGGAGGTCGATGTAGATCTCTTCGCTGTCTGCATTCCAGGCCTCAGCCAGCTCGGTGATGACCTGGTCCAGCTGGTAATCGGCTTCAGCCAAGAACACGATCTTGGTGCGGCCCATCGCCGGATCCGGAGGTGCAGGCTTGAAGATCAGGTACAGGATCAGGGCAGCTGCGGCCAGAACGCCGCCAAGTATGGCTTTTTTGGAAACCGGGGGTGGAGGCCCATCGCCTTTGGGCTTTTCGCCGATGACAGCCTGCGCGATCTGCGGACAGCCTGCCCGGCCGCAGCCCCCTTTGCTCTTCCAGCAGTCCGCGTGCTGCACGCTGCGGCAGCGCGGGCAGACGACAACCTCATCCTCTGCCGCGATCTCTTTCTTGCAGAGGATGCAGGGCTGCCCTGCGTAGGCTTCTCCCGAGGTCACTTTTTCAGTTTTTCCCGCCATCGCGACTCTCCCCAAACACAAAAGATCGTATAGTATGGTATCATTGATATTGTAACACGTTTGTCCCTGCTCTGCCAGGCGAGGCGGGCCGGGCCGGAGGAGTGAGGACCCTGAAGCCGCAGGTGGATATCTATACGGACGGCGCGTGCAGCGGCAACCCCGGGCCGGGAGGCTGGGCGGCCGTTTTAGTGTTCGGCCCCCACGAGAAGGAAATCTCTGGCTTCGAGCCCGATACTACCAACCAGCGCATGGAGCTTACTGCGGCAATAAAGGGTTTAGAGTCCCTGAAAAGGCCTTCTAAGGTCAGGCTCTTCTCCGACAGCGCTTACCTGATCAACGCCTTCACCCTTGGATGGATCGAGAACTGGCACCGCAACGGCTGGCTCAACGCGCACAGAAAGCCTGTCAGCAACGCCGATCTCTGGCGGCGCCTCACTGCTCTTGTGCAGATTCACGAGATCGAATGGATTAAAGTCAAGGGACACAGTGATAATAAGTACAATAACCGCTGTGACGCCCTGGCAAGGGCTGCCATCGCAGCGGGGAGCTGAGGGGGTGCAGCAAGCAGTGCAGAGGGACTACCAGGAACTGCTCGAAGAAATCAAGGAAATCACTACCGCTGACGGATTTGTGTCCTCCTGTTTGGAGATCAAGGAAAGCCTGTTCTTCTACGAACTCGATCTTATGCTGGCCGCCTATACTGCTTCCCTGGAGCTGCTGGCAGCAGCGGCCCTGCTTCGCGCCACCTTGAAAAGCAAGCGGGACCTTTTGAAAGCTGAGGCAGAGGTTGAGCAGTGCGTGAACACCCTCCTGGCCGAACTGGCGAAGTACCAGTTCCCCTTGGACGTGCAGTATGTGGTGGACCGCTTCCTGCAGGGTCCTGCGCCGCGCATCCGCTGGCGCATCAGCGTCTACTCCTACATGACAAAGGCTTACGCTGCCCAGCCCGACTCTGTGCCGAACGATCTGGATGCCCTCGTGGCCAAGGCCCACAGGCTGCTGCGCAGTCAGGAAGAAGACCTGGGGGCCAAGCTCGCGGCTGCCCTAGGGGAGATCGGGGCCAGGATGCTGAGGGGGGCGCGCCTCAGGCCTGTCTGGCTTCAGGTAAGCCATCCCCGCATCCAGGTAGTCCTGGCCGGGCTGCAGACCCTCATGAACAACCTGCGGGTCACTCCGTACTTCAATTACCCCCTTGAGGATCTGGCAACCGAGCGGCAGAAGCGCAGGAAGATCAAGGGGAACGTTGTAGCAGATCTCGGGGTGTTCCGCAACTTCAGGCAGGGCGGTACAGGTTATACTGAGCTGAACATCGCCTGCGAGCGCGACGAGTACGACGCCTTCCTGGAAAGTTTCGTATCTGGGTTCCAGTACCTCGATGTGGAACCCGATCAGACAGTGATCGAGCTGATAACCATGATCCTCGAAGCCCGCCTGGTCCACCCCGGCGTCGATGGACGTTTCCTCCTCAGGCTGCTGGTCTACTGCAACCGCTGGAAACTGATCCAGGTAAGTGACGCCATCTTGGAGCTCCTGGCCGAGCTCGATTGGGACGACCCGCTCTTTTACGAGTCTTGGTCCCTGCTCAATTCCTTTTCAGGCCGGGCCCTGCCGGCAATGCGCCGCTTTGCCAGAGCCCATCGCGACTCGCCGCTTCTGCCGTATTTGGCGCTGTTTGTGAGCAGCGGGCGTCCGAGCAAGCGCAGATGGAGCCTCCTGAAAGAAATCTTCGAGCATTACCCCGAGGAAAATGAGGACAAGGCTCATATCGCCCTGTCCATCGCCCGGTATGGCGGTGAAGACGCGGTGGCCTACCTCGAGCAGGGACTCAACTCGGCAAAACATGCCAACGGCCCTTACAAGAAGGCTCTGGAAAAAGCGCTTGCCGAAGCAAAACGGGAAACCGGCAATTAACTGAGCTGTTCCACTGCCCAGGCAGCGGCCTCCCTCACCAGGGGACTCGCGTGCTCCTGGGCGGTTTTCTCAAGTACAGGCAGGGCTGCCTTCTCGCCCTGGTTTCCCAGGATCAAGCAGGCGTTGCGCTGGAGGATGTTTTTGCCCCGCCAGCCCATGGGCGTGGGTCCGAACATTTCCGCAAATTCTCCCTTGCTTGACTCCAGGAGGGTAAGCAGGGGCACATGGGGTCCCACCACCGGTGCGAACTCACGGTGGCGGGTGAGAGCTGCTTCTTTGTTGAGGGGGCAGGCCTGCTGACAGATGTCGCATCCCCAGAGCCTGCAGCCCAGTTTTCTGCGGTACTCGGCAGGGATGGCTCCCGACATCTGGGTAAGGTAGGAAAGGCAGCGCCCCGGCTGGATTTTCCCAGGGGCGAAGAGGGCTTGCGTGGGGCAGGCCTTGATGCAGAGATCGCACTCCACCGGACATGACCAGCTGCCGGCCTTTTCCGGGCGGAACTGCGGAAGCTCCACATCCACGAGAAGCGCCCCGAGAAAGACCCAGGAGCCATAGGGCGGCACGTAAACGGAGCAGTTGCTTCCAGGGAAACCGAGGCCCGATTCTACTGCCAGAGCCCTGTCCACCAGAAACGTGGTGTCGACGGCTTTTGTGCACTCACGGGCACCCCAGTTTTCCCGGAGATGGCTGATCACGCGGTCAAGGCGTTCTCCGAGAACGCGGTGGTAGTCGAGCCCCCAGGCGTAGCGGGAAACAGCACCGTGCAGGGGAGGGGCCGCCTGGGGCGGCCCGATATTGTAGCTGACTGCCAGTGTTATCACTGTTTTGGCGCTCGGCTGCAGGTTTCTCGGGTCGATCCGCCTGCGCACGTCGCGCTCGACAAAGGCGGGGTAGCGGTCTTCGTCAAGAGCCTGCTGGAGGACGGGCAGCATGCGTTCCACCGGACCCGCCGGCATAACAGCAAAAGCGTCAAACCCGGCCTCCCACAAAGCCTGCTGCAGCTCTTTCCCCACACTTCCACCCCTTCCTCTGGTAAGAAAAAAGAGGAGCGCCGAGCTCCTCTCCGTCTATCTAATTGGCTGCCTCCACCGCAACAACCTCGGGAACTTCCTGCTTGAGGATGCGCTCAATACCGGCCTTAAGGGTCAGCTGCGACATGGGGCACCCTGCGCAAGCTCCGGTCAGCTTAACGATAACTACGTTATCCGAACGGATATCAATCAGCTCCACATTCCCGCCATCGGCTTGGATCGCCGGGCGGATCCTGTCGAGAACCGCCTCAACCTTCTCTTTCATTTCCACACCTCCTCGGGCTGCTTCTTTTCTAAGTATACACCTAATGATTAACAAAGTCTATGAGGAATCGCACCCGCCCGGCGCGGCCGTCCGCGGGCAGGAAGTCGGCGAGCGATACCGAAATCAGATACATTCCAACTTCGAAGGACAGTGGAGGATCTCAATGCAGCGCACGAAGATTCTTGTTATCGGTAGTCTTAACATGGATTTGGTGGTTCATGTCCCCCGTGTGCCCAGCGACGGGGAGACTCTTCTGGGTACGGAGTTCCACCGGTACTTTGGTGGAAAGGGGGCCAACCAGGCTGTGGCCGTGGCCAGGCAGGGAGCAAGTACCATCATGGCCGGCCGCGTCGGTGCCGATGCTTTTGGTAGGGACCAGATTGCTTCTCTTCAGGCTGAGGGCATTGCCACAGATTATCTCCTGGTTGATGAAGAGCAGCCTTCCGGGGTTGCTTTCATTATCATAGATGCTCAGGGCAATAATCGGATCATGGTGGTGCCAGGCGCCAACGGGGCAGTGAGCCCGGAGGATATTAAGGCTCTGGAGCCGGTCATGGCAGAGTGCTCCTGCGTTGTGGTTCAGCTGGAAATCCCTCTGGAAACCGTGCTGGCTGCGGTACGCGCCGCCCATGCCCAGGGGGCCAAGGTGATCTTTAACCCAGCGCCCGCTCAGCCGCTTCCCCTGGATATCTACCGCTGCATCACGGTGATCACGCCCAATGAAAGCGAAGCGCAGCTTCTGACGGGGATAGCCGTAACTGACCTCGCTTCTGCCCGCCAGGCGGCTCAAGTTCTGTTGGATCGGGGCGTTCAGGCAGTGGTTATCACCTTGGGTTCACAGGGAGCCTACGGGCTCACGGGGGCTGAAGAATTCCATCTGCCCGGCCACCAGGTTGAGGCCGTGGATACGGTGGCGGCAGGAGATACCTTCACCGGTGCCCTGGCTGCCCTGATCGGCGAAGGTCGCAGCCTGAAGGAGGCCGTGGAGTATGCAAATGCGGCTGCGGCCATTGCGGTTACCAGGAAAGGGGCCCAGCCTTCCGTGCCAACCAGGGAGGAAGTACTGCGCTTTTTGGGCCGCTGAAGAGCTGCACCTCCGTGGCTCTGTCTTTTTCTCAGTAAAAAGAGAGAATCTAGGAACGGGCATCAGTATCGCAAGACAGGAGGCCGAACTTGACCAACGACCAAGATGTACGCACCTACCGCGGCTACGTCCTGGATCCCTTCCAGCAGCAGGCGGTTGAATACATCGATCAAGACAAGTCTGTCCTGGTGGCAGCGCCCACCGGAGTGGGCAAGACTTTGATCGCCGACTACATCATCGAGAAGATCTACGGCGAAGGCGGCCGGGTGGTGTATACCGCACCGATCAAAGCCTTGAGCAATCAGAAGTTCCGCGAGTTCAAGGCCGTAGTCGGAGAAGATGCTGTGGGTATCCTTACCGGTGACGTGGTGATCAACCCTGAAGCGCCGATCTTGATCATGACCACGGAGATCTTCAGGAACATGCTCCACGAAGACCCGGAGCGGGTGCGAGATGTGCGCTATGTGATCTTCGACGAGATTCACTATATAGACGATCCAGAGCGGGGCAGCGTCTGGGAAGAGAGCCTGATCTTCATGCCTCCCACCATGCGTTTTTTGGGGCTGAGCGCGACCATCCCCAATGTGGACCAGCTGGCCAGCTGGATCCAGGAAGTGCAGCAGCAGGAGGTAAAGGTGATCACTAACTCCCACCGGGTGGTCCCCCTCAAACACGCGCTCTTTGAACGTTCTCTGGGCATCACCACCATGCAGGCGGTCCAGAAGAGGTACAGAAAGCTGGCAGCAGCCAGCCCAACGGGACGGCCTGATGTGACTGCCACCACCCATCTTGATCTGATCAGGGCCATCAAGAAGAACTACCTGCCGTGCCTGTTCTTCACCTTCAGCCGGCGCAAGTGCGAGAGCAATGCCTTCGAGCTGGGAGAAGAAGAGGACTTCCTGAACCGGGAACAGAAGCGGCAGGTGGCCGCGGTGATCGACGAGGTTCTGGAGCGCTATCCCACCGTGGGCAGTGGGCGCTGGCCCCACCTGCGCCGCCTGCTCCTCAAGGGGATCGCCTACCACCATGCCGGCATGCTGCCGGTGCTCAAAGACATCGTGGAAGAGCTCTTCACACGCCGCCTCATTTCTGTGCTGTACTGCACTGAAACTTTTGCGGTGGGGCTCAACTTCCCCTGCAAGACGGTATGCTTTGACTCCAGCACCAAGTGGGACGGGAAGAACTTCCGGCCCCTCAGCAACCGCGAGTATTTCCAGATGGCAGGGCGCGCGGGCCGCAGGGGTATCGACCAAGAAGGCTTCGCCTTTATGGTGGTGGATCTCAACTACTTCGATCCCAGCCAGTTCCCGAGCCGAAAAGAAGAAGAGGTTGAACCTCTCCAGAGCCAGTTCAGCCTCACCTACAACTCCATCCTGAACCTGGTGAAGAACTACAGCCCAGAGGAGATTTACCGCATCCTGGGGCAGAACTTCGCCACCTACCAGGCCTCCGCGGAGCGCTTGGGCGTTCTGGTTGAGATGGAGCTTTTGGAAGAAGAGCTCGCCCCCTATATGCGCACCATGAAAGGACCGGAGCAGTTCGCAGAGCTGGTGAAGGAACGGATGGAGCTCCAGAGCAGGCTCAACACGGCCTTCAGCAAGCGCAACCGCAACAGGCTCAAGGCAGAGATCCGTACCCTCACTCAGAAACTCGACAGCGCCTTCTACCGAGCCTATCCCAAACGAGAACGGGGCGGACTGCGCAGGGAGAACCGCCGGTTCCGCCGCAAGGTTAAGGAGTACGAAGAACTCCTGATGAGAGAAAGGGCCCTCAATCCTCTGGAGAGGTACATCCGGGAGTTTGAGGACAAGAAAGCTCTCCTGGAGAACCTGGGTTACCTGGAAAAGGATGGGCTCACCGCCGCTGGGGTTTTTGCCAGCCAGATCCACGGCCATGAACTGATGATCACCGAACTGTTCATGGAGGGCCTCTTTCACGCCTACACCCCTGCTGAGCTGAATGCGGTGATGGTCGCCGTCGGTTACGAGCCGCGCCGCAATGAAGCCAGGATTAAGCACAAACTCAACTTCGCGCCTGTCCTGCGCATCTACCATCATCTGGTAAAGATGGAACAGTACATGCTCGGTTACTCCACCGTGCAGTTCCACGACCATGTGGCCGCCCTGGCCTACCGCTGGAGCAGCGGGGAGAGCTTCAACAAGCTCCTGGAAGATGCATCCATTGACGAGGGCGATCTGGTCTTTGCTTTCCGCAGGGGTATTGACCTACTCAGGCAGGTGCGCGGTGCCGCCGCTGGGGATCCTGTGCTCCAGGAAAAGCTGCGGGATTGCATCAGCCTCATGGACCGCGATGAGGTCTCCATCTGGCTCTAGGATTGAGGTGCAGCATGAAGTACAAACTGCTGGCTGTAGATATTGACGGTACCCTGCTCAACAGTTGTTCCCAGCTGACCCCAGCCACCATCGCCGCGGTTAAGAAGGCCCAGGAACGGGGGATCAAGGTGGTGCTCGCCACCGGGCGCCGGTTGGGTAATACCATGCCGCTGGCCGAAGCCCTTGGGGTGCGGGAGCCGATGGTACTGCACAACGGAGGAGTTGTGGCCGACCCCATAGGCCGCAGGCCCCTTTACCAGACGGGTATCTGCCCTGATTTGGCTGTCGAAATCCTGGACAAGCTATCAGCCCTGCCCGTGAATTACCTGGTTTACAGCGGCGAGAGCGCCGGGGAGCGGGTGCTCGCAGCCAGCGGCAGCTGGCAGGAACCGGAAGACCTGCTCACCCACTATCTAGGGGAAGCGGCCGAGTTTGTCCCGCGGGTTGAGATCACAAGCCCGCCCGTGCGGTTTGCGATCATCGATCGGCCGGAGAAGGTAGATCCGCTCTATGAAGAGCTCAGGCGCGACTATGCTGGGCGGCTGAGCGCGCTCCTGTTCGGTGCTAAGGGAGATGACTGGCGGGGGATCGAGATCCTTCCGGCCCACTGCAGCAAGGGCTGGGGAGTCGCCCATGTCGCCGAGCGCTTGGGGATTCCCCCCGAGCAGACCGTGGCCATCGGGGATAACATCAACGATCTGGAGATGATCCTCTGGGCTGGCCTCGGCGTTGCCATGGAAAACGGATCCCCGCGGCTTAAGGAAAAGGCTCAGATCGTTGCACCCAGCAATGATCGGGACGGTGTTGCCTTTGTCATAGAAGAATACCTGCTCTAGTTGGGAGGCGAGGCTGTGACTGTTCTCCATCTGGTCCCCAGTGCCTACCTGCGGCAGACCAGGCGCCGGCTCTCCCGGGAAGGGCAGCCGGCCATGGCCGCCACCATCAACGGCCTGGCGGCCCAGATCCTCCGTTCCCACCTCATTTCCTACACAGAGAACCGCCTGCTGGAAGAGGTGGCCGTTTGGCAGAGCGTGCAGGACCTCCGCGAGGGCCTGCAGTTTTTCGCGCCCATCGCAGAGTTCAGCGGTTTCACTCAGGAGCTGCGCTGGCTTTTCAGCTGTCTGGACTACGGGGAAGACATCTACGCCCGCATGCCCCAGCCTGGACGCGAGGAGCTTGAGGGCCTTTACAATCGCTACCACGAGATTCTTTCCGAGAACGGGGTTCTCAGCGTCCCCGGGCAGATCAAGCGCGTCCTTGACATCGTGCGGCAGGAGCAGGTCCTGCCAGAGGTGCAGGTGATCAGGCTGGTGGGGTTGGGAGAACTCCGGCCGCTGGAAAACCAGTTTGTGCAGGCTCTGGCCCGCGGCCGCAGGCTGGAAGAAGTGCAGCCCCGGGTGCAGGACCCTGTGGTGGAGGTAATTAAGGCGCCAGACCCGGCAGCCGAAGTGGAGCTGATCGCAGAGGCCCTGCGCCGTGACCTTGAGCAGGGTGCCAGCGTGGAGACACTGGCTGTCGCTTTTCCCAATCCCGGGCAGTACCTGCCCCTTATCATCCCCGTCTTCGAGCGCCTGAAGATTTCTTGGCAGGCGCCGGGTACCACCCTGCGCAACACGCCCCTGGGCAAGGTGGTGCTTACCCTCATCGCGGGTGGGCTGGCCGGTTGGGACAAGCGCTCTCTGGAGCTGCTCACCGCGCCGGGCTGGGGTTTTCCTTTCGGCTTGAGCAGTGAAGAACACCGCATGCTGCGTCTCGCCCCGCCCCTCAAGGGACTGCCCGCCTGGCGCAGCTGGCTCGGGCAGGCCGCTGGCTGGCAGCGGGTCTTGGCACTGATCGAACCCCTGCGCGCCGAACTAACGGACAGGCCCCTGGCAGAGTACGGCTTCTGGCTCGAGAGCCTTCTCGAAGAGCTTGACCCTGAGGGCTGGGTAAGCCCCCAGGACAACCTTGAACACTGGGCAGAACTGGTCAAGGCCTGGGACGCCATGCAGGGAGCAGCCCAGACCCTGCAGTGCTTCCAGTGGGTCATCGGACCCGCCAAGTTCCTTAAGCTGCTGGAAGGACTTCTCACCAGTTTTGTGATCCGGCCCAGGAGGGTGTTCGCTGAACGGGTCCAGGTGCTGAGCACAGACCAGCTGGGAGCCCATATCTACGATCGCCTTTACGCAGGCGGCATCGTCGAAGGGCAGTTCCCCCCTCAAGGCCGGGCCCATTGGCTGACCAGGATGCGCGCTGAGGCGCAGCGGGATGAGCTCTATGCCAGAGTCGTCAGTTCAGCCCACCATGTCTGCCTCTATTACCCCGAAGTTGACCGGGAGGGCAAGCTGAACCTGCCTGCCACCGTTCTCGGTGTGAAAAAAGACAATGAGAAAAAGCCGGCGGCTCCCGCGCCCATACACCAACCTTCCCTTTTCATCCAAGGCGGTACGCTGAACGATCCCGAGCTCCTGGCCAAGCTGCGGGAGAAGGTGCTCAAAAAAGGGCTCAGTGTCTCCCAGCTCAACACCTATGCCAGCTGCCCCTTCCGCTTCTTCTGTTCCTATGTCTTAGAGCTGGAGGTCTTGGAAGAAGAGTCGCTGGAACTGGGTGCCGGTGAACACGGCACCATTGTCCACGAAGTGCTGCGCACCTTTTGGGAGCGGCACCTAACTGGCACTCTGCCCACCGTGGAAGAAAGCCAGATTCTCATCGAGGAACTGCTGGCCGAAGCCTACCTGGAAAGAGGCTGCCAGCCGCCAGCCGATCTCACCCGGGCCCTGCGCAGCTTTATCCGGCAGGATGTCCAGCGCGCAGAAGGCGGGTTCCGCCCGGCCCATCTTGAGCGGGAGTTTGACAATGTAGCTGTCAGCAGCAAGGCGGGATCCGTGCTCCTCAAGGGAAGGATCGACCGTATCGACTGGCACCCCGACGGGGTATACGTCCTCTACGATTACAAGACGGGCAGAGCACCTACGAGATCCGCCCTGCTTGACGGCGGCGATCTGCAGATCGCATCCTATCTCTTGGCTGCCCAGACACTGCTGCCTGAGGGTCGAAGCGTAGGCGCCGCCTACTACCTAGTCCGCAGCGGCGCGCGGGCGGGCGTATTCCACGAATCCTACAGCCCCCATCTCAAGGTTCAGAGACGGACAGGGGTTTTGGCGGAAGAGGAGTTTGCGGAGCAGCAGGACAAGTTCGCCCAGATCCTGAGTGACAAGGTGAACTCCATTCTGGAAGGGTCTTTCCCCGTGGAACCGGCCAGTTCCGACACCTGCAGCTTCTGCCCCTTCCAGGGGATCTGCCGGAAGGAGGTGGGCACCCGTGGCTTTTGAGCCGACTGAGAGACAGATGGAAGCCATCACAACCGTCCATGAACCGGTAGCCGTTGTGGCCGGGGCCGGTTCGGGAAAAACCAGGGTCCTGGTGGAAAGGTACCTCTTTCTGCTGAGCAAGGGTTTTTCCACCGATGAACTGGCCGCCATCACATTTACCAAAAAGGCTGCCCAGGAGATGAAGGAGCGCCTGCTGGCGGCCCGCCCAGATCTCACCGCCGAACTAGAACGGGCGCAGATCTCCACGATTCACAGCCTCTGCCAGCGAGTCATCCAGGAGCATCCCCTCCAAGCTCGGATCGATCCTCGTTTCCGGGTGGGGGAAGAATGGGAGACCAGGATGCTGCTGGCGGAAGTGATCGAGGAAGTGGTGGACGAAGAAGGCGCCCTGGATGAACTCGGAACCGCATCGGATGTCTGCGCCCTAGTGCTCGATCTCTATGGAAAGATGCTCAGCAAGGGTGACCTGCGTTTCCAGCGGTCTTCTGCCGAGCCGCTGGCCGAGTTTCCCCTTGCTGAACTGGCAGCTGCGGTGCAGGAGACCCTGCGCCTGACTCCTTCTACCGCAGCTCAGGAGCAGGTACTGGCCGAGCTTGCTGAGGAGTGGCCTTATCTTGGGGATCTTTTGGACATGCCCGATGATGATCTGCGCCTGGAAGCCCTGGAGATCCTGGAAAAGCAGCTGAAGCGCATCCGGGGCAGGCTCGCTGAGCACACTGCCAGCGCCAAGGAACTCATCGCGGCAGCCAAGGAGATCATTGAGGAAGGCAAGGGAAGGGCGGTACTGGACTATCTGGGACGGGTGCTGGAGCGGGTGCATGAGAAGTACAGCGAAGCCAAGCGCCTGGGAGGCCTTCTGGACTTCAACGACCTGGAACGGATCGCCTGTGAACTGCTCCAAGATCCGCAGGTAGCTGGGGATTATCCCTTTAAGCACATTATGGTGGACGAGTTCCAGGACACAAATCCTGTCCAGAAAAGGATCGTAGACGCCTTTACCGCCAAGGGCGCGCTGCTCTTTGTGGTTGGCGACCCCAAACAGTCCATCTACCGATTCCGCGGTGCGGATGTTTGTGTCTTCCTTAAGGCTGAAGGGGAGATTAAAACGAAGGGCAGCCGGATCGTGCTGGACACGAACTTCCGGTCCGTGCCTGAGCTCATCGAATTCGGCAACGCCTTCTTCAAGGGGCTTTTTGCGGGGGACCCCATCCAGTTTGATCGCAGCGAGCCATATGTGAAAAGGGCACCTGCTGGTGGTCCGTGCCTCAGCATCCTGCTCACCCAGACCGGGGATCTGGCTGCAGACGAAGCACGGGCTCTGGAAGCGGAACAAATCGCCAGCAAAATCAAGGAACTGGTAGACAGCGGTCAGTATCGGTACGAGCAGATCTCCATCCTGTTCAGGGCGATGACCAGCGCCCACATTTATGAGCGGGCCTTAAGGAAAGCGGGCATCCCCTATGTGAACCTGAGCGGGCGGGGTTTCTACTCCAAACAGGAAGTCCAGGACGTGCTGAACTATTTCCGCTGGCTGGAAGATGCCGGCGATGAGGTGGCCAAGCTTGCCGTGCTGCGCTCGCCCTTTTACCTGATTTCCGATGAAGGGCTCTACTGGCTGAAGCTGGGGAGATGGGATGGGCTGAGCGCTGGCGAACAGGACGCCCTGCGCAGAGCAGAGGAGGACTACCGCGAGCTGCGGCTTCTGGCCGGCCGGGAGCCGGCGCCTGTGGTGATCACAGAGATGCTGCGGCGCACTGAGTATGTGGAAAAGACCTGGCGTCTGCCCTTCGGCCCGCAGAAAGTGGCCAACATCGAAAAGCTCCTGGAACAGAGCTGGGATCTCTTCGCCCGCGATCTGTATACCTTCCCGGAACAGGTGCGGTACCTGCGCCTTTTGGCTCGAGAAGCCCAGAAAGAAGGGGAAGCGCAGCTTGATGCGGAGCATGCTGACGTGGTGGTCCTGCGCACGATCCACAGCGCCAAGGGGCTCGAGTTCCCCGTGGTGTTCATCGCCGATACCAGCGCGGGCGCCGTACGAACGCCGCGAGGGCGGGTGCTTTACCATCCCGCGGTTGGGCTTGCTTTCCGGGGAATGAAGGATTACAAGCTGGTGCAGGAGCGGGAAAAGGCCGAAGAGATCGGTGAGGCCAAGCGCCTGCTTTATGTGGCCGTCACCAGGGCCGAAAACGAAGTTTACTGGTGCGCCCGCACGAGCAGTGATAAAGAAAGCTGGTGGGCCTGGCTGGAGCCCCATCTGGCCTCAATCGATCAGAAACTCTTCAGGGTGATCCCCGCCGACCTGGCGCTCTCTGCCGCTCAGCCGCCACAGGCAACGACAGACCGCCTCAAACTTCCCGTCTACGCGCCGCTGAAGCCCCAGTACAGCCAGGTTGTCTTTTCCGTAACCGAGCTCATGAACTACGATCGCTGTCCGCACTACTACTACCTCCGCCACATCCTAGGCCTGCCCGAAAGGCCCAGGGAAGCTAAGGGGGCGTCTGGAAGCACTGGAGGGCTCACTGCTACCCAGCGGGGCAGCATCGTGCACCGGGTAGTTGAACAGATCCGAGATCCAGGTGATCTCAGCCGCCTCGTGGAGCACGCCGCTGCTGCGGAGGGAGTGGATCTTGAGGACCAGCACAGACCGCAGCTGGAGGAGATTATCCAGCCCTACCTGCGCAGCGAATTCTTCAGCCGGGTGCAGGAAAGCGATGCCGGGCTTTTTAAGGAACGCAGTTTCTTCATCCCTGCGGGCAACTTCATCATCAACGGGCTGGTGGACCAGGTTTTTGTTGGGGAGAGCGGCATCGAGGTGGTAGATTTCAAGACCAACTGGATCACCCCTGAAGAGGTGGAAAAGGTCGGCAGCAACTACCGGGTTCAGCTGCGCCTCTATGCCTGGGCAATGGCCCGCGAATTCGGGCTGCCCGCCGTGAGTTCCCAAGCCTACTTTTTGATCCCCAACGTCCTCTATGCCCTGGAAAAGGAGCTGCTTGCCGCTGATCCGACCGAGGAGTGGATTGTGGAAACCTGCCAGCGGATCATAACTGGAGCAGAAAGAGGCGCTGAGGCCTTTCCACCAGCCGGCGACTGCACGCTGTGCAGCCGCAGTTCCTACTGCAAAAAGGCGTGGCGCGCTGGTAAGGGTGGGAGTTTTGGGGAGACTACAGATATTGACCAGGATCCGCTGGAGGAGGAACTGACATGGATTTCACCCAGCATGAGTTAGGGCCGGGGGTACGGCTGTACCTGTGCGAGACAGGCAAATTCAAGACACTGACCTGCAAGGCCTTTGTTCAGCAGGATCTGAAGCCCCGCACAGCGGCTGCGGCGGCTCTGGTGCCGCTGCTGCTGCGCCGCGGAGCCCAGAGGTTTCCCACCACCCGGGACATCGCCAGAGAGCTGGAGGAGCTCTATGCAGCTGATTTCAGCGCGGATGTGTTGAAGATCGGAGAAAGGCAGATCCTCGAGTTTTACTTTCAGATGATCGATCCCGCCCTGCTTCCCGAGGGAGAGAAGCTCCTGCGCCGCGGCTTGGAAACCTTCTGGGAGATCTCCTCCCGGCCCTACGGGTCCGGCCGTTTCCATGAACCCTATTTCGAGCAGGAAAAGCACACGTTGATCCAGGAACTTGAGGGATTGGTCAACGAAAAGCACAGTTACGCCTTGGTGCGCTGCACCGCGCTTATGTGTTCGGAAGAACCCTTCGGGATCTACAAGTACGGGGACGTGGACACCGTGCGCTCCCTTGAGAACCAGGAGGTGTACGATCACTACCAGCAGCTTGTGAACAGCTATCCCCTGGATGTCTTTGTGGTCGGCTCCGGTACCGAGCAGGCCGCGGAGGTCCTGGCAGAGCTGATCAAAGGCCGCGACGGCCGCAACGCACTGCACTCTCCTCAGCAGGTGGAAGTGGGCGCACCGCGGTGCTTTGAAGAGTTCATGGATGTTCAGCAGGCTGTTCTGGTGATGGGTTACCGCACCCAGATAACCTATCCCGATGCGAATTACTATGGACTGCTGGTGGGGAACGGCATCCTCGGCGGCTTTCCCCATTCCAAACTGTTCATGAACGTGCGGGAACGAGCGAGCCTGGCCTATTCCGTAAGCTCCAGCATTGAGGGTAGTAAGGGCCTCTTGACCATCAGCGCCGGGATCAGCGCTGAACAGCAGGAGCAGGCGGTGGAGATCATCCAGGAACAGGTGCGCAGCATCCAGGAGGGCATGATCAGCAGAGAAGAGCTGGAGCAGACTAAAAGCGGCATGATCAGCTCCATGAACAGCATGAACGACAGCCCAGCCGGGCTGATCAACCGCAATTTGATCGGCATCGTGCACAATCAGCTGCGGACGATAGATGAGGTTGTGGAGTCGATTTCCGCCGTCAGCCTGGACGATGTGGTGCGGGCCATGCAGCACCTGCAGCACGACACCACGTATATTCTCCGTCCTTCCCCGCAGAAAGGAGCAGCCAATGGATCAAATTAGGATACCCGGCGGCGAAGTATTATATAAGGAGTATCTGCCCAACGGACTCGCCGTACTGGTACTGCCGAAGAAGCAGTTCCTGCGCACTTTCGGGATCCTGTCGGTCAGATACGGATCCTTTGACTCCAAGTTTAGAGTACCCGGAGGCGATGTGGTGGAGGTCCCCCCGGGCATTGCCCATTTCCTCGAGCACAAGCTCTTCGAGGAAGAGGAGGGCAGCGTCTTTGACCGCTATGCTGCCTGGGGAGCGTCGGTGAACGCCTACACCAGCTACATGCAGACCAGCTACCTGTTCAGCACCATCGAAAACTGGCGGGAAAGCCTAGCTTACCTGGTGGAGTTCGTGAATGCGCCTCACCTGACCGAAGAGAACGTGGAAAAGGAAAAGGGCATTATCGAGCAGGAACTGCGCATGTACGCCGACCACCCCGATTTCAAAATCCTGTCCATGCTCATGGAAAATCTCTACCACGAGCATCCGGTGCGGTTGGACATCGGAGGGACGGTAGAATCGGTCCGCAGCATCACCGTGGAGCAGCTGCAGCTCTGCTACGACACGTTCTACCAGCCGGCCAACATGGCCCTTGTGGTGGTGGGAGATATCGATCCAGAGGATGCCTGCGAGCTGGTGCGCTCGCGCTATCCTGAACGCTCAGGTCCTGGATACGCTGTGGAGAGGTTCGATCCCAAAGAACCCCAAGAGATCGTCCAGCCATGGGCAGAGGCGGAGCTCCCCATATCCCGCCCCCGCTACATGCTGGGTTTTAAGCACGATCCGCTCTGGCAGGGTGAAGATCTTCTGCGCACCCAGATCACCATGACCCTGGGACTCAAGCTGCTCGCCGGGCGCAGTTCCCGGGCTTACGGAGAGCTTTACGAGACAGGGCTCATTGATGACTCTTTCTACGCCAGCTTCCGGGGCCTGCCCCGACTTGCCTATTCCGTGTTCGCTTCGGACACCGACGAGCCAGAAACCCTGCACGAAAGGCTGGTTCAGCGCATCAACCAGCTGAAAGAGGGCGGCGTGGATGCGGCAGAGATCGAGCGCTTCAAAAAGGACTTCTGGGGACGGACGGTAGGTTCTCTGGATTCCTTCGAGTTTACTGCCAACCGGATCACCGCCTCCCATTTCGAAGATGTGCCGTATCACAGGTATCTGGAGGTGCTGCAGGAAGTGACCGCCGCAGACGTGCAGAGCGCTCTCCAAGACCTTCTGGATTGGGATCGCTCCAGCGTTTCCATCCTCAAGCCGGTGAACTCCCGTGGATAAGCGGGAGCTGCGTCGGCAGCTGAAGGCCGAACGGGCTCAGGTGCCCTCGGCCAGCCGGGCAGTGTGGGATGGGGCCATCAGGCAGGCCCTCACTGGGCTGCCTGCCTTCCAAAGGGTGCGGCGGGTGATGACCTACCTTTCTATCGGCTGGGAAGTGGATACCTGGGGTATTGTGGAAGAGCTAAAGCGGCAGGGCAAGGAGATCTACGTGCCCGTGGTTCAGCGGGAACCGAAGGGGCTGATCCCCGCACTGTACACAGAAAAAGAGAACCTGGTGCCGAGAGCCTTCGGCATCCTGGAGCCGCCTCCCGGCACACCTTCCCTTAGGCCGTCCGAACTGGATCTGATCATCGTTCCCGGACTGGCCTTTACTCCCGAGGGCTTCCGCATCGGCTACGGAGGAGGTTACTACGATCGGCTCCTCGCCGAGACCGACGCAGTCTCGGTCGGCTTGGTGTACAGTGCCTTTATCCGGGCCTTTGCACCAGATCCTTGGGACCGTCCCGTGGATTTCTTGGCTTCCGAAGAAGGGCTCATGGGCAGGAAGTAACCGGCGTGCTGCAGAACTCTGCACAGTGCTGAAGGAGGACTGATCATGTCTCAGGAATACGTACTGGCCATCGACCAAGGGACCACGGGAACGACTGTCACCATTTTTGATCGGCAATCCTGCATGGTGGGAAAGGCGTACGCCGAGTTCACCCAGCACTATCCCAAACCGGGGTGGGTGGAGCATGACGCCCGGGAGATCTGGGAGGGCACGAAGGCCCTGCTCCAAAGGATCTTCCGAGAGACAGAGGTCAAACCAACCCAGCTAGCGGCCATTGGAGTGACGAACCAGCGGGAAACTGTGGTGCTCTGGGACCGCCGGACAGGCGAGCCAGTGACCAGGGCCATCGTCTGGCAGTGCCGCAGGACAGCGCCCATCTGCGATGAACTGCGCAGCCGCGGGCTGGAGCCCGTGTTTAGGGAGAAAACCGGACTTATCCTCGACCCTTATTTTTCCGGCACTAAGCTGAAGTGGATTTTTGACCACTATCCTGAGCTGAAGCCCAGAGCACAACGGGGTGAGCTGGCCTTCGGCACTATCGATGCCTGGCTGATCTACAAGCTCACGGGCGGCGCCGTGCACTGCACCGATTATACCAACGCCTCCCGCACCCTGCTGTTCAACCTGGGCACCCTGGAGTGGGATCCTGAACTTTTGGAGATCCTGGGCATCCCTGAAGCCGTACTGCCCGAAGTTCGCTCCAGCAGCGAGGTCTACGGGACCACTGCGGAGCTGGGGGTACTGCCTGCAGGCATACCCATTTCCGGCGCCGCGGGCGATCAGCAGGCTGCCCTCTTTGGCCAGGCCTGCTTTGACCCGGGTATGGTCAAGGCGACCTTCGGTACCGGAGCGTTTATCTTGATGAACACCGGCACTTCACTTACCGCTTCCCAAAACGGGCTGCTCACCACCATAGCCTGGGGGCTGAACGGGAGGGTTGAGTATGCTCTGGAGGGCAGCGTGTTCATCGCCGGTGCCGCGGTGCAGTGGCTGCGCGACGGCCTGGGCATAATTAAGAATGCGGCCGAAACCGAAGAGCTGGCACTGTCCGTTCCCGATACCAACGGCATCTACTTCGTTCCCAGCTTTGTGGGCATGGGAGCCCCCCACTGGAACCCCTACGTGCGGGGCATGATCATGGGTATTACTAGAGGTGCAGGCAGGGCTCACCTGGCCCGGGCCACCCTTGAGGCCATCGTCTACCAGACCAAGGAAGTGGTCGACGCCATGGTGGAAGATGCCCAGCTTCCCCTCACCGAACTGAAGGTGGACGGAGGGGCTTCGGTGAACAATTTCCTCTGCCAGTTCCTGGCCGACATGGCCCGGACCAGTGTCCAGAGACCGCAGGTTTTTGAAACCACCGCCCTTGGCGCCGCTTACCTGGCCGGCCTGGCAGTGGGCTTCTGGGAGAGCCAGGACGAGATCCGCCAGCTTTGGCAGGTGGACCGCACTTACATGCCGCAGCTCGATCCAGAGGAACGGCTCCGCTTGCTGAAAGGCTGGGCGGCCGCTGTGAACAGCGCTAAGAGTTGGGTTGTCACCTCGTAGGCCTGAGAAAAGGAGGCAGCACGATGCCTGGGATGGATGCAAAGTGGCTGGAAGAGCAGAGGGAGCAGCTTAACCTGGCCCTGGCTCAGCAGGGTATCCGGCTTGTTGTGCCGGCACGCCCCCGGTCGGGAAAAGGCCCGGCCGCGGATGAGGAGCAGGACTTGGCCAGGTACATCGACCACACTCTCCTCAAGCCCACCGCGTCCAGACTGGAGATCGAACAGCTCTGCGCCGAGGCGCTCCGCTATGGCTTCGCCGCCGTCTGCGTCAACCCCGTGCATGCCGCAGCGGCAGCTCGCCTGCTCAAAGGCAGCGCGGTGAAGGTCTGCACCGTTATCGGTTTTCCCTTAGGAGCCAGCACCACCCTGGCCAAGGTCCTGGAAGCCCGGGATGCGGCTGCTGCCGGGGCTCAGGAAATTGATATGGCACTGAACATCGGCAGCCTTCTGGAAGGGGATTATGCACAGGTATATTCAGACATTAAGGCGGTGCGGGATGCAGTTCCCGGCCTGGTGCTCAAGGTGATCCTAGAGACGGGCTACCTCACGAAAGAGCAGATTGTCAGGGGCTGCATTTTGGCCAAGATGGCCTGCGCCGATTTCGTTAAAACTTCAACGGGCTTCGGCCCTTCTGGCGCAGCGGTGGAAGATGTCAAGCTCATGCGTACCGTAGTGGGAGAAGATTTGGGAGTGAAAGCTTCCGGAGGGGTGCGCGACTATGCTTCAGCCCTGGCCATGCTGGAAGCTGGAGCGAACCGCATCGGTACCAGCGCTGGAGTGGCCATTGTTGAAGGGTGGAGGGGAGAGACGGGCAATTGATCCTCAAAAGAAGATTGATACTGCTGTTTTTAGCTGTTCTGGTGATGACCTCCCCAAGTGAGAAGGTGAGAGCCCATGAAGGCCTCGCTTGGCTCAGCCGCGCCGTCGGGAGCGCACGGGTTACAGCCCATATGATCCGGGAAGATGAAGAGACCCTCCTCATGGATGGAGTGCTCCACTTCGCCTATCCAGAGGGCTTCCAGGTGCAGTACCTTTCCCAAGAAGGACCGGTAACGATCACCGCCTGCGAAGGCCTGATCGAGGTGCGGCAGGGCAGCGATGTTCAGTACAGCGCTGAGCGCTACTGGCTCTTCGATGATTTCGCCAACTACATCATCGCTTTTGCCGAGTATGCGAATATGCCCATGAAGTGGTCAGGAACAGATGAGGTGGCTGGCTACCGGACCAAACGCTATGTAAGCCAGGAAGACCCCGAGCTGGTCTTGTGGTTCCATGAAGAGAGCGGCGTGCCCTTCCTGATCCGCCAGGGCAAGAAGAACTTGGTTTCCGTTCTGAGCTTCGTTCTGGACCCAGAAAAGTCCGGGAACATGGTGTCGGTTGAACTGGAGCTTCTGTTTGCCAGGGAAAGGGCGCTCCTCAAGCTCGATCGCACCTCGCAGGGGTGGGTGCCTGTCCGGCTCATAGTGCAGGAACCCTTGGGTGAGGTGCATATCCAGTTTTCCGATTGGTCCTTCGACGAAAGATGGGCCTTAGGCCCCTTCGAACAGCTCGCCGCCATCAGGGAACTGAATGACCTCTTTTTCACCTACTTTGACCAGGGCAACTGGGAAGCGGCCCTCCAGACCGCCCAGGATCTAGTCGCTGTGGCCCCCCAGTTCTGGCACGCATACCTTTATCGAGCGTTTGTCTACGAGCGCATGGACAACTACCTTGGCGCCGTAGAGAATTACCAGCAGGTGCTCATGCGCCAACCCAACAACCACCTAGCTCTGAACAATTTGGCTTACCACTATCTCCTCAAGGAAGTAAACATCGCTAAGGCTGTTGAGATGGCGGAGCGTGCTGTGGAGCTGGAGCGGAAAGCGATCTACCTCGATACTCTTGGCTACGGCTACTACCTGGTCGGGCGTCTAGAGGAGGCCAAACAGCTGCTGGAGGAGGCGCTGGAAAAGGCGCCCGAAGAAGCGATCGAGGAGATCCGCGGGCATCTGAGCCTAGTCGTCGAGGCCTTGGGTGAGCAGCAGTGAGTGAGCATTACTTCACCGCCAAACCTGGTGCCGAGCACAGACCGTCAGATTTTACTGCCGAGCTGAAGGGCAGGACCTACAGGTTCGTAACCGATGCCGGGGTGTTTTCCAAAGGCGAGGTAGATTTCGGTACCCGCCTGCTCATCGACTGCCTGGAGCTTCGGCCGGGAGATGTGGTCCTGGATCTGGGCTGCGGCTACGGCCCCATCGGTGTGGTCGCAGGTGATCTCGTTGGCCCTGACGGCCGGGTGTACATGGTTGATGTCAACGAGCGAGCCGTGGAGCTGGCCAAGAAGAACTTGTCCCTGAACGGGATCGGCAACGCCCAGGCCATCTTGTCCGACGGGCTGAGTGCCTTGGAAGGCCTGGCTTTTGACTGGGTACTGTGCAACCCTCCCATCCGGGCGGGAAAGAAAGTGGTTTATCCCCTGCTGGCGGCGGCCTATGGGGCACTGAAGCCCGGAGGGTGCCTGCTCTTGGTGATCCGGACCAAGCAGGGGGCCAAGAGCCTCCAAGCCTACCTGGAGGAACTGGCCGGCAGCTGCATAACTGTGGAGAGACAGGGGGGCTACAGGGTCCTCCAGTGTTGTAGACCACCCCGCACCTGAATATCTTTGGTGCGGAGGTGTTTTTATGCGCGTGTGGTTTGTGCGCGCCCAGCATCTGGCCTGGTGGGTATGGAGCTGCCTGACTCTAGGCATACTCTTGGGAACCGCCGGCCTGGCTGTGCTGCCCGCTGCTACCACTCCCGGGAGGGGTATCGCGGGCTTGACCATTGTCTTGGACGCTGGCCACGGCGGCATCGACCCGGGCGCGGTCAGCTCCAGCGGGATCCTGGAAAAGGATGTTGTTCTGGCCATCGCCCGGGAGCTGGAAAGGCTGCTCAGCAGGGCAGGAGCGTCAGTGATCATGGTACGCCACAGCGATTACGACCTGGCAGACTCCAGCGAAGACAACCTCCTCAACCGCAAACGGCAGGATCTGCAGGCAAGGGTGCGCATCGCCGAAGAGGCCCAGGCTGATCTGTACCTCTCCATTCACGCCAACTTTTACCCTTCGCCCGTGTGGTACGGCGCCCAGACCTTTTACTACGAAGGCCAGGAGGCAAGCGAACGTCTGGCCAGGGATATCCAAGCCGAGCTGGTCCAGCGCTTGGGGCCCAACAAACGCCAGGCCAAGGCTGGCGATTTCCGCGTACTGAGGGACACTTCCATGCCCGCTGCCCTGGTCGAGGTGGGATTCCTCTCCAACCCTCGAGAAGCGGCACTCCTAGCCGCTCCGGACTACCAGCGGCAGGTGGCTGAAGCCATCTTTGCCGGGCTGTGCAGATATTGTGGACAGGAGCTGTAGGGGCGATCTGCAGAATAATTGTCTGGGTTGCACAATTATGTTAGTATACTTATCAGAACGGACAACAGGAGTGATGGTCGTTGCAGACAGTATGGCAGAACCGGGTCAGGGCTGCTGTTCGAAACAATATTTCCGCACATACGCTGGCAGCGTTCAATACAAACGTGGATGTAGTGGTGCACCTCCGCCAGGATCGGCTGGAACCCCTATTGGCGAGTTCCCGCATCGATCTCCAGGAGGTGGAAGGGCTGCTGAACAGGGAAATCCCCAGCGTGAGCAGTGCGAATGGTTTTCTCGCAGTGCTGATGCAGGCGCTGCGGGAAGGCAAGTCGGTACACATCGTGCTTCGAGACATGGCGATGCTCGACTGGCTGGAGGAGGTTTTCCCCGAGAGGGCCGAGAGCATGGGTGGACAAGCCGGGATTATAGCTAACCAGATGTCGGCTTTGGGTGCCCATTCTCTTGTGTACACCGCACTGCTCTCGCCCAAGCAGGCGTCCATGTTTTTCCCAGAAGTGTTTTTCCCCGTGGCCCGCGACGAGCTGGCCATTATCAATGTTCAGGAGGCGGTCAGGCCTCAAGATCAGCTCAAGGAAAACTGGATTTTCGAGTATGCCAAGGATGAACGGTTCGAGATCGGGGAGCACGTTATCGTCACTCCCCGGGCGAACAGGGTGATCCTGGCCACCAGGCCGGAAGGGGCCGTCATGGCCTTTGACCCGGGTCTGGAAAAGTTCCTGCCCCAGCTGGGCCGGGAGATTGATGTGGCTTTCCTCGCTGGGTTCCACTACGCGCCGAGTGAAGAAGGGGAGCTCAAAGCCTACCTCGAGACTTCCATGCGCAGCCTGCACAGGCTCAAGGAACAGAACCCCAATCTGCGCCTGCACTTCGAATATGTTCCCATGAGCGAAGACCGGGCGGAACGAGCAATGCTCAAGGCGGTGGGCAGCGAGATTCAGTCATTTGGCATAAATGAGAATGAGATCAAGCGGGTCCTGCGGATCTTCGGCCATGGGAAAGAACGGGAGGCCATTGAACGCAACGAATGCGCCTATACCCTCTACGACGGGGTGCGCCGGCTCATGGAAGAGCTTGGATTTGAACGGATCCAGCTGCACAACCTGGGCTATTACGTTGTGGTAGTCAAGAAGCCCTACCGGGTGCCCATTGAGCACGTGCGGGAGGCCTGCCTCTATGCGTCCTCGGTGAACGGGATCAAGGCCAAGTACGGCGGCTATGTGCGCCCCGAACGGCTCGTGGAAGCAGGCGGGATCACCCTGTCGGCCATCGGTTTCCGGCAGCTGGAGATCTTCGCTGAGGAGATGAGAAAGCGCGGAGCGACCGTGCCGCCGAACTTCCTGGAAGACGGGATTCTTGAGTTCGAGTCCCACGCTGTGCTCGTCGTTCCAGCGCATGTCATCCAAGATCCTGTGAGCACAGTGGGTATGGGCGACACGATCTCTTCTTCTGCCTACGCCTATGAACAGAGCTGGAGTTGACAGGATTTAGGCGCTTTTTGGAGAAATAGGCAGGGAAGGTAACGAAATGGGGGGCTAAGGACCGTGCGCGTTCTGATAATGCACGCAGACGACCCGAAAACGAAGAAATCCGTGGCGGTGATGGAGGAGGAGCTGAAGAGGCAGCAGGTTCAGATCGACCTGATCTCGCCGGCCAGTGCCGGGACGGCGCCTGTGAGCACCGCACCCTACGGGCTGGTCTGCATCGTCTGCGGCTACAAGGGATGGTGGAAACCACAGATCCCTGTGGAAATGGATAACCTAATCAAGAGGACCACCCGGATGGAGGGCAAGCGCGGCTGTGCCTTCATAGTGCCCGGCCTGCTGGGAGTGGCCAAAGCGCTGCGTGTGCTCATGGGCCACATGGAGCGGCAGGGTGTGATTGTTGAGGATTTCGGAGCGCTGGGCGGGCGTCAGGAGATTGTGTCTGTGGTTAAGCGCCTGAAGCGCCTGCTTTAGGCCTCGAGCCAGCAAGGAGGACGAGCGATGTACCGTTTCAAGCCAGAGCTGCGCATCCCGGGCCCGGTGCCGGTGCCCAGTCAAGTAGCGCTGCAGATGGCCAAGCCGGTGATCAACCACCGCGGAGCCGTGTTCAAGGAAAAGCTCCCCGAGGTCCTCACCCGCCTGCAGCCTCTGTTCGGCACGGAGAATCCCGTCTACATGCTCACCGGATCCGGAACAGCCGGCATGGAAACTGCGGTGAGCAACTTAGTGTCCCCGGGCACCCCGGTGCTCTGCCTCGTGGGCGGCTTCTTCGGCCGCCGCTGGGTCGAACTGTGCCAGTCGTATAAAGCCCAGGTACACATCATCGACTTCCCCTGGGATCGCGGTGTTGATCCCCAGCAGGTAGCGGAATTCCTAGCAGCCCACCCTGAGATTGAACTGATCTTTATGGCGCAGAACGAGTCTTCCACCGGTGTGCTTAACGATGTGGAGGCAGTTGCCAAAGCCCGCGGCGGCCACCAGGCACTGCTGATCGTCGACGCGGTGAGCGCCTTGGGCGGCACTCCCTGCGAGATGGACGCTTGGGGCTTGGATGTTGTCGTAAGCGCTTCACAGAAGTGCCTGATGCTTCCTCCCGGGGCTGCTTTTATCGCTCTTTCCGAGCGCGCGAGGGCCTATCTTGATAGATGCGATGCCAGCAGGTACTATTTCGATCTCCGCAAGTACGAGCAGTTCCTGGAAAGAGGAGAGACCCCCTTCACCCCCAACATTCATATTGTCTTTGCCCTCGAGGAAAGCTTATCGATGCTGGAAGCGGAAGGGCTGGAAAGGGTCTACGCCAGGCACCGCTTGATGCGGGACATGACCAGGGCAGGGGTCCGGGCCTTAGGGCTTGAGCTGCTCGTCAGCGATTCGGATGCCTCTCCGACGGTCACGGCAGTAAAGCACCCGCAGGCCGATGGGTTCCGCCAGAGTATCCGCAGGAAGTACGGCGTAGAGTTCGCCGGAGCGCAGGGTATCTTCGCCGGGAAGGTTTTCCGGATAGGACACATGGGCTATGCAACCCCTCTAGATGTCCTCACTTCCCTGGCGGTTTTAGAGATTGAGCTGAGCAAATACGGTGCAGCTGCTGCTGCGGCAGAGAGGGTTATGGCCGCTCAGTAGTGCCTTAGGGGGAAACACTCGGTGGTTTTCACGGTTCGGGATGCCATTGACATTCTCATCGTGGCCTATGTGGTCTACCGGGTGATCCGCTCTCTGCAGGGGACGCGAGCCACTACACTGGTGAAGGGGCTGGCCGTGGTTTTCACCAGCCGTGTAGTGGCTCGTGCCTTAAGTCTGCGAACGGTGAGCTGGCTTTTGGATCAGGCCACAACCCTCGTCCTTGTGGCGCTGCCCATCGTTTTCTATCCAGAGCTCAGGCGGGCGCTGGAGGAGATCGGCCGGGGTCAGCTCTTCAACTGGCCGCTGGGGAGGACAGGCATGCGGGAAGAGATCGATCTCGATGCCGTCTGCCGAGCCGCAGCCCAGTTGAGTGCCCGCCGGGTGGGAGCGCTGATCGCTTTTCAGCGCAAGACTGGCCTGCACGAGTACATAGAAACGGGAGTCCGGCTTGATGCCCTGGTCAGCACCGAACTGCTGCTGAACATCTTCGAACCTGGGGCTCCCCTCCACGACGGCGGCGTGATCATCGCAGGCGGCAGGATCGTCAGCGCTGGCTGTGTGTTCCCCCTGACCGATGCCAAGTTGAGCGGCGGTTTGGGCACCCGGCACCGGGCTGCCGTAGGCCTCTCTGAACAGACCGATGCGGTGGTGTTGGTGGTCTCAGAAGAAACCGGCGTAATCTCCCTGGCTGCAGGGGGGTCCCTGCGCCGTTTCCTGACTGAGAGCCGCCTAAAGGAACACCTTGCCAACCATCTGCAGGGAGGCGAACAGGAATGAAAGCTGCCAAGGACTTCTGGGCGTTTCTGACCAAGCCGGATGTGTACTGGCGGCTGTTTGCTCTCCTGCTGGCAATTGTCCTCTGGCTCCTGGCCGCAGGCGATGGCTCCCTTGGCGAGGAGGAGCGGACGGTCACCCTGCAGGTGCAGACCCTGAACCTCCCTGGCGAGTTGGTGCTGGTGGAGCCGCCGGAACCCGTTGACGTGCGCATCCGGGGCCTTTCTCCCCTGCTCAATCAGGGAGCAAGTTCCATTGTCGCTTCCATCAACCTCTCGGGAGCAAAGGCAGGGACGGAAACGTATAATGTTGAAGTTACGGGACCGTTGGGCATCGAGATTGTTCGCGTTTCGCCCAGCTGGGTGAGCGTGTACACCGAAGAGGTGCAGGAAGCGGTCTTCCCGGTTACCCTGGTTATCCTCGGTGTGGAGCAGGGCCGGCAAGTATCTGGTCTGGAGCCTGATCCAGCAGTGGTGACCCTGCGGGGAGCCGAGAGCGTGCTGCGGGAAGTGGATCACGTCATCGCCTACGCGGACCTCGGTGATGGCATCGGGCCGGACAGCTTGGTGCCGGTGCGGGCTTTGGATGACGAGGGCCGCGGCCTTTACTCGCTGGAGATTGACCCGCCGCGGATCACCATGCGGCTCAAACGAGATGAGTCAACGCAAACGAGGGAGGAATAACAGCCTATGGGGAAATATTTCGGTACTGACGGCGTGCGCGGTGTTGCGAACCGCGAACTAACGCCCGAGCTGGCCCTGCGCATCGGCCGGGCTGCGGCTCTGATGTTGAGCGAGAAATCCAAGCAGCCGATCGTCATTGGACGGGATACCCGTCTTTCGGGGCAGATGCTGGAAAGCGCCGTGGTGGCCGGTGTGGCTTCTACCGGTTTGGACGCCATCTTGGTTGAGGTTGTTCCCACGCCCGGTGTGGCCTATCTAACAAAGGCCTTGGGCTGCGCGGGCGGCATCGTCATTTCCGCTTCCCACAACCCGCTGGAAGACAATGGCATTAAGGTCTTCGGGCCCGACGGTTACAAACTGTCTGAAGAAGAGGAAGCCCAAATCGAGGCGCTCATAGCCGAAGACAGCGGTCCCAGGCCCATCGCCGAGGCTGTGGGCAGGGTTATACCAAAGCCTGACGGCGCCGAACTCTACCTTGACTATCTCAAAAAACAGGTATCTGTCGACTTGAGCGGCCTGCACCTGGCCGTGGACTGTGCTAACGGCGCCACTTCTGCCTTCGCAGCCAGGCTCTTCAGCAGCCTTGGCGCGAAAGTCAGTGCTTTCTACGATCAGCCCAACGGCACAAACATCAACCATTTCTGCGGTTCTACATACCCAACCAAGATCCAGAGCCTGAGCAAAGAAGTCGGGGCCGATCTCGGGTTTGCCTTTGACGGTGACGGCGACCGCATTTTGGTCGTGGATGAGGAAGGCAGCTTCATCGATGGCGATCAGATTTTGGCCATCATGGGTCTATACCTGCTCAAGCAGGACAAGCTGCCAGCCAAAAAGGTGGTGGCCACCGCTTACTCCAACGGAGGACTGCGGCAGGCTTTCCTGGCCAGCGGCGGCGATGTGGTCTACGCCAAACCCGGCGACCGCTTTGTGCTCGAGACCATGCTGGAGATCGGAAGCGTATTAGGCGGGGAGCAGTCAGGGCACGTCATTTTCCTTGAGAACGCCACTACCGGCGATGGCATGCTCACGGGCCTGAAGCTTCTGGAAACCAGGCAGGTTCAGGGCAGACCCCTGGCGGAGCTGGCCAAGTGCATGAACATCTTCCCGCAGCAGCTGGTGAACATCAGGGTGCAGACCAAGAACGGATGGCAGGACAACGCCCGCATCAAGTCTGCCATCGAGCAAGCCCAGGAACAGCTCGCTCCCTTCGGCCGCCTCTTCGTGCGTGCTTCCGGGACAGAGCCGGTGATCAGGGTGATGGGCGAGCACCCCGAGGGCGAAACGCTGAAGGCAGTGCTGGAACCGGTGATAAAAACCATCGAAGAGGAGCAGGGAGGAAGCCGTGCCAGTTAAGGGCTGCGGCGTGGACCTGATCGAAGTGCGCCGCATTGTCCGGGCACTTACCAGGTCCAGCTTTCGCGATAGGATCTACACGCCGCGGGAACAGGAGGAACTGCAGAAAAAAGGGGCGGAGTCTTGGGCCGTCCGCTTTGCCGCCAAGGAAGCGGTGATGAAGGCCTTGGGCCGGGGTTTTCGGCAGGGAGTACCCTTTTCCTCTGTGGAGATCTGTTCTGACGCCTGGGGCAGGCCTTATGTGCGCCTCTTGGAGCCCGCGGCGCAGATCGCAGCTGAGCAGGGTATCAAGGATTTCTGCCTCAGCCTGTCTCACACCAAGGAAATGGCAGTGGCTTATGTAATAGCCTTGGGGGAGGAGAGAACATGCGGGTCGTGACCGGCGCAGAGATGCGAGACTTGGAGAAGAAGGCCTTTGCCAACCTCGGCCTTTCTTCTCTAGTAGTCATGGAGAACGCAGGAAGCCGCATCGTGGAAGTGCTCAAAGCGGAGTTCGGCCCCCTTGAGGCAAAACGCGTTCACATTCTTGCGGGTCCCGGAAACAACGGCGGCGATGGACTGGTTGCTGCCAGGCAGCTCCTGACTCTTGGGGCCCGGGTAAAGGTTTACCTGGTGGGCGATCAGAAACGTTCCACCAAGGAAAACCAAAGCAACTTAGCGGTTCTTCAGAAACTCGGTGCCGACTTGACCCCGGTGGACCTGAAGCAGCTGAACAAGCTCCGCATCAGCCTCAGCTTTGCCGACCTGATCGTAGACGCCATCTTCGGAACCGGCTTCTCGGGCAAGCTTGAGGAGGATTTGGCCGACCTGGTCAATCTGGTCAGCGATGTGCAGTGCCCCGTGGTCGCCATCGACTGCCCAACGGGGATCAACTCCGCCACCGGAGAAGTGGCCACTGCAGCCGTAAAGGCCGACCTCACCATCAACTTGGGGCTGCTTAAACTCGGGTGCCTGCTCTATCCGGGGCGCGCCTATGCGGGGAAGAACGTAGTGGTGGACCTGGGCTTTCCCCTCGATGCCCAGGGGATCGCCAGGGAACTCCTGGGGCCAGAAGCCTTGAGTTGGCTTCCCCAGCGCCAGCCCTGGTCTCACAAGGGTGATCACGGGCATACGCTTGTGGTAGCCGGATCGGTGGGATACGCTGGAGCAGCGTCCCTCTGCGCCCAGGCGGTTCTGCGGGGCGGAGGGGGCATGGTCACGGCGGCAGTCCCTGAGAGCATCTACAACCGTTTTCCACCCGATGAGGTGATCGTTGTTCCCGTTCCAGAGGCGGAAGGGGGTACTCTGGGCGAAGGGAGCCTGGAGAAACTCCAGGGCCTTCTGGCGGGGAAGGATGTCCTTGCCATCGGCCCAGGCCTCGGCCGCAGCCGCCAAGTGATCAAGGTAGTGCAGACCCTGCTCAGAACCTGGGATGGGCCAGCGGTGATCGACGCCGACGGCCTAATTGCCCTGAGCACCGAATTCCTGCGCAGCGTGCCGGCGAGCAAGCGCCAGCGCTGGGTGATCACACCCCACCCGGGTGAAATGGGCAGGCTCAACGCTTCCGATGCGGCTGCCGTCAATGGGGATCGGGTGGGCGCCGCTTCCAGCTATGCCCAGCAGTGGGGGCTGGTCGTGGTCTTGAAAGGAGCGCCTACGATCACCGCGGATCCAGAACGGGTTTACATCAACAGCACCGGCAGTCACGCCCTGGCTACTGCCGGTACAGGAGATATCCTTACGGGCCTGACCGCAGCCCTGCTCGGCCAGGGGTTGGACCCGCTGCGCGCCGGTGCCCTCGCCGCCTTTGTGCACGGCCGGGCTGGCGATCTAGCCGGGGAAAAGGGCCAGAGAGGGCTGAAAGCCAGCGACTGCCTGGCCTTCATCCAGCAGATTCTGCAGTAGGGACGGAGTGGTCTCCATGAGCAAGCTCAACCGGCAGGTGTGGGCTGAGGTCAGTCTAGATAATATCGCCTTCAACGTTCAGCAATTTCGCGAGCTCATCGGCCCCCGCTGCGAGCTCATGGCGGTGGTGAAAGCCAATGCCTACGGCCACGGTGCCTTGGAGACCGCCTATACCATGATCGCCCACGGCACCAACTGGCTGGCAACGGCCCTTCCCGAGGAAGCGGTGCGCCTGCGCCGCGGCGGGATCACCGCCCCCATCTTGGTCCTCGGAGCCGTGGGCGCAGATGAACTGGATGTCTGCGTGGCCTACGACCTTGCGGTCACCGTTTTCGAGCCCCACATCGCGCGTCTGCTGTCTAAGGCAGCTGTTGCACAGCAGAAGACGGCCAAAGTGCACATCAAGGTAGATACGGGCATGGGCAGGCTGGGGCTTCTGCCAGAGGACTTTGCCGATCTGGTCGCGCTCGTGCAGAGCCTGCCTGGTTTGGAAATCCAGGGCGTCTTTACCCACTTCGCCCGGGCAGAAGAGACGGATCTGGGATACACCCGCTGGCAGTGGGAGCGGTTCTCCCGGGTGAGGGAGGCGCTGGCCGCCCGCGGCGTCGCCGTACCCTTCTACCACGCGGCCAACACTGCGGCAACCCTGTTCTTCCCTGAGTCTCGCCTCGATCTGGTGCGTGTCGGGCTCGGTATCTACGGCATGTACCCCGATGCGCGCAGGCCGATTGAGCTCAGGCCCGCCTTGAGCCTGAAGACCAGGGTGGCGTTTGTTAAGCGCGTGCCTGCAGGCAGTGCAGTGAGCTACGGCGGTACTTTCGTTACCTGGAAGGAAACGTCCCTGGCCGTTCTGCCCATTGGTTACGCGGATGGCCTCTTGCGGGGCTTGGGCAACAAGGCGCACGTGATCATTCGGGGACATTACTGCCCGATCGTGGGCAACATCACCATGGACCATACGATGGTAGACGTGGGAGATCTGCCGGTGCAGATCGGCGATGAAGTGATCTTGATCGGTTCAGATGGGGACCTGGCCATCACCGCCGACGACTGGGCCAGGTACCTGGGCACTATCAACTACGAAATCACCTGCATGCTCAGCAGCCGGGTGGAGCGGGTGTACATCCAGCCATTTAACCTTTAGGATCCCCTGAACCGGAGGTGATTCAGTGGACGCAACGATGGACGACGTCTTTTTTCTGTATGAACAGAAAGTGGCCCCCCTCTCCAGCGCGCAGAAGGAAAAGCTCCTGGCAGCCAGGGATGAGGGCATGTCGCCCTTTGTCATAGGGTGCGCCATCCTCAGGGCAAAGCAGGAGCAGCGGCGCAGCCGTTTGAAGGGCAAAGAAAAGCACATCTCCTTCAATTACATCTACCGCATCATCGAAGACTGGCTCAACCACGGGATCACCACCGAGGAGCGTTTTCGCGCTTACTGGCCGGCCCTGACGGAGGATCAGGACAAGAACGGAGGAGACAAAGGCTATGGTGCTCAGGCGAAAATCCGTAAAGAAGACTTCACCTACACCCCGACCAAGCAGGATCGCAGCCTTTTCTCATTCCTGGATGAGTAAGTACGGCCTCAGGCGCAGCCTCCGGGGCGAGGCCTGCCCGGTCTGCGGCGAAGTTCGCTATAAGATCTATAAAAGCCACCCCTTTCCCGTGCCAGCGGAACTCGGCCGGGGGCTGTGGCTTTTAACTGACTGTGCCTGCATCAGGAACGAGCGCTCTCAGGAGCGCAGGGAGCGGGAGCAGCTTCTCGCGGTGCCTGCCGCCCATCCACTTCCTCCAGCCCTGCAGGGCAAGACGTTTTCTGGGTTTAGGGTCAGCGAGCTGAACAGGAAGGCGTACGAAGACAGCTTCGCCTTTGCCCGCAATTTCGAGAAGATCACAGACGGCCGGGGGATTATCCTGGTCGGCCCTCCAGGTACCGGCAAGACCCATCTGGCCGCTGCCGTAGCCAATGAGCTGAGAGGCAGATTCTCGGTGGCCTTTGTCTATCTGCCCCTCCTGCTGGAGCAGATGCGCCTCACCACCGTTCCCCTGGAACCGCTGCTGCAGGCGGATCTGCTTGTACTGGACGATCTGGGGAGCGAGAGAGTTACGGACTGGACCGTTGAGCGCCTGCTGATCATTGTGGACGGTCGCTTGAACAACCTCAAGCCGACTGTCTTTACTACCAATTATGATCTTAAAGACCTGGATAAGCGCGTTGGCGCCCGGGTTGCATCCCGGGTTATCGGCAGCAACCTTCACCTCTTCCTCAAAGGCCCCGATTACCGGCTGCTGCATGTTAAGTATTCTTAGCGGGCTACTACTACCCTTTTTTCCACTACACTCACCAGGCGTGATACGGCGAAGGTCATAACGAAGTAGATGACCGCCACGGCCAGCCAGACCTCAAAGGGCCGGAAGGTGCGGCCGATGATGATCTGGCCTTTGCGCACCAGTTCCTCCAGGGCGATGATGGAAACGAGAGATGAATCCTTGAGCAGAGCGATGAACTCGTTTCCCAGGGGGGGCAGGATGCGGCGGAAGGCCTGGGGCAGGATGATCAGTCCCATGGTCTGGGCGCCCGAGAGTCCCAAAGAGGAGGACGCTTCCCACTGCCCTTTATCGATGGACTGGATGCCCGACCGCACGATTTCGCCCACATAGGCGCCGCTGTTGATGCTCAGGGCGAGGATGGCGGCGGTGTAGGCGGGTATGGGCCGGGAGATCAGGCTGGGCAGCCCGTAGAAGATGAGGAAGGTCTGCACCAGGAGGGGAG
>DURQ01000059.1 GCA_012840725.1 Bacillota bacterium
CGGATCTCGCTGCACCAATGATAGCCGTTGTAGAAGGGAAGGGAGATGTCGAGGAGCACCAGCTGGGGATCAAAGCGCGCAAAGCTGCCCAGGACATCCTGGAAATCGGTTACGCACTGCACTTCATACCCCCACTGGGTCACAGACTTTTCGATGGCGCCGGCGATGACCGGATCATCTTCCACCACAAGGATGCGGTACAACATGGATCCCCCCATCAATGCCAGAGGTCTTTCGCACTTCTTCTACGCAGCTCTGCGTTTTCCTCTGCCTGGACGATCGGCTGCCGCCCTCTGCTGCTTGGGTTGTGCCTGCTCTCTCTTCGAGTTACAATACTCTTGAGCAGAGGCGACAGGCCACTTCAGGGAGGGCTCAGCATGCACCAGCATATTCAGCCACCGGAACTGCCTAAGGGTTTGCGTGAAATTACCGGCGGTGCGGACTTCGTTCAGGATAGGATCGGGTGCTCCAAGGCCCTGGTGTACCACCTGCCTCAGCTGAGAAGTTACCTCAAGATCGGCCCCAGCATCCTCCCAGAACCGCTGGCCTACGAGGTGGAAGTTCTGAACTGGCTCCGCGGCAAGCTTCCCGTGCCGGAAGTCCTCCACTATGAGAAGCAGGGCCATTGGGAGTTTCTCCTGATCTCGGAAGTTCCGGGCCTGGATTTGAGCCGCGATGAACACAGAAATGACCCAGAGCTCCTGGTCAGAACTCTGGCTTCGGGGCTGAGGCAGATACACAGCGTGGATATTTCTCACTGTCCCTTCGACCAGACCGTTACCGTGAAGATCGAAAAAGCCCGCGCCAACTTGAAACGGGGCTTGATCGATGAAACCCTTTTTGAGCCAAGGAATCGGGGCTGGAGAGCAGACGATCTTTTCAACCTGCTGCTGGCCAAAAAACCTTCCTCCCAGGATCTCTGCTTCACCCACGGCGACTACTGCCTGCCCAACGTCCTGATGAAAGATTCGGCCTTGAGCGGATTTATCGATCTGGGGCGGGCAGGAATCGGTGACCGCTGCGTCGACGTTGCCCTCGCGGTGCGCTCCCTGGAGCACAATGGTTACGGCTCTCCCGAACTGGTGGAGCTGTTCTTCGCTGTCTACGGCCTCACAGACGTGGATGAAACCAAGATGGAGTTCTACACCCTTCTTGATGAGTTTCTCTAGAAGGTGCAGATCTCTAGCCCAATTCCAGCTCAAACCAGAAGGTGCTGCCCTTTCCTTCCTCCGACTCCACACCGCACCTTCCGCCGTGCAGATCGATCACTTTCTTCACGATGGACAGTCCGAGGCCCGTGCCCAGCATGGGCCTTTTGTGTTTGCTGTCGGCTTTGAAGTAGCGCTCCCAAATATTGGGCAGGTCGCTGGGCTTGATACCCTCTCCCCTGTCGATGACCTCGATGCGCACGCAGTTCCCCAGCTTGCTCTGGCGAACGACCACGGTTCTGCCGGCACCGCTGTGGCTGATCGCGTTGAGCAGGAGGTTGTACACCGCCTGGGTGATCTTGACTTCATCGGCCAGAACGCAGATATCTTCAGCATACTCGAACTCCACACGGGAGCCTTCTTTTCTAAAGAGCTCGATCATCCTGTTGATGGTGGCGCGCAGGCTTTCTGTCAGGTTGTACCGTTCCTTGTTCAACTTCACCGCGCCAGATTCGAGCAGTGAAATGTCCAGCATGTCACTGACCAGCGCATTGAGGCGTTTGGCCTCATCCATGATGATCTGGCTCTGCTCAGGGGTCACCTCGTCTGGAAAATCGTGCATCATCTCTGCGTAACTGTAAATGAAGGTCAAAG
>DURQ01000060.1 GCA_012840725.1 Bacillota bacterium
CATGGCCATCTCCTGTTAAGCATAATCACTTTACACTACATAAGTATAACCAGCGGGCCAGGTGTTGTCAAGCACAAACTCTTGACACTGACCAGTTGATGCTATGCCTCGCCGAAAAGGGCGGACACAAAGGCCCGGGCATCGAAGTCCTGCAGGTCTTCGTACTGCTCGCCTACACCCACCAGCTTCACAGCAAGATCGAGCTCGTGGGCGAGGGCGAGAACGATCCCACCCTTGGCCGTGCCGTCCAGTTTTGTGAGGGCGATGCCGGTGACAGGGACCGCATCCCGGAAGAACTTGCCCTGGGACAGGGCGTTCTGCCCGGTAGTGGCATCCACCACCAAAAGGATCTCATCCAGGTCGCGTCCCAGCTCCCGCTGGACTACGCGGTGGACCTTGGCCAGTTCCGACATGAGGTTGACCTTAGTCTGCAGGCGTCCGGCCGTATCGATGATCAGAACGTCACTTCCCCGTGCACGGGCAGCGTTGATTGCATCAAACGCCACCGCGGCCGGATCCGACCCCTCTTGATGGGCGATCAGCTCCACTCCCAGACGGTTCGCCCACACGCCAAGCTGTTCGATGGCACCTGCCCGGAATGTGTCTCCAGCAGCCAGGAGTACCTTGGCTTTCTCCTGTTTGAAGCGGTAGGCCAGCTTGGCGATGGTGGTCGTCTTCCCAGCGCCGTTTACCCCTACCATCATGATCACGTAGGGCTTCTCAGCGGGCATCTTGAGCGGGGCGGCGTTTTTCTCCAGCAGGGCCACCATTTCCTCTTTGAGTATGTGCCGCAGCTCTTCGGCGGCGGTTATCTTCTCTTCCCGCGCCCTTTCCCTGAGCTGGTCCACGAGCAGAAGAGCCGTATTCACTCCGCAGTCCGCCTCTATGAGCACTTCCTCCAGTTCAGTAAAGAGTTCTTCATCTACTTTGCGTCCGGTAGTGAGCTGCTCAACCCTTGAGACCAACTGCTGCTTGGTCTTCTCCAGGCCGCTCATCAACTTTTTGAAGAAGCCGCTCTCTTTAGCGGGCTCCTGCCGCTCGCTCTCCTGAACCGCCTCCTGCTGAGCGTTCTCCTGCTCGGAAGTGGATCTGCCTCCAAACATGCGCTTCCAAAACACTCGCTACTCCTCCTGTCTCAAAGCGACTGATATGATCTGGGATACCCCTTCGGCACCCATGGTGACGCCGTACAGGGTATCGGCCCTTTCCATAGTCCTTTCCCGGTGTGTGATCACCAAAAACTGCGTCTCTTGGGAAAACTCGTGCATCAGCTGGCTGAAGCGCTCCAGGTTGCTCTCATCAAGGGTCGCGTCGATTTCATCCAGCACCCAGAAGGGCACGGGCTTCACCCGCCTGATGGCAAACAGCAAGGCGATGGCCGTGAGGGCCCGCTCGCCCCCGGAAAGGAGCAGCAGGTTCTGCAGCTTTTTCCCAGGGGGGCGTGCCAGCACATCTATGCCCGTGGCCAGGATGGACTCTGGATCGGTCAGAACCAAATCGGCGCTTCCGCCTTGGAAAAGCCGGCTGAACAGCTCCTGAAACTCCACGCGCACCTGGGCAAAGGCTTCCCGGAGGCGGGTGCGGCAGAGTTTGTCCATTTCACTGATCACATCCAAGAGTCCAGCCCTGGCTTCGTTCAGGTCTGAGAGCTGTTTCTCCAGGAACGAACAGCGCTCGACCACCCGTTCATATTCCTCATGGGCCGTTGGGTTCACCAGCCCCAGTTCCCTGATCTGCCTGCGCAGTTCTTCGATGGCGTTCTTGAGCTCTGCTTCCTTCTGAGGCACCTGCCGGTTGACGATAGCTGTCAGGGACAGACCCCTCTCGGTCAGCGATTCACGCACATGTTCCTGTTCATCTGCGAGCTGACCCAGTTCAACTTCGAGTCTGTAAAGCGTCCGTTCTCTGCGCAGCTGTTCCTTCTGAACCTGGGCTAATTCTGCCCCCAAATCTGCCCTTTCTTTCTGCGCAGCCTGCAGTTCGCCTCGGCGCTGTTCCAGTTCGGCCTTCAGTTCAGCCAGCTGTACCTGCCGCTGGGCGTTTTCCTGCGCGGCGCGGGCAATGTATTCTTCATTCCGGCTGCGCTCCAGGCTGATCTGATCTAGCTCTGCCTGGGCCTGCTCCACTGCAAGCAGGGCTTCTCTGCGGCGCTGCTCCAGGTTGACCAGGTTGGTGCGCTTGCTTTCCATAAACCCTTTGAACTCGGCGGTGCGCACCTGCTTGGCCGTGCGTTCCTGGTTCAGCCGTTCCATGGATGCAGCCAGCTCAGCTAGGCGTGCTTCCTCCTGCTGAATGTGTTCCCTGAGGAGCTGTTCTTCCCTTTCCAGCTCAGCCACTTCCGCCGCGGCCAGTTCGAAATCGGATCCCAAGGTGCTCAGGGCCGCCTGGAACTGGGCAATCTGCGAGGTAAGGTTGCGGGAGCTGATCGTCAGCCGTTCCCGCTCCTGGAGCAGCTGGTTCCTGCTCTGGCCCACGCCCTGGAGGGCGAGCCTTGTCTCCAGTATTTCTCTTTGGAGCTGCGCTGCCCGCTGTTCCCATGCGGTAATTTCTTCTCTGGTTCTGCGCTGCTTCTCTGTCAAGCCGCGAAGTTCTCCGGCCAGAGCTTCTGCCTGCTCCGCCAGGCGGGTGAGTTCGCCGCGGCGGGCCAAAAGGCCGCTGCTGCGCGCGCTGAAACTCCCGCCCGTGATGGCGCCGCTTGGAAAGACCACAGAGCCGTCCTTTGTGACAATCCGGGCAAACTGCCGCAGACTGCGCTTGAGGCGGAGGGCCGTATCCAGATCTTCGGTGATCACAACCCGTCCCAAAAGGGAAGCCAGTGCCGGCCTGAACTTCTCCGAAAAACGCACCAAATCCATGGCCGGTCCCAATACCCCCGGCTGGTCAAACAGGGCCTTGCTGCTTGCTGGAAACTCACTTCCCTGGATGCTGTCGAGGGGCAGGATGGTTACCCGGCCGCCCTGTACCTTCTGCAGCCAGGCGATGATGGTCTTGGCCTCGGCTTCACCCGGGGTGATCAGGTTCTGCAGTCCCGATCCCAGGGCCACTTCCAGGGCCAGCTCCAAGCCAGGGGGCACCTCCAGCACATCGGCCACCGTGCCCAAAACCAGTTGAGAAAAACTTTCGTTCTGGAGGATGCGCCGCACTCCTGCCGCGTAGCCTTCCCGGTTTTCTTCCAGCTCCTGCAGGGTGCGCAGGCGCGCGTTGAGCCGCGCCCCCGCCGACTCGAGCTCCCGGCGCTGCTCTTCCTGTGCAGCCAGGGCTGCTCGGCCGGATGCGATCTTCTCCTGCAGCTCTCTCTCGCTGCTCTCCTGCCCGCGCAAGCCTTCGGTCAGCTGCCGTTCTCTTTCGGCAAGGCCCGCAAGCTCCTGCTCCATGGAAACCTGGCGTTCTCCCAAGGAGTCCAGTTCCTGGCGTGCCCTGGCCATCTGCTCCTCAAGATTCCGCCGACGGTCTTGAAAACTCCGCAGGAAGTTGCGCCTATCGGCAAGCTCCCGCATGAAATCGAAGAACTCGTCTTTGAGGCGGTTCACATCCTGCTGGGCAGACTTCTGGCGCTCCTGCAGATTCGCGGTTTCCTCCTCGGCACCCCGGGCAGCTTCCTCGTGGGCACGGAGCTGGGCACTAAGCTCCTCCAGTTCGGAACGGAGCTTGTCCTCTTCGCCTGCGAGAAACTGCGCCTCTTCACGTTTCGTGCTGATCAGGGCAGTGAGCTGTTGACTGCGTGACTCCTGGTTTTTGATACGCTCACTGTGCAGCTCAATGCTGTGCAGGGTGTTATTGTAAGCTTCCGCAAGAGCGGTCAGCTCTCCCTGTCTCTTGTCAATATCTTGCTGAAGAGCGTCTTCCAGCGCCTCCTGCTCTGCCGCCCGGTCCTCCAGGCGTTCCAGGTCCAACCTTCCCTGCTCGAACTCCTGCTGAAGGCGCCTGTAGTCCTCTTCCACCTTGGCCAGGCGCTTGGCCAGAGCCTGCCAGTTGAGATGGAAATAGTCTAGTTCCGCTTCCCGCAGCTGTTCAGAAAGGGACAGATAACGGCGCGCCAATTTGGCCTGCTCTTCCAAGGGACCAAGCTGGCTCTCCAGCTCGTGAAGGACATCGGTTACCCTAAGCAGGTCTACGTTGGTTTCTTCCAGCTTGTGCAGGGCTTCTTCCTTGCGCTGCCTGTATTTGACGATCCCAGCCGTTTCTTCCAGCAGGATGCGCCGGTCTTCCGAGCGTACGCTGAGAACTTGATCGATCTGGCCCTGTCCAACCACGGCATAGCTTTCTCTACCTAAGCCCGTATCTGTAAAGAGCTCCTGAATGTCTTTTAGGCGACAGCTCTGCTTGTTGATGAAGAACTCGCTTTCCCCGGAGCGGTAGACGCGCCTGGTGATCGTCACTTCGCTGTACTCCAGGGGCAGGTAGCCGTCGGAGTTATCAAGGGTGAGGCGGACTTCAGCCATGCCCAAGGGCTTCTTGCCGTCGGAACCAGCGAAGATGATATCTTCCAGCCTGCTGCCCCGCAGGCTGCGGACGCTCTGTTCCCCCAGCACCCAGCGGAGGGCGTCGGAGATGTTGCTCTTTCCGCTTCCGTTCGGCCCCACAATGGCCGTGATCCCCGGGCCGAACTCCAGATTCACCGGCTGACCGAACGATTTGAACCCCTGCAACTCCAGGCGCTTCAGACGCATAGAACTCCTCCAAGACCAGTACTAACCCCTGCCCATTGTACCATACCTTGGAGGAAAAAAGAACCTGGTCCTAGCGGCCCATGGGGACATCGAGATACAGGTCTTCTCGGCGGCGGACATTGGTGGGCACCTGCGGGCTGAGCAGAGAACCGTGTTCGGCGAGCAGACGGCGCAGCTTGGTTCGCACCCTGGTTCGGGCGTTATCGATCACCTTCAGGCCCACTCCGATTTCCTCTTCGATTTCCCTGGCTGAGTAACCCTCCAGCAGACGGCTGATCACAGCGTACTCCAGGATCGAAAGGTGGTTGCGGAGTACTCTGCCGATGGCCTCATCGACGTACTTCTCTTCCAGCATCTTTTCGGGGTCAAATTGGTTGAACGGGGCCGGTACCAAGTCCATGATGATCCGGCTGTCGTCGGATCCCACTGGAGTCTGGAGCGAAGTGGCTTCATTGAGCAGGCGGTGTTTGTTTCCGGTTGACTGCTTGATCACGTTGTACACCCGCCGGATGATGCACAGATAGGCAAAGGAACTGAACTTGACATCGTACTCCTCCGGACGGTATTCATCAATGGCGCTGAGCAGGCCGATCAGCCCCTCCTGCATCAAGTCCTCAAAGTCGAGAAACGACGAGTAGTAGTTGCGGATGATGTACTTGACCATTGGTATGTACTTCCGCACCAGTGTCTCCCGAGCACCGCCGTCGCCAGCCCGCACCCGCTTTATCAGTTCCAGATCCACGGCCTGATTGCTTCCGTCCATAGAACCGACCTCCCCTTTGCAGTCCAGGCTGCCTAGTCCATGTATATGCATGGCTCTGGGGGAAATACCTCGAGACCCGGTGCCGCTTCTTGTTACATAACTTATGGATCATCTGGTCACTTTTCCGTGAATGATCCGCATTTTCGACCAGAGCTTAGGTAAAGGTTTTTAGATTTTGGGCACGGAATGTGTTGGTAAAAACGCGGGGAGAGGCGGTTGCCTTGCAGTACTCGAACTATCTGGCCCACATGGCAGCCTTGATCAAGCAGAATCCGAGCATCACTGTGCGCGAAATCGCTACCGAGCTCAAGTTTTCGGACAGCAAGTCCGTCTACTACTGGCTCGAAAAGGGCAACTTTCGCGGCATCAACGAGTTCAAGCGCCTCGTTCTCGGGGAGGAGGGTTCACAGCCCAATCCCTTCTATGTTGAGATCGGTGGGACAGCGCACTACCTTGTGTCAATACCGCTGTACAGCTGGAACCCAAAGCAAAAAAAGCCTGTGGGGGAATGGTTTTGCCTGCACAACCATCCGCAGCCACAGGGTCTTCTGGCCATCCGTGTGGGAACTCACCGGTACAGCCCCTGGTTTCAGGAAAATGATGTCTTGGTTGTTTCTGAGGAAAGCAGCTCCGAGGAGCCGCAGTGGATGCTTTTCCGGACCGAGCAGGGTTTTTTGCTCGGCAGACTGATCGATGGACATGTGATCGAGCCCAACACGCTGCAGCCCCATCCCGGCACGTTGAGCAGCGTGGGCACGATCCTCAGCCAGTACCGCCGCTTCGACTGAGACCGAGTCTGGTCAGGGCCTGCCTGGCCGCTTCCTGCTCGGCCTCTTTTTTTGTGGTCCCGCTCCCTCTGCCCAAAAACTCCCCATCAAAGTGAACATCCACCACAAAGCGCTTATCGTGATCGGGGCCCGTCTCCTGCACAAGAGTGTAGATGGGCAGCCTTTTCGCTGTCTGCTGGAAATACTCCTGCAGGGTCGATTTGGCATCAACCCGCGCCAGCTCGCCAGCATCCCAAGGGGGAAGCTGGCCGAGGATCACCCGCTCCGCTTGGGCGAAGCCGCCATCTAGGTAGACAGCGCCGTATACCGCCTCAAGCACATCGCAGAGCAGTGAATCCCGCTGCTGTGCCCCGCTGCGCTTCTCTCCTTCACCCACGTGCAGATAGCGATCGAGTTCCAGATGCCTGGCTATCTCCGCCAGGGTTGACTCGCGCACCAGCAGCGAGCGCACCTTCGCCAATTCTCCTTCGGGCATAGCTGCAAAGCGGCGGTAGAGGTACGTGCTTACGGTCAGCTGCAGCACCGCATCGCCCAGGAACTCGAGGCGCTCATTGTTGCGCTCGGGCTCATGTGCCACGGAGCGGTGGGTCAGGGCCAGCTCCAAAAGGAGCGGGTCTTGGAACTGGTAACCCAGCTTGTCCTGCACAGCTTGGATTATCTCCTTATCCATCGAGCAACCCACCTTCCGTAAACTAGGATCGTAAGGGTCCCAAAGTGGACTGACTTTGGGACCGCGGGCATTACAGCTGTTCAGATATATATATCACCGCATCGCGCACCGTTGAGATCTTCTCTGCTTCCTCATCGGTGATCTTCAGGTCAAATTCCTCTTCGAGAGCCATAATCAACTCCACCACATCAAGTGAATCAGCTCCCAAATCCTCCACAAAGGAGGCCTCTGGCGTAACATCTGCCTCGTTGATGCCCAGCTGTTCCACAATGATTGTTTTGACCTTTTCAAAAATCCTCTCGTCGAAATCGCCCATGGTAGGTCACCTCCTTCTCCAGGTACTCCTGCAGCATATTCATGCTACTACATACCTTCACTGCTGACAAGTGCCTGCTGCAAATTCTGCGCACCCGGCAGCCGCCAGCAGAGAGCCTAGTGGGCCATCTTTTCAGCGATGATCCCCACGTAATTGTTCTGAACGCCGTCACGGGCGACGCGGATCGCATTGTAGATGGCTTTAGCATTGGATCCGCCGTGGGCGATTATCACGACGCCGTTGATGCCCAAGAGAGGTGCTCCTCCGTACTCATTGGGGTCCATGCGCTTCTTGATCCGCCTGAACCCAGGCTTCATAAGCAGTGCTCCCGCCGTTGCCGCAAGGCTGCTCTTGGCTTCGGTCTTGATCATGTTCAGCAGTGTGGCACCCAGGCCTTCGGCCAGCTTGAGCACGACATTGCCCACAAAACCATCGCAGATGATGACATCCACGTTTCCGCTGGGCACTTCCCGCCCTTCCACATTGCCGATGAAGTTCACGCCAGCGTCCTGCAGGAGGTCAAAGGCCTCTTTGGCCAGCTGATTGCCTTTGCCGGGCTCATGCCCCACATTGAGCAGCCCCACCCGGGGGTTGGACACCTTGAGTACCTCGGAAGCGTAGATGGATCCCATTTGGGCAAACTGCACAAGCATACTGGGGCGGCAATCCACGTTAGCGCCCACGTCCAAGACCAGCGAAAACCCCTTGGCGGTGGGCATGAGCGTGGAGATAGCGGGCCTTTCCACTCCCTTGATCCTGCCGATGTTGAACAGGGCGGCAGCAAGAGATGCTCCCGTGTTGCCCGCACTGACGAGGGCATCGGCCTTCCCCTCACGCACAAGCCGCGCTCCCTGGACCAGTGAGGAGTCGGTCTTGGCGCGCACCGCAGCTACGGGTTCATCATCCATCTGTACTACTTCCGGTGCGTGGACTATCTCCACGCGGTTACTTCCAGCCCTCCCGGCCACCAGCGATTTTAAACGGCTCTCGTTGCCCGTGAGGACTACCGTAATCCCTTCCTTGTCTGCTGCCAGAAGAGCGCCCTCCACGATCTGTTCCGGGGCGTAATCTCCCCCAAAAGCATCAACCGCAATCCTAGTCAACCTTGGCCCCTCCCTTTCCTGCAACATCGACCACGACAAACTCTCCGCTGAACACCAGTTCATCCCGGACGAAGCTGTTGACCTGCACCTGGTAACGGTATCCCTCAACAGCTGTTACAGCCGCCTTGGCCATCACCCTGTCACCCAGCTTCACGGGGCGGCGGTAGCTTACCTGGGCAGTCTTGGTGAGCGCCAGGTCAGAGTCCACCAGTGCAACTGCCAAGGAGTTGGCCTGAGCAAAGAGGTGGTGTCCGCGCATAATCTGGCTGCGGGAGAAGACCATTTGGTCAGTAACCATGAGAACAGAGGTCCCGTCCCGACCGAGGTTCAGCTCCACGAGATCACCGATAACCTCTTCACCCCGCAGCGCTTTGACTTCCGAGTAGGTACCGGCTGCGATGATGCGCGCCCGCTCGCGAAGTTCAGGGATAGCCAGGGCCATGCGATCGAGTCGGATTGTGGCGACGCTCACCCCCAGTTGATCGGCGAGCTGCCAATCTGTCAAGAAGGGGTCTCTCCGCAGCAGCTCTTCCAAGGCCTTTCTCCGTGCCTTGCGGCCTTCACTGCCCTTCACCGCCGTTCCCCCTTAACGTCAAGTATTAGTACCAGGTTATAAACTACTTCTAAATATAAAGCATAGCCGGAATTAAGTAAAGTGAAAAGTAACCCAATAAAAAAAGATGTCCCTGACGAGACACCTTTTACCGCTTACTTCGCTTCCTTTACTTCCACGACCTGACGCCCTTTGTACATGCCGCAATTAGGGCAGATGCGATGGGGCAGTTTTGGCTCGCGGCAGTTGGGGCAGAGACCTGCTTCGACTGCTTCGACGCGATACCAATTCGCCCTGCGTGAACCGGTTCTAGCCTTGGAATGTCTTCTCTTTGGTACTGCCATTGTCCTTCCTCCTCTCCGGTGTTTCGGCTGGCGGCGAGAGTTCCAGCAGTTTGCTCAAGGGAGCAAGACGGATGTCGATGTCAGCCGTGGAACAGCTGCAGGTACCCTCAGCCAGTGCTGCTCCGCATTTGGGGCAGAGGCCGGGGCAATCCGGGCTGCAGACGACCTTCATCGGCACGCTCACCAGGAGAGACTCCTGGATCAGGCCAGAAGCATCCAGCTCATCGCCTTCCACCACATACTGCTCCTCAAGCAGGTCCTCTTCAACGCCATATTCGGGTGTTTTCAAAAATTCCTCCTCGCACGCTGCCTCCAGCCTGGTTCTCACTGGCTCGAGGCACCGGCTGCAGCGGAGCTCCACATCCACAGAAAAACTGCCGGCGACTAAGAATGCCTCTCCCGTATTGGTCACCTTCATCTCTACCGAAATGGGTCCCAAGACCTTCTCCACCTCGGGCAGAGCCTTGAGGAAATCTCCGGAAAGGTCCCTCTGGACCTCGAAGGAAGCCCCTTTTCGACCCTGAATGCCGCTGATGTTGAGACGCATCCTAATCACCTCATAAATTATACAAAGATTGCCCTACCCTGTCAACAACCTGCAGGTTAGGCTCTGCCCGCCAACCCTGCCTTGATCGCGGGCAGAGCAGCGAGGGCTGCCTGGCGTCCTTTTTCCACGATCTCCTCTGCCCGGTTAAGCTGTGTGGGCCGCACATTGCCCAAATCCGGCTCGATCAGCACATCGCAGTCGATTTCCTTCTTGGACGCAGCCTGCCTGCTCAGGATATCAATGGTCTGGATGATCACATCGGGCAGATGGCGTACTCTGCTGCGCAGGGGCCCCCATCCCACATCAACCGCGATGACAAAATCCGCTCCGAGCCTGCGGCAGAGATTGCCCGGCACTCTGTTCACCAAGGCCCCATCGACCAGGAGCATGCCGTCCTTGGGGACGGGCACGAAAATCCCGGGGATCGACATGCTGGCGATGATGCCATCTGCCACCGAACCAGAGTCCAGGACAACTTCTTCTCCTGTAAGGAGATCGGTCGCTACCACGGCTGCTCTGATAGGTAGGTCCTCAAAATCCTGATTGCGGGTCAAAAGGCGCAGCATATCGTGGATTTTGTCAGGGGCAACCAGTCCCTGGGGGCGAAGCGTCCAGCTGGTGAGGTCGCTCCAGTCCAGCTGAAGCACCATCTTACCCACCAGCCGCAGATCTGATCCTGCGGCAAACAGCCCGGCAGCGATGGCTCCAGCACTGGTGCCGCAGACAACTTCCACTGGAATCTGCTGTTCCTGCAGCACCTGGAGGACTCCCAGGTTGGCAAGCCCCCGGGCCGCCCCTGAACCCAGAGCAACGCCTACCTTAGGGTATGGCATAAATCTCACCTCAAATTCGTAGGAATTAGCAGATCGTCACGGAAAGGGTGAGACCCATGACGCCCAGCCGCGGCCTAGCCGTGCTGGCCTGCATTCTTGCAGTGCTGATCGCCGCTTACCCAGACATTTCCTTCCAAGCATCCCTGGCAGGGCTGAAACTGTGGTTCGACACTGTCCTGCCTGCGCTGCTCCCCTTCTTCATCATGGCTGAGCTGCTCATGGGTTTGGGAGTGGTACACTTCCTGGGTACCCTGTTCGAACCGATCATGCGCCCCCTTTTCCGCATCCCGGGAGAAGGCGGTTTTGCCCTCGCCATGAGCTTAGCGGCGGGGTTTCCGCTGGGAGCCAAAGTAACTGGCGATCTGGCCCGGTCCGGCCTGATCACCCCAACTGAAGGAGAGCGTCTGCTCGGACTGGCCCACACTGCCAATTCTCTTTTCCTGGCAGGGGCAGTGGCCGTGGGCATGTTCGGCAGGCCCGAACTCGGTGTCACTCTGATAGCCGCCCACTATCTGGGCGCAGTATTTGCCGGCCTCTGCATGCGGGTGCATAGAGGGCCGGAAACCCCCCCGAGAAAAAGCCAAGAAGCTTACCTGCAGAGGGCGCTCCGTGCCCTCGACGAGGCACGGCGGGCTGATGGACGCCCCTTAGGCAAGCTCTTCGGAGATATCGCGAAGAACAGCTTCTCCTCGATGCTTTTTATCGGCAGCTGCATCGTGTTTTTTTCAGTGGTCGTTCAGGTGATCGGCGCAGCGGGGCTGCTCGACCCCCCGCAGGCCTTCCTGAGCTGGGTTCTGAACTGGGCCGGACTTGATCCGAGCCTCAGCAGAGCGATACTGCACGGTTTCTTCGAGACAACGCTCGGCACCCAGCTTGCCAGCAGGACATCTGCCACACTGGCGGCGCAGGTTACGGCCGCCAGCTTGATCCTTGGATGGAGCGGGCTTTCTGTCCACGGTCAGGTCACGGCCATGGTTGGCGGCAGCGGCATCCGCCTCAGGCCATATTTTTGCGCCCGCCTGCTTCACGCCGCCTTTTCTGCCGCTATCGCTGCCCTGCTCATGGGGCCCGCCAGGTTCATCCCGGCCTCGCTGACCAAAGCCCTGCCTGTCCTGGGAAGCGGTGAGTTTCTAGACGGCAGCTTTGGCGCCCGGTTCCTAGCCTCGGCACGCCTAGCCACGAGCTTCCTCCTGATCCTTGTGATCATCCTAAGCGTCTTTTGGCTGGGCAGACGCATCGTCTATATCTCTTTACGCTCTCGGGACTGATCCTTCTTCTGGAGGGCTTCCTGGCCGCGCTCGATCTCGGCCAGGGCCTTGGTCAAAACTTCATGCAGCTGAGACAGTTTTTCCAGCGCATACTCTTCTGCGCCGGCCTGCATCTCAAGGGCGCGCTTTCTACTCTCCTCTAAGAGCAGTTTGCTTTCCTCTTCTGCCTGGCGGTAGATCTCGCTGTTGCTCACCAGCTTAGCAGCGTACTCCTCTGCCTTGGCGATCATCCGCTCAACCTGCTCCTGCCCTTCGGCCATCATCTTTTCCCGTTCGGAGGAGACTGCCTCCGCTCGCTTGATTTCTTCGGGGATGGCTGCCCGGATAATATCCAGCAGGTCAAGCAGCTCATCGGCATCCACCAGCACTTTGCCAACCAAAGGAACCTCGGGCGCCTTCTCCACTAGTGCTTCCAGTTGGTCGATGAGGACCAAAAGATTCACTCGGTTCACCGTGACCTCTCCCTGTTCTTGAATTTATTCAGCAATGCCTCAGCCACTCGCGGGCTTACCCACTTGGACACGTCGCCGCCGAGCTCCGCCACTTCCTTTACCGCTGAAGAACTGACAAACGAGTACTCACTGCTGGTCATCATGAAGACTGTCTCGACATTAGGATCGAGTGAGCGGTTCATAGCAGCGATCTTGAACTCGAACTCAAAGTCCGACACGGCTCTGAGTCCCCTCACCATCGCCACGGCGTTTTTCAGCTTGGCGTACTCGACGGCCAGCCCAGAATAAGTGTCCACTGTTACGTTGCTCAGGCCTTTAGTCTCTTCGCGCAGCAGATCCATGCGCTCGGTCACAGAAAAGAGGGGTACCTTCTCCGGGTTGTGCAGGACGCAAATGTAGAGGTGATCGAAAAGGCTGCTCGCTCTCGTGATGATGTCCAGATGGCCGTAGGTTACGGGATCAAAGGTTCCTGTGCACACCCCGATCTTCACTGAGACCCCTCCCATCGATAAAACAGAAGCGCCGTTTCCCCATAGGTGCGGATCTGCTCTAGGCAGAGTTTCGACACGGCGGGCGGTGCTTCCTCTTTTTTGCTGATTTCGGCGACCACAATTCCCTCCGCTTTCAGGAGGCCAGAGTCGGCCAAACTGGCCAGCGTCTTCTCGACGAGACCCTTGGCATAGGGTGGATCCATGAAGATCAGGTCAAACTGCTCTCCGCGCCTAGCAAGCCTGGCCAGGGCAGAAAAGACATCGCTGTTCAGGACAACTCCCCCCTGAAGCCTGGTGCGGGCCAGGTTCTTTTTGATCTGCTCGCAGCAGGCCCGGTCAGCCTCCACCCAGACCACGGCCTCTGCCCCGCGGCTCAAGGCTTCCAGCCCGATCGCGCCGCTGCCCGCGAAGAGATCAAGAAAGCGGCTGTCCGCCACTGCTTGACCCAAGATGTTGAACAGCGCTTCTCTGACCCGCGCGCCCGTCGGGCGCGTCGAAAGCCCCTTCACGCTGGTAAGTACCGTTCCTTTGGCTTTCCCGGCTATCACCCGCATATCCTGCACTCCTATATGGGGAAATGATCAAGCTCCGCTGCCAGTTCAGGATACCCTGCCAGCAGCGCATCGCGGCTCAGAAGCTCCCTCACTGCCTCGGCTGCTGCCTGCAGCAGTTCGCGGTCTCGCTGCAGATCGGCCAACCGGAACAAGGGCTGTCCCCACTGGCGCACTCCCAGGAGATCGCCTGGCCCCCGCAGGCGCAGATCTTCCTCGGCGATGAAGAAACCGTCATTGCTGCGGCGCACCACCTCAAGCCGCGCCCTGGCCTGAGGCGAATTGCTGTAGGCGAGAAGGAAGCAGATACCCGGCTTCTTGCCTCGACCAACGCGGCCGCGCAGCTGGTGCAGCTGGGCCAGGCCGAAGCGCTCGGCGTTTTCGATCACCATGACGGTGGCATTGGGCACGTTCATACCAACCTCAACCACGGTGGTCGCGATCAGCACATCAAGCTCGCCCCGGGCAAAAGCCTGGAACACTTCCTCTTTCTCCCTGCCCATCTGTCCGTGGATCAAACCGACCCGGGCTTCAGCAAGGAGGCCCTTCCGCAGTTCTTCCATCTCCTGCACAGCGGCCTTAAGGTCCACGTGCTCAGATTCCTCAACCAGGGGAAAGACCACGTAGGCTTGTTCGCCCTGCTGTACTCGGGATAGAACATAGCGATATACATCGGCGCGCCGGTTCGGGTGGATCAGGCGGGTATCCACAGGCTGTCTGTGCGCCGGCAGCTGCCTGATCTCCGTGATATCCAGATCGCCGTATATGGTGAGGGCCAGCGAACGTGGGATGGGCGTGGCGCTCATCACAAGCAGGTCAGGGTTCCCTTTGCCGAGGAGCGCAGCGCGCTGCCTGACTCCGAAGCGGTGCTGTTCATCGACGATGGCCAGGGTGAGGTTGCGGTACTCCACCTTGTCCGTGATCAGGGCGTGGGTGCCCACCACCACATCGACTTCGCCGGCAGCCAGGGCTCTGCGCACCCCGTCCTGCTCCTTGGTTTTCATGTTGCCGCTGAGCAGTTCCACGCGGATCCCGAGCGGACCCAACGAAGCCTTGAAGCGCTCAGCCATCTGCTGCGCTAGGACTTCGGTTGGCACCATCATCGCCACCTGGCCGCCGCTGGCAGCGGCCTTAACAGCTCCGTACTCCGCGACAATAGTCTTCCCCGAGCCCACCTCGCCCTGGATCAGGCGGCGCATGGGCCGGGGTGACTCCATATCTTCCTTAACCTGCAGCAGAGCTGCCTTTTGGTCATCTGTCAGCTCGAAGGGCAGCCGCGCAAGGAAGCGGGAAGCGAGCTCCCCATCTGGGGCATGGGCGATGCCGGCCCGCTGTCTCTGGCCGCGCTGCAGTCCAAGGTGGAAGAGGAAAAGCTCTTCAAAGGCCAGGCGTTCACGTGCCCGCTCGTAGCTTGGGAGATCCGCGGGAAAATGGATCTGCCGGATGGCCTCCTGCCTGTCCATGTAGCTGGTGCACAGTTCAGGCGGAAGGCATTCCCTCAGCTCACCCACGAACCGCAGAGCAGCCCTGGCCCAGTTGACCCGCTGGTTGTTGGTGATACCGGACACCAACGGGTAGACCGGCATCAGCCCCTGATGCTCCGGGGGGCTGGTGTACACTTCCGGTGATGTCATTTCCGGGAAAAGCGTGCCTTCCTTGACCAAGCCGTACACCCACACCTGCTTGGCCTTCTGCAGCTTGCGGCAGAGAAAACTCGGACCAACAGCCCGATGGTAGACAAACCAGGTCAGCCCCAGCTGCCCGCCGAGGGTAGCCTGGACCAGGCGCCGGCCTTGAGAGATGGGTCGTTCACTCAGATGGAGCAGGGGACCCTGCACCAGCTGGGTTTCTCCGGGCTGCACCTCCTCGGGCCGCAGCACTCGCTGGAAATCCTTGTACGTGCGGGGAAAGCTGAACAGGACATCCCGCACCGTTACCAGTCCCAAACCTTTCAGCACTTTAGCCTTCTTCTCGCCCACACCGGGCAGCACCGAAACCGGTCTGTTCAACATGCCCTGTGTCTGCACTCAATCACCTCAATCAAAAACAACCCTTATCCTAGAGCGAAGCTTAGGACAAGGGTTGCGCATGATCCCCGAGGCCCCCATCCCGCGGGCTGCCTCTAGACACTGTACATGAACAATGCTATCGTCCCCGCCCCGGTGTGCACGCCGATGGTGGGACCGATCTCCCCTAGGAGAACCGGTTCTTCCAGATCGAGGATCTCCACAAGGGCCTCAGCCAGAGTCTGTGCCTCGGCTGGGTTATCTGCATGGCTGAGGGCTGCCTTCAGTTTGCGATCGGGGTAGCGCTGGCGAAATTCTGTCCCCAGTTCCCTCAGGCGCTTAAGGGCCTTGGTCTTGCCGCGGATCTTCTCGAAGGGCGCCACCTGCCCGTCCACCAGGGTAAGGACCGGTTTGATGTTGAGCAGGGTGCCCAGCATAGCTGAGGCCAGCCCGATACGTCCGTTTTTCTGAAGGTATTCGAGGGTGTCTACTACGAAGTAGACCTGGAGGCACTCCACGACGCGCTGGGCTTCCTCCAACACTTCTTCTGCGCTTTTACCGGCCTGCGCTGCTTCCGCAGCCGCCACTGCCGTGACACCGATCCCCAGCGATGCCGCTTTGCTGTCCACGGCCTTAACAGTGATCTGAGGATCGATCATGGTACTCGCGAGAACCGCAGATTGATAGGTGCCGCTCATCTTGCTGCTCAAGTGGATTGAGATGATAGTATCCCCTGGCTGCGCGATGCGTTCATAGAGCGCCACGAAATCCGCCGGGGATGGCTGGCAAGTGCTGGGCAGAATCTTTTCCTGCCGCAGGCGTGCATAGAACTCCGCTGTTGAGATGTCTTCTCCGTCCCTGAAGATCTCGTCACCAAACTGAACGGTCAGCGGCACTACATGGATTCCAAGGCGCTGCCGCACATCAACAGGAAGATCACTGCCGCTGTCTGTCACCACATGGATTCGTCCCACCGCATCGACCTCCTCTCTCGGGTTATTCCACAGAAACGATGTAATAATACAGGGGTTGTCCCCCGCTGTACACTTCCACTTCACAGTTAGGGAACTCGGTGCGGATCTGTTCCATCAGCTCCTCGGCCACCGCTCCATCGAGATCGGCGCCGTAGTAGATACTGATCACAGAAGAGTCATCATCCACCATTTTGTGTACAAGGTCTAGGGCTACAGCGCTGGGAGTGGACCCAACAACGGCGATCTTGCCTTCGGCAAGGCCGATGATATCCCGCTCCTCGATGTGCAGATCGCCTGCCACTGTGGAACGGACAGCATAGGTCACTTCGCCCGTCTTGACTTCCCGCATACCCTCTTCCATGGCGGCCAGGTTGTCCTCAAGGGAGTCCTCGGCCACGAAGTACATCAGGGCGGCTATCCCCTGCGGGATGGAACGCGTTGGTACAACGCCAACGGTCTTGGCCGCCAGCTCCCTCGCCTGCTGAGCCGAGAAGATCACGTTCTTGTTGTTGGGCAGGATGATCACCGCGTCAGCGTTCACGCTGTTGACCGCCTTGACCAGATCCTCTGTGCTTGGATTCATGGTCTGGCCACCAGCCACAACGAAGTCAACACCGAGGCTGGTAAAGATCTCGGCAAGGCCTTCTCCCGGAACCACTGCCACGATACCAAGGGGTTTATGCTCTGTCACAACGCCATTGCTCGGCAGGCTCACCACCTTGTTGCCAGTGCTGTAATCGAGGTGGTGGGTCTCCTCATGGTTGATAAACGCCTGGTTCTGGAGGCGCATGTTGTCGATTTTCATCGATGTCAGTTCACCGAACTGCCCGCAGAACTCAAGGACTTGACCCGGATGATCAGTGTGGATGTGCACCTTGACCACATCTTCGTCTGCCACCACGAGCAGCGAATCTCCCTTGGTTTCGAGCTCCTGCCTGATCATCACAGCATCAATGCCGCCGCCCAGGATGATGAACTCGGTGCAGTATTTGTTAACCGTGACCTCCTGCTCGAATCTGGGCGCCTCTGCTTCGACGGTCTCCTCGATCGGCTGGGCCAGGAACTCCTCCAGTTCTTCAGGGGTAGCAGTGAGTGCAGTGAGAAAACCCTCAAAAAGAAAGACCAGGCCTTGTCCGCCTGCATCGACTACCCCGGCCTGTTTGAGCACCGGCAAGATGTTCGGGGTGTCGGCCAGAGCCGTGCGGGCCCCTTCCAAGGCGGCCTGCATAACCTCGATGGCATTTGCCCCGTTTTCGCTGGCTTGACTTGCATATTCCGCTGCCACCCGAGCCACGGTCAGCATGGTTCCCTCAACTGGCTTCATGACCGCCCGATAGGTGGTCTGAGAAGCCGTGACCAGCGCATGGGCTAGATCTGGACCGGTTATCTCGCTGCGTACATCGCTCAACCCGTCGGAGAAACCTCGGAAGAACTGGGAGAGGATTACTCCGCTGTTGCCCCGGGCTCCCATGAGCGAACCCCTGGTCAGCAGGGAGGCCAAACGTCTGATCTCTCCATTGCCGAACTGTTCCAGTTCCTTGATGGCTGCGTTGAGGGTGAGGGACATGTTCGTTCCCGTGTCGCCGTCGGGCACCGGGAAGACGTTCAGCGAGTTTATCTTATCTTTCTGCTGGTTCAGGTGGCGAGCCGCCGCCAGCAGCATGTTTTTGAATGCCAACCCATTGATCACGTCCAAGCTAGATCCTCCGATCACTTCTTCTTGGGGCGGGTAACGCGCACACTCTGGACCTTGACATTGATCCGATCCACTTTCAAGCCGAGCATGGTCTCGACAACATACTTAACCCGCTCCTGCACATTCCTGGCTACTTCGGATATCTTCACGCCATACTCTACCACGATGTAGAGCTGGATGGTAATACTCTCTTCACCAAACTGGATATCCACGCCGCGTTCGAAGTTGTCCCGGCGCAGCAGGTCCGAAATCCCTTCCTGAATGTTGCGCGGGGCCATGCCGACAAGGCCGTAGCACTCCATCGCCGCCAAGCCTGATATGGTGGCGATAACTCCTTCGCGTACCGTTACCTTACCGTATGGGCCTTGAAAATCTTGGGCCACGCTCGTCACCCTCTCTACACCGTTACCAATTTGGTCCATCGACTATCATCCCTATTC
>DURQ01000008.1 GCA_012840725.1 Bacillota bacterium
CTCGTGAATAGAAATCTTACCATACTGGCCTTGAACCTCTTGGGCCACATTTGTCCCCCTCTCCACACCATTTCCAAATTGGTCCATCGACTATCATCCCTATTCTACCCATTTGCCCCCTGGTTGTAAAGGTTTTTGTCTTGGCGGCACTGTATGCCTTGCATTCGGCAAAACCCTGTGCTACAATGAAGAAGCGTTACTGAAATCGTATCAAAGGGGGTAGGAAGTATGGCAAGGTGCATCGTCTGCAACAAGGGTACCGTGTCCGGCAATCTTCGCAGCCACGCTGAGAACAAGAACCGGCGCACCTGGAAACCCAACCTGCAGAAGACCCGCATCGTAGTCGATGGGAGCCCCAGGCGGGCTTATGTCTGCACTCGCTGTCTGAAAAGCGGAAGAGTACAGAGAGCTCTTTAATCCTTCCCCTATGTTATAGTGATTTCGCATGAGCGACCTCTAGGTATGTCCTAGGGGTTTTCTGCTGTCTAGGGATCGCAAGAGGCTGCCGGGGCACAGTAACCCGGCAGCCACGATCGGAATCTGAGGCTCTCAAACCCGCGGTTCGAAGATCTCCTTTCGTGTGTCCAAAAGCAGGATGATCAACAGCGTCAGAACGGCACTGGGTACCATGAACCAGGCATTATAGACCACAGAGTAACCAACCACTGAATACCCTTCGGGAGTATACTCTGCAAAAAACACCGCTCCCGAGATCACGTGAACGATCAGGCGCAGCAGGGTGCCTGCGGTTACGCCAAGCCAGCGCACCTTTTTGAACAGGCCGAAACCCGCCACGGCCAGGACCATGTAAGAGGCGGGGTAATCTAAGAGGATCTGCACAGGATGGACATAGTAGCCTCCCAAGATAATCTTGAGCACCCCGACCAGAGCCCCGCCCACGAGGGCAGCTGCGCCTCCGCGCCTGAACGCCAGGACGAAGATGGGCAGCATGCCGAGGGCCACACTCCCGCCCTGCGGTGCCCGAAAGAGCCTCAGTTCTGAAAGCAGCAGCGCTGCTCCCACCAAAACCGCCGTTTCCACCATGATCTGAACCTTCTTGCTCCGCATCAAACCAACCTCCCAGAATGCCGATGTCCTTCCGCATTCGGTACTAAAAGGAAAACATGGACGCGAAGCGGTCCATGTTCCACCAACCGCTTCCCTACGCAGGAATTACCCAAACAGGTTCGAAGGGTTCGAATCCAAAGCAGACAGGGCAGTACATCGGCATCTTGCCTCTTTGCAGTGCATCCTGCTTCCTGCCGCTGCCGCTTGGATCGTCTCAGCCGTAAAGCACCCCTAGCGGAACTCCACCGTATGATTTGCTTATTTATTCTCCTTCGTCAGGAAAAAACCTGCAATAAAATGAACCTTATCTGTAAGAAAAGCATCCCGTTCATCAGGATGCTTTTCCGACGGCCCTTTCTGAGCAGGCGGCGCAAAAATCCTCGACTTCGCAGGCGAACGCGAAGTAGTTCCTTGCCCAGGGAGTTGGTATTTTTTGTGGTGATCGTTTGGAAGACCTTCTACCCTCCTTTCCTTGATATGTTCACCACCCGCTCAGTGTAAGTACATGATAACGCAAATTGTCAGACTTGTCAACCACTAAACCAGATTTTTGCGTCAAATGAAGCAAAAAAAGTAAGCGGGCTGTTCCGCCCGCTTTCGGTCAGGCTCTGCGCATTCTGGCAATGTAATCGGCTGGATCTGCGGCGTGGAAGATGGCGGAACCGGCCACGAAGTTGGTCGCTCCCGCGGCGGCCAGCTCGGCCACGTTCTCCACACAGATCCCTCCATCTACCTGAAGTTCGATGGGCCGCGATCCGATGAGCTGACGGCAGTCCCTGATCTTGTCCAGCATTGCAGGGATGAACTTCTGGCCCCCGAAGCCCGGGTTGACCGTCATGATCAAGATCAGATCAAGATCGTCCAAGACGTAGCGCAGCCCCTCCAGCGGGGTGTGCGGATTGAGGGAAACCCCGGCCCGGCAGCCGAGCTCCCTGATGTGGCCCAGGGTGCGCTGCAGATGGACTACCGCCTCGTAGTGTACGGTGATGATCTCCGGCTCAACCACCGCGAACTCCTCCAGGTAGCGTTCGGGGTGCTCGATCATCAGATGGACATCAAGCGGCAGATCACTGCAGCGCTTCACAGCCTCAATAACTGGAAGCCCAAAACTGATGTTGGGTACAAAATGGCCATCCATGACGTCAAAATGCAGCAGGTCGGCGCTGCTGACCCGAGCCAGCTCAGCGCCGAGATGGCAGAAATCCGCAGCTAACAGCGATGCGCTGATGCGTCTGTTCACGGCAGCTGCCCCTTTCTAATAGCGTGGTGCGACCTCTTGCAGGAAGAGGAGGTAGTTCTCGTGACGGGTGGGGGCGATCTCTCCCCGCGCCAGCGCTTCAAGCACAGCGCAGTCTGGTTCCCGCCGGTGCATGCAGCCGCGGAAGCGGCAGTCTGCGCGGTAGCGCCCAAACTCAGGAAAGGCGAACTGCAGCCTATCCTCCTGGTCTGGCTCCAGCTGCAGCTGGGAAAAGCCGGGTGTGTCGGCCACATAGCCCTGGTCGCAGGCTAGAAGCTCCACCTGGCGGGTTGTGTGCCGTCCCCTGTGGATCTTCGCACTCACTTCTCCCGTCTGCAGTTTGAAGTGGGGGTTGAGAGCATTGAGCAGCGAGGACTTCCCCGCTCCCGACGGGCCGGCCAGCACACTCACTTTGCCCTGAAGAGCCTGCCTCAGCTCAGCGATTCCCTCTTGCGTAACGGTGCTGGTCACCAGGGTTGGATATGGTATCGAAGAATAGAGCGCCCGCAGCTCTTCTGCGCGCCCGCGGTCCAAGTCGGCCTTGTTGAACACAACCACACTGGCAATGCCCATGAGTTCGGCCTGAACCAGGATGCGGTCCAGGAGCACCAGGTTTGGCGACGGCTGCCGCACGGCGCAAACAACCAGCACCTGATCAATGTTGGCTACAGGCGGGCGGACAAGTTCATTGATCCTGGGCAGGATCTTCTCCACTACTCCTCCGCCGCTCCCCAGAGACACTTCGACCCGATCTCCCACCAGCACCCTTTCTACAGAAAGGCGCAGCTTGCCGCGGAGGCTGCACTGAAGGCGCCCCTGTTCAGTCTCAACTTCGTAAATGCCGCCAACGCCTTTGACAATGACTCCGTTCAGCATATACCTCCTACTCCTGAAATGCTCGATCCAGGAACTGACGTCCACCTAAATACACTTGGAAGCGCGCATCCTTGCCTCTTCCCTGGATGGTCCGGACCACCCTGGTGCCTCCCTTGTGGGTCTCCCGGTACACTTCCCGGGCTCCAAAGTCGTCGATGACCAAGATAACGATCTCCTGACTCGGCCCTGGAGGCACATCAATTGTCACCTCTTTGGTACTCCAGAGGTTCTCGTGGATCCACTGCGTTTCTTCCGGCGTCTCCTCGACTTTTGGCTCTTCCTGCGGTACCGCAGGCGCACCCTGGGAATAGACGAAGTCAATGGGCCAGCCTTGTTCCACCAGGCTGCCGGGCGCCGGGTTCTGCTCAATCACCCGTCCCATGGGGTAGACAGTGCTGTACTCAGGCCAGGAATTGCCGAGGGGAAGACCCAACGCGGCGAGCTGCTGTTTGACCAGCTCGAAGTCCTGGCCTCGGAAATCGGGGAGAGTAAAGGGTTCTGCGGCCTTGCTCAGCACGAGGCTTACCGCCGTTCCCTTGGCAACGATCTCACCCGGTTCGGGCTGCTGTTCGAGGACGATGCCGGGGTTGACTTGGGGATCGTAGATCTCCGTGTTTTCACCCTCCACAAATCCCGCTTGGGTTAAGGCCACCTTGGCCTCACGCAGTGAAAGCCCGATAAACGAAGGCATCTCCACTTCCTCCGGCCCCTGGCTCACCCGCACAGCAATTTCCCGGTACTGCTTGACCATTCGGCCAGGCAGGGGATCCTGGCTGATGATATAGCCCGCAGGAACCTCGTTGTCGAAAAGGCGCTGTTCCACTGTGAGCACGAGATCTACGTTCCTGAGCACGCGCAGCGCTTCCATCTCGTGCAGACCCACAATATCAGGGACGCGCACATCATCGGGGAACAAGATCTCTGGGATGATGCGCACAGCGGCCGCAGCTAAGGCCCCCAGCAGAAGAAAGATAACCAACAGTACCAGTACTTTGGAACGCTTTTGGGGAGCCTTCTTCGCCTTCTCCTTCTTAGACTGCGTCTTTTTCTTTGTCTTTGACTGTTTCTTTTCGCGGGCCAATCCCCAGCCCCCTTTCTCCAAGAGATCCGCTGCGGGAAGAGGCAGTGTCTGGTCCACATCTCCCACCCCGTCAGCTTCCGCCACGAGGCGGCGCTCGATCCGCTGGAAGGTTCGCACAACGTCTTCAGCGTCGCGAGGCCGATCTTTTGGGTTCTTATTCAGCAGCTTGAGCACCAAATCCTCCAACTCAGCATCAAGGTCGGGCCGGATGTTGCGCAGAGGCTCTGGAGGATCCTGGATCTGCTGCAGCGCAATGGCGATGGCTGAGTCACCCCGGAAGGGCGGCTCGCCGCTGATCATTTCGTAGAGTACGATGCCCAGGGAGTAAAGGTCGCTGGCAGCCTGCACGTTGGCTCCCCGCGCCTGTTCTGGCGAGAAGTAGCGTACGGAACCCAAGACCACTCCCGTCTGGGTCAAGTTGGTGGCGGACATGGCTTGGGCGATGCCGAAATCGGTGACTTTGACCCGCCCTTCTGCCGTTATTAGGATGTTGTGGGGCTTGATATCCCGATGGATGATGCCGTGGTAGTGCGCGTGGGCGAGGGCCATCGCGATCTGCTTGCCCACGCTGACCACGAACTCCTGGGGAAAGGGACCGTGTTCGTGGACCAGATCGTGAAGGGTGCGGCCCTGCACGTATTCCATGACGATATAATGAATGCTTCCCTGCTCGCCGACATCGTAGATATTGACGATATTGGGGTGAGACAAGCTGGCAGCGGACCTGGCTTCGCGGCGGAAACGCTCTACAAACTGCTCGTCATCGGCAAACTGTGAACGAAGGACCTTCACCGCCACGACGCGGCTCAGAAGATGGTCCTTGGCGCTGTACACCAAGGCCATGCCTCCGTCCCCTACCTTCTCTAAGATCTCGTAGCGATTGGCCAGCGTTTCTCCAACCATACTCTCACCCTCTATAACTTACTCACTCATCCGCAGAGCGCGGTACATCAGCTCTACGCCCACCGGTACTGCCGCCTCAGCGCCCGTTCCCCCGTGTTCCACCACCACTGCTGCGGCCACCTGGGGCGCATCCACTGGGGCGAAACCCATAAACCATGAATGGTCTGGAGCCGCACCGAGCTGCGCCGTACCCGTCTTGCCAGCGTAGGAAAACTCACTGCTGCGTTCGGTCTGGGCGGTTCCGATCTGTGCCGCCAGAGCCATCGCTTCTTTTACCAGCTGTGCAGCGTCTGGAGGAAGGACCTGGGCCATGGCCCACGGGCGGGTTATCTCCCGCATGCGCAGTCCGCCCCTCACTTCCTGCACCAGGTAGGGGCGCATCATCACCCCGCCGTTGGCTATGGCTGCGGCCGCTAGAGCGATCTGCAGCGGAGTCACCAGCAGCTCACCCTGGCCGATGCCCAGCTGGGCCGCGTGGTAGGCCGAGGCAACTTCCTCGGGAACGGATCCGCTCTTATTTGCCAGCTCGAAGGGAACCGCCTGGCCCAGACCAAAGAGGCGGTAGTACTCCAGCAGTTCTTCTCCGAGCTGCACCGCAAGTTCAGCGAAAACCACATTGGACGAGTGGGCCAAAGCCTCCTGGAGGTTGATCCTTCCGTAAGCGCGGCTGGCGTAGTTTCTCACCGTACCGCCAGGCAGCTGAAGGCTGCCCTCGTCAAACCAGGTTTGGTTGGGATCAACCGCACCCACCGATAAGGCTGCGCCCAAGACCAGTGGTTTCACCGCCGAACCGGGGGGATAAAGGCCCTGTGTCGCCCGGTTCAAAAAAGGACTTCGCACATCGTTCACATAATCTGGCCAGCGTTCGTCCAGTGCTCCCCCATCGATGCAGGGATGAGACACCATGACCAGTACCTGGCCGGTGCTCGGCTCGAGGAGTACCACTGCCCCGGCCCGGTCACCTAGAAGCTCTGCCGCGGCCTGCTGCAGGTCCAGATCGAGAGTGGTGAACAGGCTGCGCCCGGCAGCGAGCTCTTCCTGGTAAAGGTTCTCTAACCCGGTTATGCCGTACCGCTCGTGGAAATAACCCACCACCGGCGACAAGCACGGAGCAGCATAGTTCCTAACATAGCCATCTCCGCTCTCCGTGGAGAAGGCCAGCGCCCTTCCCTGGCGATCGAAGATGGAACCCCGCGCCCTCTGGAAGGTCAGGTAGTAGCGCGGGTTGGCGGGATGCCCGGCCAGATCAGCACACAGCTGCCAGTAAAACGCGGCGCTGAGCAGCAGTACATAGGCAGAAGCAAGGATCAGGAAGGTTCTGCGCACTGGCTCCGCCCTCCCCCGCGGCTCAGGCCCGCCACTATGCCCAGCATCAAAAACTGCGCAGTGAGCGAACTTGATCCATAACTGACAAAGGGAAGCGTCATCCCGGCCACGGGCATAAGGCGCAGAACGCCGCCGGTTACCAAGACGGTCTGCCCATGGAGGAGGAGTGTCAGCCCCAAACCAACCAGGCGCTGCTCACCTTCGAGGCCATCCAAGATGCGCACAGCCCAAAAGGCGAGACTGAGATAGCACAAAAGCAGAGCACACACACCCAAGAAACCGAACTCTTCCCCCAGGACAGCGAAACCATAATCTGTGTGGGCATGGGGGATGGCCCGCACCAGCCCTTGACCTAAGCCCTGGCCCACCAGTCCTCCCGACCTGAGGGCAAAAAGGCCCTGCACCACCTGGTAACCCCTGCTGTCAAGATAATCCCAAGGCCGCAGCCAAGCCAGCACCCTGCTCTCCACATGGGGGAACCAGCATACCGCACCCACAAAAGCGACGGCCAAGGCCGCCAAACAGCCCAGCAGCTTGTACCAAGCGAAGGAATTATACAGCAGCAGCCAGCAGAACACCACAAAAACCAGAACTGCTGGACCCAGATCCCGCTGCCATGCAAGAAGCAGCCCGAAACAGATCATATAGAGGAACGGTTCCCGCAGTGAACCTTCCCTGCTCAGCTCCTTGCCCAGGTAGACTGCGAAGAAAACCTTGGCAAGCTCTACAGGCTGAAACCGCACGCAGGAGACGCTCAGCCAAGCTTTCGCCCCACCCGCGCTTTCGCCAAATAAGGCCGTCACTGCCAAGAGGATCAAGGCCCCATAAGCCCAAGTCCTCCGCAGGGGCCAGCGGACCAACGGCAGCAGCAGGCCGGCGAGGAAAAGCAGGCTGCCCAGGGCGGTGCCGAGAAGATGCCCCTCGGCGAAGACAGGGTCGATCCGGTTGAGGATGATCCATCCGCAGAACACCAGAACCGCGGTGAAGGGCAGCCCAGAAGGGTCGGCCCCCAGCTGCCTTGTGACCAGCCACAGCGCAGCAAACAGCGCCCAGAGGGCTGCTGGCTGCCACCAGATCACCTGCCCCTGGAGCAGCCACCACCACAGGAGCACAGCTGCGATCCAACCGGTAAACCCAACCCAGGTGCGGGAGAGGAGTTCCACGCAGATTCCTCCCTAGGTTACGGACTTCACACCTTCGCCACAATCACCGTGATGTTATCAGGGCCGCCAAGGTCATTAGCCAGATCTACCAGGTCCTGTGCTAGATTCTTAGCATGGAAATCCTGCTGCAGAACTTTTTCCAGGAGGGTATCATCCACAACGTCGGTCAGTCCATCGGTGCACAGCACGATCAGGGAGCCAGGGTCCAGGCGTCGAGTGATCAGTTGGGGTTCGACTTCGCTTGATCCCAGAACCTGGGTGAGGATGTGCCTCTTGGGATGGATGCGGGCCTCCAAGGGAGTGATCGTGCCTGCCCGCAGCAGTTCGCCAACGACCGAGTGATCGCTGGTGAGCTGCTCGAGCACGCCTCCAGCATATAGATAGCAGCGGCTGTCACCCACGTGGCCCACCACAAGCTCGCGCCGCCCATCTGGATCCGGCTCGGAGACCAAGGCCAGGGTGATCGTACTGCCCATCCCCTGGAACTGAGCGTTCTCGGCTGCCTCCTGCAGTATTCGGGCCTGAGCTTGGGAAATGGCCATCCGTACCTCCTGCTGCGGTTCTCCGGCGCCAAAGGGAAACGACTTGATCACCTCGACTGCCAGTTCGGCCGCGACTTCGCCAGCAACATGCCCCCCCATGCCATCGCAAACAACGAGGCAGCGCTCACTTACCCAGAGCGCGTCCTCATTGTTCTCCCGCAAACGCCCCACATCCGTTGCTGTTCTCACGTCCATGCCCAACACTCCTATTCCAGCTCTTCCAGCATCGCCTTGACCAAGTTCCAGACTACCCTAAGCAGCCACGCCGCCAAGCCAGCTCTGACCACCCAATGGACTGCGGCCATGCTTCATCGCTCCTCATAGGTCAGCACGGTCTGACCGATGCGAATGGTGTCGCCATGCGTCAGAACAGCGCGCTCGACGCGTCTGCCGTTCAAAAAGGTGCCGTTCTTGCTGGCATTGTCCTGTACTGCCCAGGCCTCACCAACAGGCACGAAACGAGCATGCACCCTGCTCGCTTTCGGGTCAGCCAGCCGCAGATGGCAGCCGGCACCCCGGCCGACTAAAAGCCCAGGCTGGAGCAGGATCACCTGCGAATCAAAGCGCAACCGGGCCCTCCCCTTGGAGGCCTTTGCCCGGAAGGCGGCGGCATCATAGCGCTTTGTGGGAGCCAAATCGTCAGCCGAAGACGCAGAGGGCTTTTCCTGCAGATCTTCTGCCCGCCCCCGCCTTTTTCCTGTCAATAGTTGGACAATTCTTGACAGCCTCAACGACACCCCTCCAGGGTGCGCTGGCGCAGCTGGCCGCAGGCGGCTTCGATATCGGTACCCCGCTCCCTGCGGATGGACACGGGGATGCCAGTGCGCTCTAAGGCTCTGGCAAACTCCGCGATCCGCTTGGCCGAAGGCCTCGTTTCCTCGCCAACTGGGTTGATCGGGATAAGGTTGACATGGCAGAGGCGGCCCTTCAGCAGGTTCCCGAGACGCTCGGCCTGTTCGGGGCCATCATTTAAACTGTCGATCAGGGCATACTCATAGGAGATGCGGCGGTGTGTCCTGGCAGTGTAGTAGTCGCAGGCGGCTAGAAGTTCGGCCAGCGGGTAGACTCTACCTATGGGCATAATCGCTGACCGCTCCGGGTCTGTTGCGGCATGGAGCGATACGGCAAGGTTGACCTGGAGGTCCTCGTCAGCCAGATCGCGGATCCGCGGGGCCAGACCACAGGTGGAAATGGTGATCCGTCTGGCACCGAGGTTCATGCCGAGGGGATGGTTGATCAGCCGCACGCTGCGCAGAACCGCAGCATAGTTGGCCAGGGGCTCACCCATACCCATATAGACGATATTGGTGAGCTGCCGGTCTTCGGCCTTGAGCCTCCTTTGTACGAACAAGACCTGAGACACGATCTCAGCAGCACTCAGGTCGCGCTGAAAGCCGCTTCTGCCCGTGGCGCAGAAGGAGCAGTTCATGGCGCAGCCAACCTGCGTGGAGATACACACAGTATCACGCTCTTCTTCCGGCAGCAGCACTGTCTCGATGGATCCTCCTGCGGAGAGGGCAAAGAGATACTTCTCCGTTCCGTCCGCCGAGGTCCTGCTTGTCACAAGCTCCAGCGGCCAGGGGGACTGAAACCGTTCTTCAAGTTTTTCGATCAGCTCCCGCGGCAGATTCGTCATCTCCGAGAAGCTCGGCACAGCCTGTCTGTGCAGCCAGGTGAAGATCTGGCGGGCCCGGTAGGCCGGCTCTCCCGCTTCGGACAGGAAAGCCTCGATCTCCTCCGGGAAGAGACCGGCAGGGTGCCGTTCTGAAAGCTGCACGCTAAAACCTCCATTTCAGAAGGTGAGGTCATGGGCAAACGCCCAACGGTTCACTTCTTGACTGCTTATGTGGAATACCTCTGGGATCAGGGTATCCGTTCAGAGGAATACTATTTAGGCGACGCTTCCCGCTTTCTCCGCTTTCTTCTGGCCAGCACCACTGCTGATCAGGTTGAGCGGTTCATCGAGTCGCACCGTTCACCGGCTTACCGCGCCCGCCTAGAAAAGACCCTGCGCAAGTTCTTCGCCTTCGCCCAGGACAAACTGGCCATTGAGCCGGCCGCAACTTGCGCAGATACAAAAAAAACCAGATCGAGACCTGGTTGATTTCAAAAATGGTCGGGGCGACACGATTTGAACGTGCGACCTTCGCGTCCCGAACGCGACGCTCTACCAAACTGAGCCACGCCCCGCAATTAAGAGTATAAACCGCAGTCAGCGGTTTTGTCAACTGACCATATCGGGTAAAAAAGCATCTTCCGCAGAGAAGATGCTCGTCGAGAAAGTGGTTCACAGGCCCAGACTGCCTTCCACTATCCTCGCAATGATCAGCGAGTTAGTGGGCATCCGGTCCGAACAGTAGGGTTCACAAAGCTTCTTGATGTACTCCTTATTTCCGTGTTCCCAGGCCGCCGCCAGCGCGTTGCGGATGCCCGCCTCTACCCCGCTCATGGTCGTCCGGTACTTCTCTGCCAAGGCAGGGTAGGCTTCCTTGGTCAGGGCACCGCCGTAGTAACCTTCCTTCATGTACATAAGCACCGCATCCCTCAGGTAAGCGAAACCCTTAAAGTGGGGCGGTACGCCCATGTTGTTCAGGATCTGGGTTACCTTCTGCTCAAGGGTGAACGGCGCTTCCTCTGCCGGGGCATCCTCGTTCAAGACTATGGGCGACGGGGAACAGGCGAACTCTCTCAGCCGCTCCACCAGGATCTCCAGCCGGAAGGGCTTGACCAAGAAGTAGTCGGCACCCAGGGCCAGCAGGCGGCTGAGGAGACGATCACTGCCAAAGGCGGTGATCACAAACACTTTGGGCTTTGTCTCGAGATTCATGCCCTTAAGGGCTTCCAGGACACCCAGCCCATCCAGGTATGGCATAGTGATGTCCAGCAAAATGAGGTCCGGCTGCAGTCGATCGATTTCTGTGAGGGCTTGCTCTCCATCGTGGCACGTGCCTACAACGCTGAAGTCTTCGTGTGTAGACAGGAACTGCTGCAGTACTTCACAGAGTTCCACGTTATTGTCCACAATCAGAATACGCATACATACCCTCCAAACAGTTTTCTCAACCCCCTTCCTCAGTGTCTATTTGACACAAATTTCCAATATCCTGCACACTGCCCAATTATTGTGGCAGTTTTTTTGTAAAATTCGCCAAGAAGAAACCGTCCACCAGGTGCCTGTGGGGGAAAAGGGTCCGCAGCCAAGGTTTTTCGGCGAAACCCGGAAACCCTTCAGGGAAAGGCTCGCCGGCGAACTGACGGTGTTCGGCCAGAAACCACTCGGCCACTTCCTCGTTCTCCCACCTGCTCAGCGTGCACGTTGAGTACAAGAGCCTTCCTCCCGGGGCCACGCAGCGGGCAGCCTGGCTGAGGATTTTCTTCTGGATGCTGACCAGATCCCTAAGCTCCTCCTTCTTCCTGCGCCAGCGGATATCCGGGCGGTGGCGCATGGTGCCCAGTCCTGAACAGGGCGCATCCACCAAAACCCTCGGCGCCGGCGGGAGGTGCAGCTCTTCTGCAGCACTGCCCACCTGGGTCCTGATAATGGAAATACCCAACCTTTTCGCGTTCTCCTCCACCAATGCAAGGCGCTGCGGGCTCACATCAATGGCCAGGATCTGCCCTTGATCCGCCATGAGCTGAGCCAGATGGGTGGCTTTGCCGCCGGGAGCACTGCACAGGTCGTAGACCAGCTGGCCGGACTCCACCCGAAGAGCATGGGCAGCCAAGGCGCTGCTCTCATCCTGGACATAGTACATGCCTTCCTGCAGCCATGGATCCGCTATAACGGCATGGGCGGGCTGCACTTGGAGGATTTCGGGAAGGTACCGCCCGGGCGCGACGGAAACACCCCGCTCTGCGAGGTGTCTTTGCACTTCTTCTGGGCTGGTCTTGAGGGTGTTGACCCTGATGTCCATCTGCGGAGGTTCGTTCAGCGCCTGGCAGAGGGCTTCAGTCTCTTCCACCCCCCACCACTTCATCCAGAGCTCAATTATCCAGCCGGGAAAGGAGTACTTAAGCCCAAGGTATTCCACGGGGTCTTCTTCGCAAGAGGGGTAGCGAATTGCATCCCTGCCCCGCAGCACCTGGCGAAGCAAGCCGTTGGCGAAGCGAGCTGTGCCTTCGTGTCCGAACGCACGGGCCAGCTTCACCGATTCGTTAACCGCCGCGGAAGGAGGGATGCGGTCCAGATAGAGCAGCTGGTAAACGCCTAGGCGCAGGATGTTGCGCAGGGCAGGCTGGATTTTCTCCACGGGTCTGGAGCTGAACTGAGAAAGCACGTAGTCGAGGCTTCTCTGCATACGCACCGCGCCGAAAACGAGCTCTGTGAAGAGGCCTTGGTCCAGCCTGCTGAGCGCGCTTTGACGGATCTGGCGGTCCACCAGATCCTTGAGGAACTCCTGGGATTCTTCCAGCATACTGAGGGTGACAACTGCTAAGTACCGGGGATTGGAACGGGGGTTCATCAACGTCTCCGCTGACCTCTCAGGAAGAGCAGACGGATCAACTGGGAAGCGGCCACAGCCACCGCGGCAACGTAGGTAAGGGCCGCCGCGCTGAGCACCGCCTGGGCTTTGGGTACCTCAGCCTTTGTGAGGTAGCCCCCCGACTGCAGTGCCGCCATAGCCCGTTTTGAAGCGTTAAACTCGACTGGAAGAGTGATCAGCTGGAAGCCGAGGGCCGCGATGAAGAACCAGATGCCCACCAGCATGAGCACATCGATGCTGAACAGAAATCCCAGTATGAAAAGGGGAAAAGCCATCTGAGAACCGATGGATGCAATGGGAAACAGGCTGGTCCGCAGTCCCAGCGGCACATAGCCCCGGGCATGCTGCACCGCATGGCCCACCTCGTGGGCGGCCACTCCAATGGCTGCCACGCTTGTGCCGTCGTAGACCATGGGCGAGAGGCGCACCGTTCCTGAGCGGGGATCGTAGTGATCGGTCAGTTCACCACCGATCCTCTCCACACTGACGTTGTGCAGCCCGTTGGCGTTGAGAATCTGCCTGGCCACCTGTGCTCCTGAGAGTCCGGCGTAGGCCCTTTCCTGTAGATAACGGGCAAAGGTGGTCTTCACTTTGAACTGGGCATACATGGCAAGGATCAAAGCCGGAAGGACCAGGATGAAAGTAGGATCATAGAACATGGTATCTCCTCCTCCTTAGCCTAATATCTCCCCAACACGCAGACGCAAACCATTGGCAAAGTCAAGGCCGGACAGCACCTTACCGCTGGGCCGCTGCATCTTCTTAAGGATCAGGGAGCCGCTGCCACAGGCCACAAGCAGCCCCTGCCCAGTCATGGACAGGATCTCGCCGGGAGTGCCCGATTCCTGACATGGGCAGGCTTCCCACAGGCGGACAATCTCGCCTTTGATCTCGGTCCAGGCTACCGGCCAAGGGTTCATTGCTCGGATCAGGCGATCCAGCTCTTCTGCGGGCCGTCTGAAGTCCACCCGGGCATCTTCTTTTTTGAGCTTGAAGGCGTAGGTTGCTTGAGAGTGGTCCTGGGGACTGCGCGGGGCGGTGCCGCAGGCAATGAGCCGCACTGTATCCAGGAGCAGCCGGGCACCTTTGACCATCAAGCGATCGTGCAGCGCCCCTGCAGTATCCCTTGGAAAAACCGGCTCTTCTTCTTGGAGGATAATGTCCCCGTCATCCCATCCAGAGCCCAAGTACATGGTGGTCACACCGGTAACGGTATCGCCGTTAAGGATGGCGGCGTTGATCGGCGCCGCGCCGCGGTACTTGGGAAGAAGCGAGCTGTGCACGTTTATGCAGCCATTTCTTGGGGCAGCCAAAAGCCTATCGGGGATCTTCTGGCCGAAGGCCACCACTACGAACAGGTCCGCCTCCATGGCTTCTAATTGCGCCATGACCTCGGGACGGTTGATCCGTTCCGGCTGCAGGACAGGAACGCCGTGGGCAAGGGCCGCCCTCTTCACCGGAGGAAACACCACGCGCTGGCCCCGGCCAGCGGGCCGGTCGGGCTGAGTGACTGCTCCCACTACTTCGAACTCACGAACCAAGGCCTCAAAGCTGGGCACGGCAAACTCGGGTGTACCCATGAACAAGATGCGCATTCACTCACCCGCTTCCGCCTGGTTCTCCAGCTCCTCAGGGCTGGCAGGTTCTTCCTCTTCTTCCAGATCCTCAAACTCAGCCTCGCCGAGGCTGCGGTCGAGCATCAGGATCCCATCAAGATGGTCTATCTCGTGCTGCAGAGCTCGAGCGAAATAACCCTCAGCCGTGAGGCGCACGGGTTTGCCCTTCTCGTTTTGGCCCGTCACCTCAATCTCAGCAGCCCTTTTCACGTAGACCCAGCGTTCTGGGATGCTCAGGCATCCCTCCACATCGATCTCCTCGCCCTGGGCGCCCTGGATCACCGGGTTGATCAGCACCACGGGGCCTTCACCGAGATCGACCACGATGATGCGCTGGCTCACACCCACCTGCGGCGCCGCCAGCCCGATGCCGTTGGCGTCGTTCATGGTTTCGATCATGTCATCGATAAGTTTGGAGATCTTCTTCGTTATCCTGCTCACTTCCTGAGCCCGCACCTGGAGAATGGGATCTCCGATTTTGATTATGGGCAGTACGGCCATGGGCGCCACCTCAATTCTTCTTTATCTATTATAGCATACCTAAAGCATCTGCAGAGGATCAAGATCCACCGTCACCTGTACCTCTCCCGGCAGGTCTGGAAGGGCATTCAGGCCTTCCAGGGGTGCATCGCTCTTAACCAGAACCTGCCAGCGGTACCGGCCCTGGATCCGGCTCAGGGGAGCCGGAAAGGGTCCCACCAGATCACGCTCGGCAGCACCCTGCCGCAGCAGGTGATCGGCGATCGCGCGGCAGGCTTCTTCTGCTTCCTTCTTCGGGCCGCTGCAGAGGATGCGGGTCAGGCAGCGGAAGGGCGGATAGCCCAAAGCTCTGCGGAACCCGATCTCCCTGCGGTAGAAGCCGAGATAGTCATGGCTTCGGGCAGCCTCGACAGCAAAATGGTGCGGATCGTAGGCCTGGATGATCACGGTTCCCGGCAGGTCGCCCCGGCCGCTGCGTCCCGCTACCTGGGTAAGCAGCTGGAAGGTCCGCTCCGACGAGCGGATATCCGGAAAACGCAGGCTCAGATCGGCAGCCAGCACCCCCACCAGGGTGACCCGGGGAAAGTCCAGGCCTTTGGCAACCATCTGCGTACCGATGAGCACCTGCGCCTGCCCCTGGGCGAACTGGCGCAGGATGGAGGCGTGGGCCCCCTTGCGCTTGGTGGTATCGGCGTCGAGGCGCACCGTGCGCAGAGCAGGAAACTCTTTGTTCAGGGCTTCCTCCAGCTGTTCAGTACCCACTCCGAACTGCCGCAGGTAAGGGGAAGCGCAGCGGGGGCATCTCTCCGGCAGCGGTTCCTGGTGCAGGCAGTAGTGGCATTTCAGCCGGTTCACTCCCTTGTGGTATGTAAGGGAAACCTGGCAGTTGGGGCAGCCCAGCACTTCCCCGCACTC
>DURQ01000061.1 GCA_012840725.1 Bacillota bacterium
GCCCAGCAGGTAGCGGATGAACTTGCGGATGTTGTCGTAGATCCCCCGCCCTTCGCGCACAGCCATGATGATCGTGCCGAAGTTGTCATCGAGCAGCACCATATCTGAAGCTTCACGGGTGACATCCGTTCCCTGGATGCCCATTGCCACCCCGATGTGCGCCTCTTTCACCGCGGGAGCATCGTTTACCCCGTCACCGGTCATGGCCACGATCTCACCGTTTGCCTGGAGCGCCCTGACGATGGAGAGCTTGTGGGCTGGCGCCACCCTGGCAAACACAGCGGTGGTCTTGATCGCTTCCCGCTGCTGCCTGTCAGTGAGTGCCTCCCATTCACTTCCCGTGAGCACGCCGCTGGCCTGTGGTGTCAAAAGCCCGATCCGTTCGGCGATGGCCGCCGCCGTCTTTTTGTGGTCGCCCGTTACCATGATCGTGCGCACCCCGCCCAGCCGAGCAGCCTGGACAGCGGCGGCCGCTTCAGGCCGCGGCGGATCGATCATGCCCAAAAGGCCGGCCAGGATCAGCCCCTGCTCCCACTGCTCCTCCGGGGGAAGCTGCGGGCCCCAGGGCTTGAAGGCCGCGGCCAGCACCCGCAGAGCCTGATCCGCCATGGCATCGAGCACCACCTGCGCTTCCCGCCGCAGGTCTGGAGTCAGGCGGACGACCTCCGTTCCCACCAGGATGTGCGTGCAGCGGGGCAGGACCACATCGGGCGCCCCTTTCACCAGGACCGTGTAGTCCCTCCCTGCCTGAACCACCACACTCATCCGCTTCCGTTCTGAACTGAACGGGATGCCTCGCACTTCCCGCAGAGATTTCCGCAGCTGACGCTGGCTCAAACCGGCGCGCTCCGCAAGGCGCAGGAGGGCGACTTCCGTGGGGTCGCCAAACACCCGGCCATCGGGGTAGGCCTCCGCCTTGGTGCAGAGAGCGCCCACTGCGGCGCTCCACCAGAGATCATCCTGCAGTTCAGGATCCACCTTGAGTCCGGACTCGCCGAAAAGTCCCCGTGCAGTCCAGACCTGCTGCACTTCCATCTGGTTCACGGTCAGGGTACCGGTTTTGTCTGAGCAGATCACGGTGGCGCAGCCCAAGGTCTCCACTGCAGGCAGCTGGCGGATGATAGCGTTTTGACGGCTCATGCGCTGGACGCCTACGGAGAGGGCGATGGTCACCACGGCCGGCAGGCCTTCAGGGATGGCCGCCACCGCAAGGGTGACTGCCACCATGAACATCTTGTAAGGGGGCAGTCCCTGCCGAACTCCCGCAGCGAAAACGACGGCTACGATCGCGGCACAGACCAGAACCAGCACCTTCCCAAGCTGCTGCAGGCGCCTTTGAAGAGGCGTCTCCGTGTCTCCCTTCTCCTGCAGCAGATGGGCGATGCGCCCGATCTCGGTTTCCATACCGGTGGCTGTGACCACCGCCTTGGCAAAGCCGCGGGTAACCAGGGTGCCCTTAAAGACCATGTTGCGGCGGTCGCCGAGGGGAGTGCGCTCATCTCCCAGGAATTTCTCGTCCTTGCTGCTGGGAACGGATTCACCGGTCAGGTTCGACTCGTCCACGCTCAGGAGCTGGGATTCCCAAAGACGGGCATCGGCAGGGACGCGATCGCCAGGCTCCAGAAGGATGATGTCTCCGGGAACCAAGTGCGACACGTCCAGGACGGTCTTCTGCCCATCCCGCAGCACGCGGCAGTGATCGCCTGCGAGTTTGTTAAGCATCTCAAGGGATCGTTCTGCCCGGTACTCCTGGACAAACCCCAAGACAGCGTTGAGAAGCAGGATGGCAGAGATGGCCGCGGCATCCAGATGCTCACCAAGGAGGACAGAGATCACCACCGTACCAAGGAGGACCAGCACCATAAAGTCCTGGAACTGATGAAGAAAAAGCCGCCAAGGTGAAATTGGCGGTTTGGTGACAAGCTCATTTGGGCCGAAGCGGCTGAGGCGCGCTTCGGCTTCGCGGTTAGAAAGCCCCGCGTCGGGATCGACATCCAGCTCTCTGATAAGCCTCCCCAGGGCAGCAGAGGACCAGTCTTTGCTCACGCAGTTCACTTCTTTCCTGGCAGATGCCGCCTTTTTCTGGCACCATCTTATTCCGGGAAAGGGGAGAATATTACGCCGGTCCTAGGCGCAGGCTCAGTTCCCGCCGCCAAGCTCCGCCAGGCGGTCAAAGGCATGGGCAGCCTGATCGCTGAGCCCGGCGGCTTCATAGCTCCAGCCCAAATACTGCAGCATGGTCAGGGATCTGGGCCACTGCAGGTGGGCAACTTCCAGGACCTCAATGGCCTGCTCATACTCGCCAAGATGGTAAAGGGCCTGGCCCAAACCCAAGCGGGCATCGAAAAAGTCCTCGGCCTGCTCGAGGGCGAGTTCGAAGGATTCCTTAGCCTGGCTGTACTGTCCCCTCTCAAGCGCCACGGCGCCGAGGCCGTAATGCGCCCGCGCCCAGGAGCCTTCATCAGGAGCACCTGCCAAAGCCAAGCGGTAGCTCTGCTCCGCCTCGTTCAAGCGTCCCATCTCCGCGTAGCGATCGCCGATCAGGGCATGCACCCAAGCGTCTTCCGGATTCAGTTCGGCAAAGCGCAGGTAGTAATCGAGAGCGGTGCCGGGCCGCTCCAGGTAAGTATAGATCAACCCGAGCATCAGGCTGGCTTCGCCCGCCTGGTCTTCCTCCTTCACTGCTTTGCCGAAGGCATCAATGGCCATGGCAATGGGAGTATAGCGCCGGAAAGCTTCAGGATATGACTCATCGAGCCTGGCGGCGTGGAAGAGGAGGGCCTGAAAACCAGCGTCAAGGTTAGTGAGGGATGTGCTGGTCTGGGCCATAACAATGCTCGAGAGCAGAGCCAGCACTAAAAGGACAAGCATGGTGCGTCTTCTCATGGTCAACAACTCCTTACCCGCTCTAAAGTTCTCCATGGGCCCGCATTCACCTGCTTGGTTGTGAGGGTGGTTTGCAGGTGATATAATAGGCAGGCGAGGTGGTACTATGCCCTTAGACGGCCTGACAATCAAGGTTTTGACCGACGAGCTAAAGGAGCTTCTGCGCAACGGCCGGGTCCTCAAAATATACCAGCCAGATGAAGCCACAGTAACCCTGCAGATGAGGCTGCCAGGCTGCACAGAGACCCTGCTCCTCTCGGCCGATCCGGTCTATCCCCGTTTTCACACCATGGAGGAAAACCTGCTCAACCCCCAGACTCCCCCCAATTTCTGCATGCTTCTGCGCAAGTACCTGGAGCCAGGCCGCCTGCTCACCATCGAGCAGCAGGGCTTTGACCGCATCGTTCAGCTGCGCTTTGAGACCATAGACGAACTGGGAAGACCGGCCGAACTGAGCTTGGTTCTGGAGATCATGAGCCGGCAGAGCAACCTCTACCTGGTTGACTCCCAGGGGATGATCCTCGATGCCCTGCGGCGCGTGCCCGGACGGGATATCCTTCCCGGAAGGAAGTACATGCCCCCTTCAGACCAGGGCAAGCTTGATCCTGCTTCCCTCTCCGCCGAACAGTTTGTGGACGAGATCCGCCTAATGCCTGGGCAGACGCCTGTCTGGAAGTGGCTCGCCGACTCCTTCCAGGGTTTCAGCGCGGCTGCGGCCAAAGAGGTCCTCTGCAGAGCTGGCCTCGATACCAGAACAGTTCGATCTGAACTTGCCGAAGCGGACTGGCAGCAGGTTCAGAAGGCCTTTTCCAGCCTTCTTCAGGAAGTCCTGGGCGGGGGAAATCCCGCATATTACCCCGACACCGACGACTTTGCAGCCTACACCCTCACCGGCCGCCGTGCACAGCCCTTCCCTTCCACCAACACCTTGGTTGGGGCAGTCCTTTCCCTGAAGCAGTCGTTTAAACAGCTGACGGAAGCAAAAGGCGTCCTGCGCCGCAAGGTGGGGCAGCATCTAAAACGCCTCGCCAAGAAAGAGGCCATCCACAACCTGGCCCTCCAGGAAGCGGAGCACGCCGGCCTGCTGCGACTCCAAGGCGAGCTCCTCACCGCCTATTTCCATCTCATCCCGGCGGGAGCCAGTGAAGTTCAGGTTCCCGACTACTCCCAAGACGGGCAGTTGGTGAGCATCCCCCTCGATCCGCGCCTTTCGCCCAGTGCCAACATCCAGCGCATCTTCAAGCGCTACCACAA
>DURQ01000062.1 GCA_012840725.1 Bacillota bacterium
GGCATGGAGATGGCCCTTGTCATACCGGGCTTCTGCCAGCGGTTCGAGATCGCTGACCTGGTCAAGTGTGCGGCGCCGCGCCCCTTTCTCCTCGTGTCAGCCACGGAGGACAAGTACTCCAAGGACGCCGATGGTATCGTCGCAGAGGCCTCCCTGGCCTACCAGGCCCTTGGCGCCGGCGACAAATTGGTCCACCACAGATACCAAGGAGGCCATGCCTTGACCAGGGAAAGGTTTGAGAGGATCGTGGGATGGCTCTGTGAGGTAGCAGAGCTGGCATGACGGATTGCTTCAATGCAGGCACGCATACGCGGTAATACGAGAGGGCTTCGGCCCTCTCTTTTTCTCACCGACCTTCAGTCCGCGCACCCGCACGGGGTGCAACAAGACGCCAATTACGGACGTAGCACTGCGCTTGTGCTTCAACCCACGCACCCGCACGGGGTGCGACGTGCGGCATCCCCATCCGGGAGATCCGCCAGAAGCTGCTTGTCAATCCCTCATCGGGCAGTAATCTCGATACCATCTCGGCACGGGGTTGGTCATCTGATCAAACCACCCCAGGATCTCCTCAGCCAGGCCCAGCATGGCAGAGACCTCCCCTTTACCATAGGGAATGCTCCAGGGGATGGAGGCTAGAGTGTTGACGGCAGTATAAAAAGCTAGGAGGCTGAAAAACTCAAGGGGCGGATCGCCACCGAAGTAGCCTCGCAGCTGACCCACAGCGAACACGGTACTGGCCTTAACGCTCCAGATCAAGCGGTTGAACTCTTCCCACGGATCGCCGAAATCCCAGCGATTGAAGTCGATCACCGCTATTTCGCCTGCCGAACTGACAACCATATTCCCCCCGTGATAATCTCCATGCTGAAACGATTGGGGTCGGCCTGAGAGGAGATGTAAGTTGTCTTCCACATAACCCACAAAGAGCTCATCGCCGGGGAAACTGAAGCCGCAGGCTGCGTAGGCGTCTATCTTCGCCCTGGCCTTTCGGCCGTAACGGTTGTCCCAGGGTTCAACATCCGGCGGTGCAGGAAGCGAATGAATTCGGCGCAGATACTCACCGGTTTTCACCCCAAGGGCATACTGCTTGGCAGGTGCCAGCCTGCCGAGCACCTCCTCGGCATCCTCTCCCTCACACCAGGTGAGCAGCAGGTAGACGCTCTGGCCATCTTCGCAGAGTCCGAACTCTAGAGGTTTGGGAGTGGGCAGGCCCAGCGCGGCCACCTTTTCCAACCACATGAACTCAGATTTCTTGCGATCAAAGGACTGGATGTCCGCCAGCCGCAGGAGCAGCTTCTCCCCCGCGCGGGTCTCCACATAGTACTTGCGATCGCGGGACCAACCTCTGCATAGAGGTTCCACCTTGCTGAACGAGGCACAGCTCTTTATGTCTTTCACCCTGCCGCCCTCCCCACAATGATCCTCTGGCTTCGCCCTTCTTTCCGGGCATCCTTCCCGCTGACATCCTCCGCCGGAAAAGAAAAAAGATCCCGAACACCACACTATCGTGGAAATATCTGTTATACTTTTTTCAAGTGCCAACCTTACTCACCGAGGAGTGAAGCCATGTACCCAGATCTGTTGGCGTACTACAGGGCTCACGGGCCCATGTCACAACCTGGAGCTATGCTGCGTATGGTGACCGGCATACCCCAGGACATTGCGGAAATCGCAAGGTATGTGCAGAACATCCTGCTCCACCAACACTGGAGCAAAGCCTATGGGGTGGAGCTGACGGAGGAAAAGAAGCGGGAACCACATCTGCGGAGTTTTGCAGAGAAGCTGTCTCTGCTGAGCAGCCGAGGCCTGAACCACGTTTCTGAGGAAATGCCTGTGGAAGCCAAGGTTGTCGGCATCTGCCGTGACTTTTCGGTGGCAGCGGCTGCCCTGTGCCGGGAAGCGGGGATCTCAGCCCGGGCGCGATGCGGCTTTGCCACTTACTTCACGCCGGGCAAGTTCGAAGACCATTGGGTCCTGGAGTACTGGAGCGGCGCCGAACAGCGGTGGGTTATGGTTGATGCTCAACTCGATGAACTGCAGCAGAAGGCGCTGAAGATCACCTTCGACCCGCTGGATGTGGGTGAAGATGACTTCATCATCGCTCCCCGAGCCTGGAAAATGTGCCGGCAGGGTCAGGCCGATCCCAACCTCTTCGGCATCTTCCAGTGGTGGGGCTATGACTATCTGAACTGCAACCTCATCTTGGATGTCAACTCTCTGCTCAAGGTGCCCATGCAGCCTTGGGACAACTGGAGAGGATACAAAAGCCTCCCCACCGAGAGGTGGAAGGAGGCTGATTTCGAGACTATCGATAAATTAGCAGACTTGGCCTTAGCCGTGGATGAATGTTTCTCTACCTTTGCCCAGTTTGTACTGGGTAATGAGATGATCAGGGTGCCGTTTGACTTGAGAGAAGTCAACGTCTTCGACGCCTTCTGATCAGATCCCTCCAGCAGGGATGCGGAAAGACGGGAAGATTTTGGCTTCGAAGGTAGCCACAACGTCTTCATTGAAGCGGGTCCCCACGTTGCCTGTCAGGTATTCCATGGCTGAGACAGTGCTCAAAGCGGACCGATAGGGCCGGTGGTTAATCATGGCATCGAAGACATCAGCTACTGTGGTGATCTGCGTGAGCAGTGACGGTTTGGTTCCGATAAGCTCCTGTGGATACCCGCCCTGGCCGTTCGCCCAGAGATGGTGTTCCAAGACAATCCTCTTTGCGGTCTCGCTGAGCCCCAGGGATGCGGCCACATCATAGCCCCATTTGGGGTGCATCTCGATGATGTCCCACTCCTGCGGAGTCAGCGGGCCTTTTTTCTTCAAAATGGCTTCGGGGACACATTTCTTACCAACATCATGTATGTAGGCGCCCAAGCTGAGCTGGCTGAGTTCCGCCGATGTCAGCTCCATCAACTTGCCGATCGTCAGTACCAGGAACTCCACCCTACGGCAGTGAACCATGGTCTCCTGGTCAAGGTCATCAACAACACTCGTCAGCACATGGTCAGGAAACTGCAAAAAACATCGACATCCTCTTTTCAATTTCGGGCATAAAAAAGAGCCTTGTTCCCGAAAGGAACGGCTCTAAGACCCAGGCAATCAGGCTTTATGCATTGAGAATGGGCAGTGGTGTGATCGCTGCTGTGCGGCTCGGTGAATGTTGATACGAAGTCTGCGATGGTTGCTGCGGCAAAGGCAAGTCCTTATCGTTCTGTCTCTTGCCCACAGGGCACATTATGTCACCCCGCCACCCCGGTGTCAAGGTGTTTTTCATAAGAAGTTCCCTTTGTAATTATTTCCTCCATGTGAAACTGAGCCGAACATGTCCAGTGAGGTGCTGGTTGGGGCCCCGGAAGCCGACTAAGAAGAGAACCCGTTCGCAAACGGGCCTTCTTTTTTGACCAATACTTTACCGAGCCTTCGCAGGGACGCATGAACATTTCGTCGAAGCCATTGATTGTGTACTGCAGCTGCGTATATCGCCGGTGGTGCACATTTTCGTCTTCGCACGGATTCGTTTCGCCCGTGCCTATGTAACAGCGAGGCCTCGCTCCCCTGGGAGTGAGGCCTCCTTTTTTGTGCTGTGCTGTCAGACGCCGCTTGCGTCCTGGACGATTTTCACCCCTGAGCTAGTCCCAATGCGGTTGGCACCAGCCTGGATCATGGCCATGGCGGCCTGACGGTCACGTACCCCTCCCGATGCTTTGACGCCCATATCTGGGCCTACCACCCTCCGCATCAGGGCGATGTCCTCCACCGTAGCGCCTCCCGTACTGAACCCGGTGGATGTCTTGACAAAATCGGCCCCCGCATACTTAGCCAAGAGGCAGGCCGTAATCTTCTCCTCGTCAGTCAGGAGGCAGGTCTCGATGATCACCTTGGTGAGCGCCCGCTCCCCAGCTGCTTCGACTACGGCCGCGATATCCCTGGCCACCAGCGGCAGGTCCCCAGATTTGAGCGCCCCGATGTTGATCACCATATCTACTTCCTCTGCGCCGTTGGCAACCGCATCGCGCGTTTCGAGGGCCTTGACCATCGGTGTTGCTGCTCCCAAGGGGAAACCAATGACTGTACAGACCTTCACCCCGCTCCCCGCGAGCAGGTCGGCGGCCAACTTGACGTAAGCCGGATTGACGCAGACTGAGCAGAACTGGTATTCCTTCGCTTCCTGGCAGAGTTTCTCGATCTGCCCGCGGGAAGCATCGGGTTTGAGGATGGTGTGATCGATCATCTGGGCGAGGGGCACATCAGCGGGCGCCGCTTCTGGCCGCGGCCCCTTCTTGCCTGAAAGTTCGCTCAGGGCGTCCAGGTCAAGCTCAGCCCTGATCCTCTTTTCAACTTGCTCAATGACCCGATCCATGTCCACTGCAATCACCTCAGAGTTTTCTGTTTGCACACTGAATAGAGTTCCACTCCCAGAAGCAGTGTCCTCCTTCCAGTATCAGCGGAGTGGCTGGTTTACAGGTTAACCCGTTCGAAACGCTCGGCCGCCACCCGGTAGGCGGCCGCCATGGCGCCGCAGTAAACGACAAGGCCGATGGCCAGGATCGGGAGCTGCCTGAGGAGATCTGCTGGCTTCACGCTGTCCAACCAGGCGAGACCAGGCAGGTGGACTGCCACCTCCATGGCCGCAATGCAGATAGTCGCCGGGATCACGGCCCAGAGGAATGCCCAGCCTGCTTTGAACCCGGTCTTGAAAAAGGACGTCAAAAAGATGAAGTTGAAAAGCGCGTAGATCAAGAAACCAAAGCCGTAATATGCCACATTGGCCTCTATCCCCGCTGGGTTTCCAGCAGGGAGCAGTCTTACCCGCAGGAAGGCGAAGGGGAGCGAGATCAGCACCTGCCCGAGCTGAGCTGCGGCAAAAAGCAGGCACTTTCCCAGTACGATGTCCCGCTTGCGCAGCGGCAGGAGCGAAGTGTAGTAGAGGTCATTGGTTTCCCGGCCGTAGTCCACGGTGATGAACGGGCCCAAGCAGCCAAACATAAAGACCATACCATAGGGATAGGAGGGAACAAGGACCAGTACTCCCAGGAGGGAGAAAACGAAGAGGTTGGGGTGGGCTGCAAGGGCCAGCTCCTTGTGGAGCAGCTTAGACATGGTAACTCCTCCTCTCGGTGCGGATCATGATCTCCTCCAGCGTCAATTCCCCCTGCTCGCCCGCTTCTTTCAGGTCCTGGAACGAGCGGATGAACTCAGCCTTTTCTGCGCTTCTCAAAAGCCGGCCTTCTTTGATGTAGGTGATGTCGTCAGCGCATTTGTCCAGATCTGATGTGATGTGGGTGGAATAGAGGATACTTCTCTGCCCATCCTTCACCAACTGGCGGAAGAGCACAAGGAGGTCATCGCGGGACACGGGATCCAGGCCAGAGGTCGGTTCGTCAAAGATCAGCAGCTGTGCTCCATGGGACAGGGCTGCGGCCACCATGTACTTGACCTTCATACCGGAGGAGAGTTCATTCACCCTCTTCTCGGGGTCTAATTCGAACATCTCCAGATAACTCTCGTAGGCCTGGTCATCCCAGTGCTCGTAGAAACGCTTGGTCACGGCAGTGATCTGGGCCAGCTTCTTGTGTTTGTAGAAATCCACTCCGCCGAAGACGACACCGATGCGCTGCTTGCAGTACTCTTCATTGCTGCGGAAATCCCGGCCGAACATCTCCACCCTGCCGCTGTCTGGGCGCACCAGATTCAGGAGGCACTTTAGAGTGGTGGTCTTTCCGGCGCCGTTTTTCCCGATCAAGCCCATGATTCTGCCTGGCTGCAGAGTAAAACTAACACCTTCCAGGGTGAACTTGGGGTAACTCTTCCGGATATTCTCCACTACCAGCACAGCCATCACTCTCCTTTCCCGGGGAAGACTTCTGGCAGCAGAGCGCCTGTCATCCTCATAAAGGTGCTGCTTTCCATAAGGGCGATCCCTCGGCTCATGGGGTTCGTATCCCCCAACACCACGAGCGCATCGCCAGGCTGCAGGTTGAAGGTGTCCCGGGCCTTCTTGGGGAGAACGATCTGCCCGCGTTCGCCCAAGGTAACCACACCGAAAATGTGCTTATTGCGCGGGGGAATCGGTACCCCTTCCTCTTCCGCATCATGGCGCACCAGGTCCTCCAGGGAGACGTCGAAGAGGTCTGCGAGGGCCTCGCAGTTAAGGATGTCGGGCAGGGATTCCCCTTTCTCCCATTTGGCCACAGCCTGTCGCGACACGCCGATGGCCTCGGCTACCTGTTCTTGGGTCAGCCCTTGGCGGCTTCGCAGGAAGCGGAGGTTTTCCGCGATATTGTCTCTCGAACTTTTCATCCTTTTCATACCTCCTACCCCTATACTACCCCTAAACCTGATGCGTTCCCACTAACCAATGCGCACATCTCATGTAAATATTGGTTGCCTGATGGGCAAAAGAAAACCTTCGCGCCTTCCCGCTCGCGGGAACACGCGAAGGCTTTCTACCTTGATAGGCTTCTCACAGGAGCCGACTGCGGCAATGGAACCAGCCCCTTGCTGGCGGCCGCCTTGAAGATCTCCACCGCTGTGCGGCTGAACTTGGTACCAGCGTTTTCTTCCAGGTATTCCAAACAGGCATCGAGACTCTTTGCCGTCCGGTAGTCACTGGTCATGGAATCAACCGCATCGGCCACGGCTGTGATCTGGGCAAGAAAGCACGGCTTGCATCCGGTCAGCTCGTCGGGATAGCCATCCCGCCCATCTGCCCATAGATGGTGCTCAAGGATGATCCTCTTAACCCCTTCCTCAAGCCCGATCAGTTCGGCGAAGTCCCAACCCAGTTTGGGGTGCATCTTGATGATCGCCCTGTCCCGGGGGCTAAGGGGCGCCTGTTTCTGCAGGACATCACGGGGCAGAAAACTCTTGCCAATATCATGGAAGAAGGCGCCCTGTCCGAGCAGCTTGAGTTCGGTAGGCGGTAGACCTGCTGTCTTCCCAAGGGAGAGCGCCAATGATTTTACCCGTCTGCAGTGGATGAAGGTTTCATCATCCAAGCGGGCCACCACGTGCATCAAGATCTCATCGTGTACCGGCACCTTAGTTCAACACCTCTGCCCAGTTGCTAGCGCGAAAAAAGCCAGTTCCCAATGAGGACTGGCTCTTTACACGCCAAAAGACGTATACCCACACGATCGCAAAGAGCAGCTCGGCCATCATGGCTGTACGCAGCTTTAGACCCGGAGCTTTGCGTCCGCCCCTTTCGAGACGTTTGCCTTTGTTCTTCCTCATCGTTACTTGAATCACACGTTCCTACTGTATATTGTTGCACCATATCTGCATGGTGTCAACTTATTTGCGTCTTTTTGCCATTTTTCGCTAAAGACTCCGCCAGGGGTAAACCTCATAGCAGGTGTACTCCCGATCAAAGACATAGCCAAGTTTCTGGGCCAGAGCAATGGACTCTCTGTTGTGAGCATCCCAGTTCGGGTAAAGCCCCCGAGCCAGGCATTCCAAGATCAGTGCGGCTCCGCAGATGGTTGCCAGGCCCCGGCGCCGGTAATCCTGCCTCGTATCGATCTCCACCTCAATACCGCCGTGGTAGTAGGAGTAGGTGGAAGCTCCTGCAACCACCTCCCCTTGATGCAGGATGACAAAGCCGAGGGCGTGTGCGGCAAAAGCTTCGCAGCTCGGGAAGTGGCCGCACATGTCCCAAGCCCAAGGCAGCTTCAGGATACGATCGTAGAGTTCTTTGTCGATGGGCCGCAGCTCAAAACCTGGGGGCAGGCCTGCGGCATACTGCGCGAGCTTCTCAAGATCAAAGGCGGTTTTGTCCTTCTTTGTTGCGTAGCGCACCCAGCGGTGGGCCCTTTCTCCGAGAACAGCCTCGATCACCTCCTCCCAGTCTCTGCTGGGAGGCACCATGAGGACACAGTCGAAGGTGAAACTAGCAGGCTTGACAGCAACCATCTCGGGGTCCGGCCTACCGGCAAAGAACATGAAACCGCCCACGCAGATCACAGCTGACTGCGGTTCTTGCAGGTCATCGGCGAAGGCTTCGCCCATACAACCCTGCAGGTAGGACCAGATCAGAGTGTCCTCCCTGCCTGCAAAAAGCGGTGCGATGGTGTTCGGGTCCGTAACCTGAAGCACAGCCATGTCTCTCCTCCTTTTCCTCCGTCAGTACGATGAAAGCTAGGCAGTCGATCAGCCGGCGTTCTTCCTCTCTCCGCCGCTCTGGTTCAGCTGTTTCTCGAAGTATACGCTCTCTTGATCCCGCCTCACTTCCACGTAGCCGCACTTGGGGTAGAAGCGGTTGGTACGCACATTCCAGACGGGAGTCTCAAGTTTCGCTACCTGCACGTCGGGATAGCAGGCCTCGATCTCCTCCATCAACCTCTGCCCCAGGCCCTGGCGGAAGAACTCCGGTGAGATGAAGAGCCGGCCCACGTACAGGATCGGCCCGTCTCTGAACAGCAGTGCCCCACCGACAATCGTTCCCTCAACCTCGAAGGTGAACAGATGACCCTCACGCTGCATCCTTGTGTGGAACTCAAGGGAGTCATAGTTAGGCGGTCCGCCTTCCCCTGGAGCACCAACGTGAATGTCGCTGTGAAATGCCGCCTTCGAGATCTCGATCAGCTTTTCTACTTCTGAATCCAACGCCTTCCTCAATGTCAACGCGTTCCACCCCTCTTTTGCCGTTTTCTCCAGTCTACCAAGGTTTGGCGAACCGCGGAAGAGTCTGCAGCGGGGTTTGGCCAAAAAAAGAGAACAAATTTTTGGCCTTACCTGAACAGCAAAAAAAGGATGCCTTCCATCGTGGAAGACACCCTTTTTCCGCTGATCTCGGACCGCACATTCTTTTTCGCCTTGACTAAAACGCCTTCCAGCGCTGCTTACAGTCTGGAGCCGAAATCCTCCATGGCCGCCCGCACTTCCTCTGCTGCTCGGGGCTTGACCAGGGAGAGAATCTTGGATGCTATTTCCCGGAAGTACTCCCGGTCAAATGTCCCTGCAGCCTGCCGGGCGAAGCTTTCTTCCAGCAGCGCCTGAGCCTCTTCGGCTTTTCCTTCCTGCACCCGCTCCATGATGAAATCGTAGAATATCTTCTGCCCGGGGTTCATGCCTGTCCGTTCCTCCCTACTGCACTTCATGAACCTGTATATGCGCAAACCTCGTCGATATATGGATGCACTACATTTTCCATCCCTATCTCGGGTTTCCTGCCTCATTCAGTCCGCCACCTGCGCTGAGCCTCTGCAGTGCAGCCATCCCGACCAGCATCAATATGGGAAAGACAATGCCGACGAGGAGTCCGGTGCGCAGCCCTGCCTGTTCCAGGCCAAACCCTCTAGAGGCGCTCCAGTTCTGCACGATGGCAGAGTTCTGGCTCAGATCAGAAACCAGGCCAGTAAGCCACGGGCCCAATGAACAGCCCAAGGTGCCGGAGATGGCAAGGATGCCAAACATTGCCGTTCCACCCCTGGGAAACCTAGCCGCACTCAGGCTGAGGATGCCAGGCCACATGAGGCTGACAGAAAGCCCGCACAGCGATGCTCCGAGCAGAGAGAAGAAGGGCAGGCTTGAGAATACAGTGAGGGCGTAGCAGGCTATGCACAGCAGGCAGCCGGCCCTGAGAGCCTTTGTCAGGTTGATGGCGCCACCGCGCATGCCATAGGCCGTGCGTCCCACAACCATGAAAAAGGCGAAGAGAGCAGGACCCACCAGGTCGCCCACTACTTTCGGAACTCCAAGCCCCATCTCCGCGAATAGGCTTGACCACTGGGACATGGTCAGTTCTGCCGCGCCTGCACAGATCATGAGCAGGAGCGAAAGGAAGAAAACGGGGGAACGGAAAAGCTCCAGGATGGACATCTCTTCACCCTTCGGTACGAGCTCCCGCATGGGAACTCGCATGAACTGGAAGAGGTTGTAAAGCGGTATCAGGGCCCAGAAGAGAGGGAGGTAGAACCACATCTGCCTGCCAAAGACCCACAAGATCAGCGTCGTGATCATCACGACGGCCATCTGTCCCCAGCAGTAAAAGGAATGGAGCAGGCTCATGGACGCAGCCTTGGCCTCTGTCGGGAGCGATTCAACGATGGGGCTGATCACGACCTCCATGATCCCTCCGCCGCAGGCCAGGGTGAGCACGGACGCTGCCAGGGCCAATGTTGAGTTAGACACAAGGCGGGGCAGTATTCCCAGCCCGATGATCCCCAAGCACGATAGGCTGTGGGCAATGATCACTGATGCCCTGTAACCGATGCGGTCCACGAACTTGAGAGCCGCCAGTTCAACAGCCAACTGGGTTGTGAAGTTAAGCAGCACAAGGCGGCCGAGCATCTCAAAGGACAGTCCAAACTGATCATGGAAGATCACGAAAAACAGAGGTGCAAGGTTGATGTTGATAGCTTGCGTAACAAGGCCCAGATAACAGGCACGCAGCGTCTGCTTGTATTTCCCAGGCAATGGTTCTCCTCCTCTTGGCCGACCGATACTGCATCTATCTTAACACATCGGCACCGCCAAAAGAAGGTCCTGTTGGCGCCGCATACGCCTATCAGAGAGCAGGGCTACACGCACAGGCCGCTTCCATCCCTTAAAAGCAATGATCTGTGGGTATCGGCGTAATTGCGATATCCCCGATGGCAAAGGGCCTCAACGGTTCAAGGACGGCTGCTCCTTTTTTCAGGATGGTAACTCAAATGGTAACCCACAAAAGGAGAACACAAGGAGGATCGGTCAAAGGAAGAAGGAAGGAAATGGCGATGGGCTTTTCCGGCACATCGAGAGCGTGCCGTCGCGATAAGGGAGGCATGTGTTCTGAGAGTCAAAGGCAAAACAGGAACAATCTCCAGCTCTGCCCCTCTCTGTTTCCTGTCTGGACATGTCTGGAGCTGCGTTTCTGCCGCTTTTGGCGATGGATTGGCGAGATCCTGCTTGTGATGTGACAAGGACGAGAAAGGGTGGTTTCATGAATACCCGCTGTAGAATCCGTGTCATGGCTCTGCTCTTGGCGGTCGCCTTGATGGCTCTGCCGGTCTGGGCAGACGGAGTCGATAAAGCGGACATCGCCGATCCGTATCTGCTGAAAGCCGTGGAGTCCAGCCAACAAGAAGCGGACGCGGTAAAGAGTCTTGAGGTCCATCACGTTTCGACGCTGGAAGGGATAGAAGTTCTCCAGGCTTTGGAGGAACTCGCCCTGTACGAGGTGGGCGACCTTGACCTCTCGCCACTGGTGAGGCTGCCAAATCTCAGAGCCCTGGTCATTTATGCCGACGAGCCCCTATCCTGCCCTGAGGTTGTCGGGAAACTGACTTCCCTGCGAGAGCTCACCATGGATAACTGCGGGTTGGTCGACTTGACCTTCCTTACCCCCCTGCAGAACCTGCACACCTTGTCCCTAAGTCAGAACCGGATAACGGACGTGGCTCCGCTCGCATCACTTCATGGCCTGGGGTATCTGAGTCTTTTTGGCAACCGTATTTCTGATCTTGGTCCACTCGCCTCGCTCAAAGGGCTGGAATACCTGCTGCTGTCCGATAACCCGATCAGAAATATCACCCCGCTGGCTGAGCTGAAGAACCTCAAAAAACTCTGGCTCAATGAGACCCTCGTGGAAGATCTGACTCCCCTAGCTGGTCTCGATCAGCTCACCGAACTCTACCTGTCGTTTTCAAGAGTGAAGGACGTCTCCCCTCTGGAAGGGCTGCCCCTAAAGAGGCTCCGTATCTGGGGGCTCGAGCCTGAAGGCCTCCACCTTCTGCCCGAAGAAGTGGAGGTAGAGGACATGATGATGCTGCGGGGAGAAGCCTCGTTCGAGGACTACACGGTGAGGATGTGGACGGAAATCGCCGTCGGTTTCTTCGAGATTCTCAAAGGAGACGAGCAAGTCTACTCAGAGTATGGTTTTATCGGTTTTGACATAGCAGACATGGAAGGGCCTGAAGGGCTGCAGCCTGCCTTTGGTTCTGACATCAACGGCAACGGGACCCCCGATGTGGCGATCATCCAAAGGTCAGGAGGCGCCCACGGTGGTGGCACTCTGTACGTAATCGAACTGGGCAGTGAACCGAAGAAACTCGCGGAAATCACCTTCGGAGATGGCGTCTGTTACTTCGCCGATGTCGCAGCTGCGCCCGGACTGGAACTGATACTCCAGGACAACTATTGGGTGTATTGGAGGGTAAGCCGCTCGTTTTCGCCGATGCCAACGGTAGTCTTCACATTGGAAAACGGCGAATGGAAGCTCTGCGATGAGGCAATGCTGAAGCCTGCACCCAACGCCTATGGGACGCTTGAAATCTTGCGGAGAGTGCGCAGAGGTATCGAGGCAGGCGGGATCGCCGATGAAGATAGCAAGGCCTTTTGGGGAGAGCTCTTGGAATTGATGTACTCGGGGCACGCTGACTTGGCCTGGCAGATCCTCGATCTGGCATGGCCCGAGAATGTTCCTGGGAAAGAAGAGTTTACGGAGAGTTTCATCGAGCACCTTCAGGAACGCAAGTGGCCCGACTTCGCAAGCTTAAACGGCGGCAAGCTCATCCCCGAATGGGTTGCACAGTAGTCCACAAGGCACGGAAGTACAGGTGATCATAGTCGCGGCATTGCTTTTTCTCTTCACAACATCCATGACATGTCAAAGGGGCAGAACTGCACATGCCCAGTTCTGCCCCTGTCTATTGTCTTGGTTTTCGAACTAACTCACCTTGAAGAAGGCGACGCTGCGCTGCAGATCCTCAGCGGTTTGGCTGAGGTTTTGAGCGGAAGCGGCCACCTCTTCGATCGAGGCAGACTGCTCTTGAGTCGTAGCGGCGATCTCCTCACTTCCACTTCCGATCTGCTGTGTACCAGCCGCCAACTGTTCGACATCCTTCGCGATAGCGGCGATTTTATCCAAAATGGCGTCCAAGCCCTTCCAGCTTTCTTTGATCAGTGTCGAGCTGTCTTCCACATCGGAGGCACCGGCATCTGATTCGGTCATCACCGCCTGGGCTTGCCGCTGGATATCCGAGACTAAGGCAGTAATATGGGCAGTGGCGCCTGAAGTCTGCTCGGCGAGTTTGCGGACTTCCTCTGCCACAACAGCAAAGCCACGTCCGTGTTCACCGGCTCTCGCCGCTTCTATCGCCGCGTTTAGTGCCAAGAGATTGGTCTGATCGGCCACATCCGTGATGAGATCTACGATGTTCCCGATCTCCTTGGACTTGTCGTGGAGCTCGTGCATGGACGAAGCCAGCTCGCTCATGATCGTTCTGAGTTCCTCAATCCGGTTCACAGCTTTGCCCATATCCTCGCTGCTGGCTGCAGCGGTGCTTGCGATGCCCTTGGAGGACTCAGAAACGTCTTGCGTGTGCTTGTTCATGGTATCTACGGTGGAAGCGAACTCATTTGTGGTGCTTGCCACCTCTTCAATGGAGGCACTGACCTCCTCAGCCACTGGCTGACAGATCTTGGCTGGCTCTCAGCACGTCGTTTGACAGTCTCAACACTGTCGTCATAGTTTCGCGCAGGTGCTCAACGGCTTGGTTCAAGGCCTGGGCCATCTGACCGAGTTCATCTCTCTTTTTAATGTCTGCTGCGGCCGTAAGATCACCGCTGGAGATTTTCACCGCCAACTCACGGATGGCTTTCAGCGGTTTGGTAATTGACCTCGTGATACCAACGGCAACAAGGATGGACAACAGCGCAGCTGCGGAAATCACGATCAGAAGCCTGGTCCGCGTCTTAGTATACTCTTGAGTGGAATCGGTCTCTAACAGAGCAGCCGCCTCCAGGTTGACCGACACCAACCGCCCCAGCTGGACTCTGCCTTCATCGAGAAGCGGTTCACCGCTCCTCCGCCAACTCTCCAGATCCTGAGTGCGAAACACGTTGTCGACAGCCTGCTTCAGGGGTTCGAGGTTGGCCGCCAGCCAGCGCACGCTTTCTTCCTCAAGCCTCAAAAGGTCAGCCCTTCCAGCCTTTGTGAACATGGTGACACTGCCTGCATCCTTGAAAAGTGCGTATTCCGTCAGGTACTTGTTGATCGTCTCCTGAACGGCTGTTATGTGGCTGTCGGCCTGGTCCTGCAGGACTGCCGCTTGGCTGCCGGTCTCGAGCTCCAGGACTAATCTGCTCAGCTCAAGATAACGGGTGACGGCGTCCTCAACGCTGACGATGGGGATGAGCATCCACTGGTACATCGTGTCGACATTGCTGTCGATAGTCGCCAAGGATCTAAACGCCATAACACTCGTAAGCATGAAGACGAGCAGCACTGCCACCACCAGCACCGCAAGTTTGCCGCCAACCCTGAGATTGCCAAACCAATGCATTTTCTCCGACACCTCGTTCGAATGGATATGTTTGGTAGGCTTCCTCTACCCTCAGCCTACCACCAATTACCACTTAGGACAATGCTTTGATAACAAAAAACGCCAGGATTTGGCGTTTTTCAGAGAGTGTTCAGATAGAGGTGCCCGCGGCCATGCGGATTGCGTTGACAGCAGCCGTGGTCAAACGACTTGGAAGAGGTAGAACTTGAGGTACTCCGTCTCCGGCACACCCCACAGTATGGGATGGTCCGGTGCCTGCTGACGGGCTTCGATTTGACGGAGCGATACGGCTGCATCTTTGGCCGCCTCTGCTAACACTCTGCGGAACAACTCATCCGTCATGAAGTGGCTGCAGCTGCAGGTTGCCAGGTATCCGCCCCGCGGTAGAAGCTTCATAGCCTTCAGGTTGATCTCCTTGTAACCGCGGGCGGCGTCCCGCACTTCCCTGCGGGATTTGGTGAAGGCCGGCGGGTCAAGGATGATCAGATCATAGTCGCGGCATTTCTGATCTGCCAGCCGTGTCAGGAGGTCAAACACATCTTCACAGATGAAGTCCATATTCCCCTCAAGCCCGTTGCGACGGGCGTTTTCTTTGGCAAGATCGATTGCCGCCCGGGAGATATCTACGCAGGTCACATGCTCAGCCCCGCCAAGTGCGGCGTTCAGGCCGAAGGAACCGGTGTGGGTGAAGCAGTCCAGCACCCGTTTGCCGCTGGCAATACGACCCACAGCAGCGCGGTTATACTTCTGGTCCAAGAAAAACCCAGTTTTCTGGCCGTTCTCCACGTCCACAAGGTACCTCACACCGTTTTCGCAGATTTCCGTTACGGCCGAGTCCGGCACAGGCCTCCCGTCGAAGCGGTACCAATCCTTGTACTCGGGCAGCCCTTCCAGGGTGCGCAGGCTGCTGTCGTTGCGCTCAAAGATACCTGTGATCGGCTCACCCATCTCGGAAAGCACATCCCAAAACGCCCGGTAGACCGTGTGCTTAACCAATTCCATGCCCAAGCAGGCAACCTGTACGGAAAGAAGGCTGCCGTAGCGGTCCACCGTCAGCCCCGGCATCTGGTCTGCCTCGCTGTGTACCAGGCGGCAGCAGGCGAAGTCTGCACCAGGCATCACTGTCTGGCGGTAACGAATGGCGTACTCCACTCGACGGCGCCAAAAGCGATCGTCAAAGACATCGTTGGCATTGCGGGAGATAAGCCGGACGGAAATCTTGCTTGCGCTGTTGTAGAAGCCGGTGCCCATAAAGGACGTGCCGGCAAAGACATCCACCAATCCTCCGTCTTGGAGTTCCCCCTCTGAACTGATGATCTCTTCCCCGAAGATCCACGGATGCCCCGCTTTCACACTGCGCTCCGCTTTGCGGGATATCATGACTTTGGGATACTGACGCTGCTGTTTCATTGACTTCTCCTTCTTGCTGTTCTGCCTGTCCCGTAACCGACCAGAGAAAACCGCCGTGGTGCGGCAAGGAATGTGATGCACGGCATGGAGGTTTTCTGCAACACCTGCCGAAAGCGTTGACATGGTAACCTGTTTTCGCCACACGATCAATCCGGAAGACGACTACAAGGTTATTCTACCTTAAGTTGGGAGAAGATGGACTATGAATATTGGAATAGGCGTCTATGCCAAAAAAAGCAGAGAGGCCGTTGAGTTGTACTGTGATGCATTCGGGCTGGAACTGGGATATCATGTTCTGAACGAAGACGGGAATTACTTCCATTCAGAACTGCTTAAGGATGGGGAGCCCTTTCTCGCTGTAGCAGAAGCAAATGACAAGGACCTTCCCAATGGCATGGACTTGTCGTACGTCAACCCGGTTGAGCTGGGTTACACCGTTGAGTCCAGGGATGAGTTTGAACGGGTCTTTCAGATGTTGAGGCAGGACGGAAGGGTTGTCTTGGATCCCTGTGAGTTACCGTGGAGCCCTTTGGCCACCATCGTGATGGACAAGTTTGGGGTGAGATGGTACATTACCCTGCCGCAGCATCGCCCAGAAGACTAGGGGTAAACGGGGTGCCGCGAGCAGACATGTTGGCCCGACCGGACCTATTCCCACGCTTTTTGTTAAGTTTTCCTAGAAAGTATTGACAGAAAGCGCCTTGTTTTTTACAATTCGGGATGAAAGGCTTTTCAACGATACACTTCATCTCTTTGGGACAAGGAATACATCATACATAGCAGTAAAGGCATCCGAGACCGTTTGCCCTTTTTGTTGACCCTCTATGAAAAGCTTTTCAAGAATACTAACAGGAGGATTGGCAAGCATGTCAAGGCGTACTGTGTTTCTGGCCTCGGTTGCGTTGTTGGCTCTCTTGACTTGTGCAGCTGCGGTGAGTGCCGAAGAAGTCATCCGGCTCCAGTTTTGGAGCGGCGTCCCGGCAGAAAACGGGCCTCTGGAGGCGGTGGAGAAGTGGAATGCCCTCAATCCTCACATTCAAGTCACCTACAACCGCTACGTGAACAATGACGAGGGCAACCTGCGGGTAAACATCGCCATGCAGACCGGCGAAGCGGTGGATATCCTCATGTCCCATTCAGCCAACGATTACGAACAGCGTGTGCGCTCCGGCCTGCTCCTCGATCTCTCAGACCGGCTCGATGAAGACTATCTCTTCGAAAAGATCGGTTCTGGTGCTCTGCGCTGGAAGATCGACGGAGCCTACTACGCCCTCCCCACCAACATCAACGCCATTTTTGTCATGATCAACGAAGACGTTCTCACGGCAAAAGGCCTGGAAGTTCCAGAGAAGCTCACTGTGGAAGAACTCAGGGAGCTGGCCCTCGCCCTGAAAAGCCCGGAGTTCGAGTACACCTTTGCCCTTGATGCAGGAAACATCCACGGGATCATCCAGCATGCTCTGATCGATGTGGGTTTTGTGGGCGAAGACGGGAAGTCCAACCTGGATCATCCCAATGTCCGTCTGGGCCTGGAGACCTTCTACAAGATGATGTACGAAGACAAAACCATGCCGATACTCGCCGTGCAGAAAGCCACCAACATGGCTCCCGAGCAGATGTTCCTCAAAGGCGAGCTGCCCCTCTACCAAGCCGGTGCCTGGCGGCTGCGCATGTCCAATGACCTCGCCCAGTACCCCAGAGATTTCACAATTGCCTTCTGCCCCTATCCCTACTTCGAAGGTTACAGCATTCCCGGCCACCACATTGAAGATGCCATGTCCATCACTGCCCACTGCAAGTATCCCGATGCCGCTTGGGAGTTCATCCAGTGGTGGGCTGTGGAGGGCATGATGGCCCTGGCCCCGGGCGGCAGGGTGCCCGCCCATACCGATGCACCCCAGGCTGAAGCCAGAAAGCTGATCGTCTCCGGTGCCGAGGACACCTACAACCTAGAATCCCTTGACCGCACCTACGAGATGGAAAACACGAAGCTGATCCCCGTTCCTCCCTACCAAGTGCTTGACTACATCAACCAGGAGATCGAAAAGTACTTCCTTGGTGAACAGAGCCTGGACGACACCATCGCCAACATGGTGAAGTTCCACAACGAGTTCTTGGAGCGTCAGTAGCTGAACAGTGCCGGGAAGAAGCCTGCGCTTCTTCCCGGCGTTCACTCCCCCGGGGAGGTGTTCACTTGTGAGCTGGATGAAACGGCAGCGGCTTATCGGTTACTTGTTCGTACTGCCCAGCGTTTTGGGGGTGACCGTGTTCTTCCTCCTTCCGCTGCTCTTCTCCTTTGGCCTGGCCTTCACCAACTGGCTGGGCCCGGCGGGCAGGGGCCTTAAGTTCACAGGGCTGGCCAACTTTCAGCGGCTTTTTTCCGATGAAATCTTCCTAAAGGCCCTTGGCAGCAACATCCTCTACCTGCTCCACGTGCCCATGTCTGTCGCCTTGGGGTTCTTGGCTGCCAGCGCCCTCAACCAGAAGGTCTATGCCCGAAATGCGCTTAGGGCCTCCTTTTTCCTGCCCTATCTGATCAGCGCGATAGCCATCGGATTCTCCTGGATGCTGCTCTTCCATCCAACCCAGGGACCCATCAACCACCTGCTGAGGAGCATAGGCGTCGCTAAGCCCCCGAACTGGCTGGCCTCCACCAGCAGCGCGATGTCCGCCATAATCATCATCTCCACCTGGCACAGCCTGGGCTTTAACATGATCATTTTCCTGGCGGTACTCCAGGATGTGCCCCGGGAGCTGAAGGAGGCGGCCGCGATCGATGGAGCCTCTAGCTGGCAGATAACGCGCCACGTAACCCTGCCCTTCATCAGCCCGATCACCTTCTTCCTGCTGGTGATCGGGACCATGAATGCTTTTAAGAGCTTCGGCCTGATCCAGGCGGTGACTGGCGGCGGGCCGGCGAACAGCACCTTGACTCTGCCCCTATATGTCTACCGCACCGCCTTCCGCTATTACGAACTCGGATACGCTTCCACCATCGCCATCATACTCTTCCTGATCATCTTCGCCTTCACGGTCGTGCAGTGGTACGGGCAGAAGAAATGGGTGCATTACTGAGGAAGGAGGTATGGCCGTGCGCAGTCAGAGCGCCGCACGAAGAGTGCTCGTAACCGTTATTATGGTCCTGGCAGGTTTCGTGATGCTCATCCCCCTTTTCTGGATGATCAGCACTTCCTTTAAGACCCAGGCTGAAGTATTCTCCTGGCCTGTACAGTGGCTGCCTTCCCGGCTTAACTGGGCTGCCCATGAAAAGGTGTGGTTCGGCCGGTTGAGTTTTGTGAACTACTACAAGAACTCCCTGAAAATCACCATGTTGTCCGTGGCCGGCGCCCTCTGCTTCGGGGCCATGGCGGCTTACGGGTTTGCCCGCATCGAGTTTAGGGGCCGCGATCTTCTTTTCGGGCTGTACCTCGTGATGATGATGGTGCCGCCCCAAGTTCTGTTTGTTCCCAAGTTCATCATGTTCGACTGGGCCAATATCTACAACACCCATTGGGCCTTGATCCTGCCTGGGATGTTCACTATTATCGGGGTTTTCTACATGCGCCAGTACTTCCTCACCTTGCCGAAAGAACTTCAGGAAGCAGCGTTTATCGATGGGGCAGGCCACTTCACCATTTTCACCAGGATCTTCCTGCCCCTGGCCAAACCGACCCTGGTCACCTTCGGCATCCTGGACTTCACCTGGAACTGGAACAATTACGAAGACGCCCTTGTCTTCTTGATCAGCGAGAAGCTCTTTACCGTCCCTCTAGGCCTGAACAACTTCATCCTGGAGCATTCCATTGACTATCCCGGGATGATGGCGGCAGCAACCGCGTCCATAATCCCCATCGTGTTTGTGTTCCTTCTCGGCCAGAGGTACATCATCGAGGGGCTCGTCAGTTCCTCGGTAAAAGGGTAAGATGGAGGTTGAGCGATGGAAAGCACGAAGAAGATGACTGCAGATGTGGTTATCCTTGGCGGTGGCGTAGGCGGGACAGCCAGCGCTCTAGCCGCAGCCAGGCTCGGCAGGAAGGTGATCCTCACTGAGGAAACGGACTGGATCGGCGGCCAGCTCACCAGTCAAGCCGTGCCCCCGGATGAACACCCGTGGATAGAGCAGTTCGGAGCCACGGCCAGTTACCGGGAGTTCCGTGAACGGGTACGGGAGTACTACCGCCGCAATTACCCATTGACCCCGGCAGCCCGCCGAAACCGACAGCTGAACCCGGGAAACGGCTGGGTGAGCAGGTTATGTCACGAGCCCAAAGTGGCCTTGGCGGTCCTTACAGAAATGCTCGCGCCCTTCGTATCGAGCGGTCTGGTTACTATCCTTCTGCGGCATCGCGTTGAAAGTGCCCGGACTACAGGTGATTTCGTGCAGTCGGTCACTGTACGCAATCTCCAGACGAATGAGCTGGTGGAACTGGAAGGCCCCTACTTCCTCGACGCAACGGAATGCGGCGATGTGCTGCCCTTGGCGGGCGTGGAGTATGTGACCGGCGCAGAGGCGCGCAGCGAAACGGGAGAGCCAGCTGCCCCAGAAGAGGCGGATCCCAGGGATATGCAGTCCTTTACCATCTGCTTTGCCCTGGATTACCTGCCCGGGGAAAACCACACGATCGCAAGGCCCAGGGACTATGGCTTCTGGCGGGAGTACCAGCCCGATTTCTGGCCGGATAGACTTCTCAGCTGGACCCATCCCCGGCCCGATACCCTGGAGCCCTGGACGCGGGATCTGTTTCCGCAGCCCGGCAAAAGGATCATCGATTCCCTCTGGCTCTTTCGGAGGATTATCGACAAGGAAAACTTCGAGGAAGGCGCCTTCCAGAGCGATATCACCTTGGTGAACTGGCCGCAGATCGACTACTGGCTGGGCCCCATCATTGATGTGAGCGAAGGTGAACGGGCCAGGCATATAGAAGCTGCCAAACAGCTCTCTCTGTCTTTTCTGTACTGGATGCAGACCGAAGCTCCTCGCCCTGATGGAGGCCGCGGCTATCCTGGACTGCGCCTGCGTTCAGATATTGTGGGGACAGCGGACGGCCTGGCCCACCCATATATCCGTGAATCAAGGCGGATCAAAGCCGAGTTCACAGTCCTGCAGCAGCATGTCAGCCCCGACTCCCAGCCCGGGGTGAAAGGTGCCCCGTTCTTCGACTCGGTGGGGATCGGCAGCTACCGCATCGATCTGCACCCAAGCACAGGGGGCCGCAATTACATCGATGTCTCCAGCCTGCCCTTCCAGATTCCCCTAGGCAGCCTGATCCCCCGGCGGATGGAGAACCTCCTAGCCGCCGCCAAGAACATCGGAGTGACCCACATCACCCAAGGCTGTTACCGCCTTCACCCGGTGGAATGGAATGTGGGGGAAGCCGCTGGAAGCTTGGCTGCCTTCTGCGTGGCAAAGGGCCTCAGGCCCAGGGAAGTGAGGAACAACAGGACTGTGCTGCGGGAGTTCCAAGAGCTCCTTGTTAGGGAGGGGATAGAGCTCGATTGGCCCGAGCTTAAGGCGAGGTGAGAAAATGGCAACGATCAAAGAAGTAGCGGAAAGATGCGGGGTGTCGATCAGCACCGTCTCCCGGGTGGTAAATGCTCCAGAAATGGTGAGCCCTGAAAAGCGCAGACTTGTGGAACAGGCCATCAAGGAACTGGGCTACACCCCAAACGCTCTGGCCAGAGGACTCATTTCCAAGCAGACTGACACCGTTGGAGTGCTCATGCCCGACATCTCCAACCCCTATGCTGCCGAGGTGGTTAAGGGGATAGAAGATGCGGGGCACGCCCTGGGCATCCACGTCATCTTGTGCAATACAGACGCGAGCAGCGAGCGCACCATCCGCAACCTTGACGTCCTCCGTCAAAAGCGCGTCGACGGCATCATCTTTATGAGTAAGGCCATCAGCGAGGAGTTTTACCAGATCTTCCGCAAGATGAAAATCCCTGTGGTCTTAGCAGCCACGGAGTCACTGGTCTACGAGCTTCCTTCGATCAAGATCAATGATGAGCAGGCCAGCTATGATGCGGCGAAGTATTTGGTGAGCAGGGGGCATACACGCATCGGCATGATCAGCGGGCCCATCGGCGACAGCATTGCCGGCCTTCCCCGCTTTAAGGGGTTCAAACGTGCCTGCAGGGAGCTCCTCGGGATGGAGGATGTGGGTTCCCGCGTCGAGTTCAGCTCCTTCCACTTCCAGAGCGGCTGCGAAGCCATGGGGCGTTTGTACGAACGGCATCCCGAACTCACAGCAGTATTCTGCGCCAGCGACGAGATCGCCTTGGGGGCAGTCTCTCTCCTCCACGATCTCGGCATCGCCGTTCCTGACACCGTTTCGGTCATGGGATTTGACAACACCAAAATCTCCTGGATGAGCATACCGAAACTTACCACGGTAGCCCAGCCCATGTATGAGATAGGCAGGACGGCTATGCACACCCTGGACAAGCTCAGGGCTGGCAAACCCCTAGAGCAGCTGCGGACGTACCTGCCCCACGAGATCATCGAGCGGGAATCGGTGCGTGATCTATCAAAGATCCATCTGGCAGCGCCGCTGCTGCCGAAACAGTCGTAACCGAAGTTAAGACCCCCGAAGAACGTTTCGGGGGTCTGTCTTTTCCGTCTCTACTCGCCAAGCTTCGCCCTGTACAAGGCGCCCAAGTCAAGCTTTTTCATGGCCATCACAGCCGCGTTCACTCTCTGCATCTGCTCTTCAGATCCGCTGAACAGGATCTCCTCCATGTTGGCGGGAACGACCTGCCAGGACACCCCGAACTGGTCTTTGCACCATCCGCAGTTTTCCGCCTCAGGGTCTTTCGAGAGTTTGTCCCAGAAATAGTCGATCTCTTGCTGATCGCTGCAGTTCACCACGAAGGAAAAGGCCTCGTTGAACGTGTAGTCAGCATCATAGCCGTTATCCATCGCGGCGAGGTTCAAACCATCCAACCTGAAAGCTGCATATTTCACCTTGGCTTTCGAGGATGGCGCTTCGCCCTCTTCGTATCTGCTGATCTCGCCCACTTCCGAGTTCTCGAACACACTGGCATAGTACCGAACCGCTTCTTCGGCCCTTCCGCAGGCATCTCCAGAGAACAGCAAGCAGGGGATTATCTTCTGATGGGCTTCATCCTCGACCAACATCAGCTGCCAGGATAGGCCGTAGCGATCCTGGACCCAAGCGTAACGCTTGCTGAACGGGTATTCGCCAAGGGGCATGAGTTCTGTGCCCCCTTCACGCAGCGCCTCCCACAGTCTGTCCACTTCCTCAGCCGAGCTGCAGGCTGCCATCAGCGATATGGCGGGGTTGAGTTTGAAGAATGGGCCTGCGCTGATGGCCATATACTGCTGCCCCCTCAGCTCAAAGGTTACGATCTCAGAGTCGCTGAAGGGCCGAGGATTCTTGATCACATGGGTGGACAACAGCCTGGACTGCTCAAAAAGGCCGATGTAGAATAGGGCGGCTTCCTTAGCTTCCTGGTCATACCACAGATTCGGGACTATTCTCTGCATCCTGCTCCCCTCCTTTCAATGGTGAAGAAGAACTCACTGCTCCGAGGACACCCAGCGCTCGTACTCATCCTCGATGATTGCCCGCCGGTCAACGCTGTTCTGGTCAAACCGCTCAAGATACTGCTCAATGCGATCAGGATCCGATTCCTCTGCCATTACGGCCAGCATTTCGCGGGCTTCATCTGCAGTGAGTTCAACCCGGAAAGAAAAGCAGTTCACCCCGGAACTAACCGCTGCCTCCATAGAGACAACGAAATGGTAGATGCCGCACTTCGGGCAGTACGCCACCCGATAGTACTTCTCATCTCCGGTGAAGTGGGTACCGGTAAATCTCTGAACAACCTCCATCTCACCATGTTCGGCTACAGGGCACGTGTAATCCACAATACCGCCTCCTTGGAACTGCACAGTGACATGTGCAACAGATCGCCATTAAACCGATCACGGCCCGCTCAGGCTCCATCCCTCAAGATCCTCAAGATGTACTCATCCAAGCTCTCTGGAAACCGGCTTTCCAGCAAGTCATCTGTCAGCTGACGCACCATGTATTCCTCAAAAGCGCTGAGGATCCCCTGAGCACCCCCACCCGCATAATACGAGCTGTCAATGCCTGAACACGCTGGATTGCATGCCAGGACTGTCTGGGCATGTTTCTGGATAACGCTTCGCAGTACTGGGTGGAGGTACTCGTGGATGATGGCATCCATCCGAAAAGAACCTAGTACAACGTTCAGCCTGTTTCCCTGTTTGAAATAGTCCGCGGAGTAAGAACACTTTATGGGAGTCAGGATGGTGCTGCCCTCTACGGCAGGTGCATGGTACAGCCC